>JBEKAS010000006.1:0-37101 GCA_050015795.1 Occallatibacter sp. | reverse complement strand
GGTAAAAGCGGCGCAGGCGTTGCTGCGTGCATAAACGCGTGCTCGCGGGGTTGAGCGGGACGCCGCCCAAGCCGCTCAAGCTTTTCAAGGTTGCCGTGAACGACACGGGAGCCGCGGTGTTGCGAGGATAATGGATGCGAACGTCAGGGCGCGATCGCCGAGGCGTCCTAATTCTCGCAACTCAATTTTCACGACCCAATTCTCACGACTTAAGGAGCAACGTTCATGGGAATCCTCGATCTCTTCAGCCTCAAGGGCAAGAACGCACTGGTCACCGGTTCCGGGCAGGGCCTGGGAGCCGGCATGGCGATCGCCTTTGCCCAGGCCGGCGCCAACGTAACGCTGCACAACTACGACAAAGTTCTGGATTCGACCATCGAGGAAGTGAAGAAGACAGGCGTCCGCTATCTCACGCGCTCGGGCGACGTGTGCGATGAAGCGATTCGCAAGATGCTGGTGGACGACACGGTGAAGGAGTTCGGCTCGATCGACATCCTGGTGAACAACGCGGGAACCATCAGGCGCGCGCCGGCGGCCGAGCACTCGGAAGAGTTCTGGAACACGGTGATCAACACGAATTTGAACGCGGTGTGGTTCCTGAGCCAATATGCGGGCCGCCTGATGTTGGCGCAGGGGCACGGCAAGATCATCAACACGGCTTCACTTCTGGCGTTTCAGGGCGGAATCCTGGTGCCCGGATATGCCGCGGCGAAGGGCGGCGTGGCGCAGCTGACTAAGGCGCTGGCCAATGAGTGGGCCGACAAAGGCATCAACGTGAATGCCATCGCTCCCGGCTACATGGCGACGGACAACACGACGGCATTGCGCGCCGACGCGGCGCGTTCGGCCGCGATCCTGAACAGGATTCCCATGGGACGCTGGGGCCTGCCTTCGGATTTGGCGGGCGCGGCGGTGTTTCTGGCCTCGGAGGCGAGCAACTACGTGCAGGGCCACGTGCTGGTGGTGGACGGCGGATGGCTTTGCCGGTAGAGCGGAGTTAGCGGGGTTGGCGGAGTCAGCAAGCCGGCAAGTCAGCGGGTCAGCGAATCAGCAAGTCAGCGGGGATGGCCGGAGCATGGATGGGGGCTCTTATGACTCTCACGCATCAATTCATCGTGATCGGTCTTTTGTTCCTGGCGACGATGGCGACAGGATTCTGGCGGGGTAATGCGGGACAGGCGGCCTTCCCGGGCATCCACAAGCTTCTCGCCCTCACGTGGGTCGTCTACACCGTGATGGTGATTTACCACGCGGGAAGGCCGGTGGAATCGAGAGCCGCGTTCTTCGCGGCGATCGCCGTCCTGGCGGTAGCGATGGCCGCGCTGATCGCGACCGGCTCTTTGCTTACCATGCCGCAGCACGTGAACGCCGCATCGCGCAACGCACACCGCATTGCAGCCGCAGCGGCTGCGATTGCCGGAGGTGTGACAGTGCGCCTGCTTCTGCTGCACGGGCGGTGATGCCACCGGTTGCGACGGCGCAGCGGAGTTAGAGAGCCGACGGATTAGCGAGTCGGCGAGTCAGCGGTCCCCACCCTAGCGACAAAAACAAAGACGTCGCGAGGGTGGGGCACCCGATCAGTGGCTATGTCTTGCGGAAGCGCGCGGCCAGGGCGTCGGCGTTGCGCGCCAGAATGCCCGTATCGCTGCCTACGGCGATGAAGTTGAAGCCCGCTTCAAAGAGCGCATCGGCGTCGTCGGCATTGCCGGCGAGCGTGCCCGCGGATTTTCCCTTGGCGCGGATGCGCGCGGCGGCGTCGAGGATAGCGGCCTGCACGTCAGGATGTTTGGTGTTGCCGAGATGGCCGAAGGCGGCGGCCAGATCGCTGGGGCCGATGAAGATGCCGTCGACGCCTTCGACGGCGGCTACGGCCTCGATCTCCTTGAGCGCGATTTTGGTTTCCAACTGCACGAGGACGCAGGTATCGAGGTGCGCGTTGCGGTGATAGCCCTGAATGCGGCCGTAGTCGCTGCCGCGGTGCGCGACGGCAACGCCGCGAATGCCGAGCGGCGGATAGCGCGTGGCGGCGACGGCCTTTCGCGCCTCGTCTTCATTTTGCACGAAGGGAATGAGCAGGGAGCGCGCGCCCACGTCGAGCGCCCGCTTGATGATGACCGGCTCGTTCCAGGGCACGCGGAAGACAGGCTCTGCCGTGCCGCCGCGCATGGCCTGCAACTGCGGCAGCAGCGTGGTGATGTCGTTGGGCGCATGCTCGCCGTCGATGACGATCCAATCGAATCCCGCGCCGGCCAGAATTTCGGCCGCAACGGGGCTAGCCATGCTGCACCAGAATCCAACTTGCCGCTCGTAGCGAGAGAGCGCCTGCTTGAATGCGTTGCGGGGAATGTTTCCGGGCCATTCGGGCATGGGTTCAGTCTCCTTTGGCGATTGTAAGCGTAGTCTCCCACCCTTTTCAGTCGCTGCGGCGACCGAAAAGGATGGGGCACGGGAGGGTGCTGAGTTAAGGCCTGCAATTTCCCACGTCCCCAAATGCGAGGGACGTGGGGCACCCGGAGATTTATGAGGTTGCGGAAGTACCGAAGTCGAGGCGCTTGATTTCGCCGACGATGGGACCGTAGCTCACAATGGCGCAGAAGGCGATGAGGCCGACAAAGATGAGCGCGCCGTTGTAGGAGTGGGTCTTCTCGACAATATATCCGATGACTAATGGCGTGGTGATGCCGGCGATGTTACCGAAGAGGTTGAAGAGCGCGCCGTTCATGCCCACCATGCCTTTGGGCGAGGTATCGGAGACGACGGTCCAGCCCAGTGCGCCGATGCCTTTGCCGAAGAACGAAATCGACATGAAGAGAATCATGATGCTCTGCGAGGACGCGTAGTTGCAGGCGATGATGGTCATGGAGAGGGCCATGCCGGCCATGATGGGCAATTTGCGCGCGAAGCTGAGCGAATGGCCGCGGCGCAGCAAACGGTCAGAGAAGATGCCGCCGAGGATGCCGCCGATGCCTCCGCACAAGCCGGGCACGGCCGCCGCAAAGCCGACTTTCAGCACCGACATGTGACGCGCTTGCGAAAGATACAGCGGGAACCAGGTGAGAAAAAACCAGGTGAGCGTGGTGATGCAGTACTGGCCGATGTAAACGCCCACCAGCATGCGGTAGCTGAGGAGCATTTTGACGGTTGCCCAGGTGAGGGTGTTCTTCTTCACGCCTGCGGCGGAGTCGGTATTGACGAGGCCGCCGCCGCGCTCGATGGCTTCAATCTCTGACTGCGAAATGCTGGGATGTTCTTTGACGCCGTAGATGTTGGTGAACCAGACCACAGCGAGCACCAGACCCAATACGCCCATGAACCAGAAGCAGGCGCGCCAGCCGGAAGTGTGAATGAGCCATCCGAAGATGGGCGCAAAGATGGGCAGCGCGAAATATTGCGCGGAGTTGAAGATGGCCGAGGCGCGGCCGCGCTCCGCAGTGGGAAACCAGGAGGCAACAATGCGGCCGTTGCCGGGAAAGACGGGCGATTGAAACAGGCCGGAGAACACGCGGAGAATGAATATGGCCGTGAACGCGGCACTGGCGGCGAAGTAGCCGGCGAAGGCGGTGAGGAAGGCGCAAACCGACCAGCCGATGATGGCGATGCCATAAACGCGCTTGGATCCGAAGCGGTCGAGCAGGCCGCCCGAGGGCAACTGCCCCAGCGCGTAGGCCCACCCGAAGGCGAACAGCAAATAGCTCAAGCGCTGCGCCGTCAGGTCCATCTCTTTGGGCATTACCGAGACGGCCTGCGATAGCACCGAGCGGTCAGCAAAGCTGAAGCAGCTGACGAAAAAAAGAATCGCAATGATGAGGTAGCGGACGCGGGTTTGCCGCTCTGCGATCAAGCTGGATCCTATCCGTTCGATGCTTCGGTTTCACGGTACCATGCAACGCCGCGACTCAGGCTGTCCCGGCGTCGCCCTCAACCTTGTATGCGAACGGGGATGGGTCTGTAAAGCGGAGTGGTGCGGACGGAAATCCGGACGAACAGCGAGCAAATCAACGTTGCGCGCGTGACCGTGCGACAGTGGCCAGGGAACAGAGCGCGACGGAGCTAGTGTCTTGTCCCGAAAGCTCGTTGCACAAAAGCGGAAAAGCAACCGCAGGTCCTTCGACTCGGTCGCCACAGCGACCTCGCTCAAGATGACAGCGGTATTTAAGTTGCGAGTTCTGGAGACGGGACACTAGCATCGTTTCATGACCTCAACCATTGAGCCCCGTTTGATTCGCGTACATGCCAGCGACAATGTTGCGGTTGTCGTGAATGAGGGCGGGCTGCGCGCGGGCGCCCAGTTCGCATCGGGTCTTGAACTGCGCGAGGCGGTTCCAGAGGCTCACAAAGTGGCGCTGGCCGATCTCGCGGAGGGCGACGCGATTGTGCGCTATGGCGTGCCGATCGGCTACGCGAAGCGGGCGATTGCGCGCGGCAGCTGGGTGCATGAAGGATTGATGACGCCGCCGGCAGCGCCGCGGCTCGCCGATTGCCCACTGGCCACGGCGACGCCGCAGCCGCTCGCTCCGCTCGAGGGATACACCTTTGAGGGTTATCGCAATCCCGACGGTTCGGCGGGGACGAAAAGCATTCTGGGCATCAGCACCACGGTGCAATGCGTGGCGCCGACGGCGGAACATGCGGTGCGGCGCATCAAGGCAGAGATTTTGCCGCGCTACCCGCACGTGGACGACGTCGTTGCCATCACGCATCCTTACGGCTGCGGCGTAGCCATCGATGCGCCGGGCGCGGCGATTCCCATTCGCACGCTGCGCAACCTGGCGCTCCATCCGAATTTCGGCGGCGAAGTGATGGTGGTGAGCCTGGGCTGCGAAAAATTGCAGCCGGTGCGCCTGATGGGTGCGAACGAGTTGCCGGTGCTCGAGGAAACTTCGGTTGCGGTGCTGCAGGACGCGAAGGAAGGCTTCAGCGAGATGGTGGCCACGATCATGGCGCTGGCCGAGAAGAAACTGGAAAAGCTGGAGCGGCGGCGGCGCGTGGCGTGCCCTGCTGCCGACCTGGTGGTGGGTTTGCAGTGCGGGGGATCGGACGCGCTTTCGGGCGTGACGGCGAATCCCGCGGTGGGTTTTGCGGCGGACCTGCTGGTGCGCGCCGGAGCGACGGTGATGTTTTCTGAAGTCACAGAGGTGCGCGATGCGGCGCACTTGCTGACGGCGCGGGCCGCTACGCCGGAGATTGCGCGGGAATTTGTGCGCGAGATGGCGTGGTACGACGAGTACCTGCGGCAGGGCGGGGCAGATCGAGCGGCGAATCCCACGCCGGGCAACAGGCAGGGCGGCTTGGCCAACGTGGTGGAGAAGGCAATGGGGTCGATTGCCAAGGCAGGCAGCACGGCACTGATGGGAGTGGCCGGACCGGGCGAGCGGGTGACGCAGAAGGGGCTGATTTTTGCGGCCACGCCGGCCAGCGATTTCATCTGCGGCACACTGCAACTGGCCGCGTCAATGAATATGCACATCTTTACCACGGGTCGCGGCACGCCGTACGGCCTGGCCATGGCGCCGGTGATCAAAGTGGCGTCGAACAGCGGATTGGCGCGGCGCTGGTCCGACCTGATTGACATTGATGCGGGACGAATTGCGACCGCCGAGGCAACGGTGGAAGAGGTTGGCTGGGAGATTTTTTCTATGATTTTGGAAGTGGCCAGCGGGAGGAAGAAAGCGTGGGCCGACCACTGGGGATTGCACAACGAGTTTGCGCTGTTCAATCCGGGGCCGGTGACGTAGCGGCGACGGTTGCAAACGGACTGCAATGGGATTATCTTCGGTGTGCGCGGCGCGACCGGCCGGTTCGGCGCGGCTGCGAGAAAGGCGTTTCATCATGCTGGTTGCACGAATGCACCGAAAGTCTGCTGCTCATTCCTGGCTTCTTCTCGTCGCTCTATTCCTGCTGGTCGTTTGCCCGGCCGTGGTTCGAGCGGCCACAAAGACCGTGACCGATGCCGACAACGGCAAAACCGTACAGATCAAGATGGGGGACGTGCTGGAGGTTCGGCTCAGTTCCAATCCCACCACCGGATACGAGTGGTACGTGCAGAAACAATCGACCGCATTGCTGAAGCTGACGGGCCAGTCGTGGACGCAGCCGCCGCCGGGCCTCGTGGGGGCTCCGACTGTGCAGATCATCGACTTTGCGCCCACAGGCAAGGGGACGGGCGTATTGATGCTGCATTACGTGCGCTCGTGGGAGCCGCCCAATCCGAACGAGCAGCAATGGAGTCTGCATGTGACGATTGAATGATGCGGGCGCGGCGCGAAGGTGGGACGGAAAACGTACGGTTTCACCCCGGGCGAGCCACACACAGCGGAAAACCTCTGCCAAAAGCGGATGGGAACGCATAAAATACCAGTTGAAATGGCCAAGAACAAGGACAAGACGTTCGAAGTGGCGTGCCCGGATTGTGGGGCGATGCTGAAAATCGACGCCGCGACCGGGCTGGTGGTGAGCCACACACCGGCGCCGCGCAAACGCATGTTCGAGGACCTGGAGACGGCGGCCAAGGCAATGCGCGAGCACGGGGAGCGGACGGAATCGATTTTTCGGCAGAGTGTGGACGCGGAGAAGAACAAGGCCGACTTGCTGGAGAAGAAATTTGCCGAGGCGATGCGCAAGGCGAAGGACGCTCCGGATGAGGGCAAGCCTTTTCGCGAGATCGATCTGGATTGACGGGCTGGATTGATCGATTTGAATTGGCGGTTGCGGGGCCGAGCGGAGTTTTCTGTCGCCGTGGGCCGGGCTTTCGAGCGATACTTTAGGCAATAGGGTTCAAGGATGATCGGGCCGAGGACCGGAAGGCAGGGAGAGGCCATGGTGGTTGTACCGCTTACAAAGTCAATGAGCTACGCGGGCGAATCGTGCGCCAGCGAGGCCAAATCGATGAGCTGGGTCCGGATTGCCGCGGCGGGAACGCTGGCGGCTAGCGGCGTTCTGCTGGTTGCCGGCAAGCGGCGCGCCGGCCTGGTAACGGCCATGGCCGGCGCCGCCCTGGTCATGCTGGATCAGCAGGAAGTGGTGGGCCAATGGTGGAATGCGCTTCCCGCCTACCTTGAAGAGATGCAGGGGATGCTCGGCCGCGCGCAAGCGGCCGTAGATGACCTTTCGGTGCAGGGCGAGAAGCTGCGCCGGGTGCTCGGCAAGTAGCGCTCTCAGTGCGAGTGTGAGTGTGGGTGTGAGTGTGGATGGCAGCTCCACGGCCGATCTGCCACTCCAGCGAGAGACAAGCGCTCGTTGCAGGCGCGGGTCTGGAGACCCACACGACAGCCGGTCAGGAGACCGGCGCTACACCCCAAGAAACTCCATCAATTTTTGCGGTCGACGAGGTAACGGGCGACGGCTTTAAGGCCGTCGGCGCGGCTGCCGTAGGGCTCGAGCGCGGCGAAGGCCTCGTCGACGAGCTGCGCGGCGTCGCGAAGGCTCTGCTCAATGCCGTAAACGGCCGGCCAGGTGGCCTTTTCCGTGGCCTGATCCTTGCCCGCGGTCTTGCCCAATTGCGCCGAATCCACCGTCACGTCGAGCACGTCATCGACAATCTGGAAGGCAAGACCGGCCTTGCGGCCGAAGCGATCGAGACGCACAACGTCATCGGCGGTTGCCCCCGCATAGACGCCGCCCGAGACTACGCTGACGCGGATGAGCGCGCCGGTCTTGGCGCGATGGATGGCTTCGACAAGTTCCGGTGTGGGCTTGAGGTGTTCGCTTTCGATATCGAGCACCTGGCCGCCGATCATGCCTTCGACCGTGCCCACAGCGTTGGCAATGAGGCCGATGATCTTGACTGTAGCGGCGGGCGGGCAATCGAGCCCGGCCAGCACCTCGAAGGCGCGGGTTTGCAGGGCATCGCCGGCCAGAATGGCGATGGCTTCGCCAAAGGCCTTGTGGCAGGTGGGCTTGCCGCGGCGCAGGTCGTCGTTGTCGAGAGCGGGCAGGTCGTCGTGGATGAGCGAATAGGTGTGGAGCATTTCGAGAGCCGCGCCAAGGCGCTCGATGCCTTTGGGCAGCGTACCCGCAATGGTGACGCCGGCCTGCATGGCCAACACCGGGCGCAGGCGCTTGCCGCCGGCAAAAACCGAGTGACGCATGGCGCCGTGGATCGAAGCCGGAACCGTATCAACGGATGGAATCAGCGACTCCAACGCGTGGTCGGTGAGGTCGGCGCCTTCCTGGATCAGCGATTTTACGTCGGCAGGCATGCTTCTTTTCATGTTAGACGAATTGGGCCGCGGCGGCGTTCAACCCACCACAGGGCGATGAGCAGGGGCACGCTCACGGCGCTCACCCAGCGGCCGGCCACGACGTCGGGCGAGCGAGTCCAGTCTACGGTCACATCCACCGCGCCTTGCGGGACGGGCACGACGATGAGGCCGTCGTCGCGCTTCGGCAAAGCCGTCTGGAGCTGGCCGTTCACGCGAATGCGCCATGCGGGGTAGCTGACGAGGCGCAGCACCAAATAGCCGGCATGAGCGGTCGTGGCGCGAATCTCGCGGTGCTCGGGGTTGGTCTTGTTGCGGTGGACGAGCGCGAATGTGGCCTGGCAACTGCCCTGATCGGGACTCCATACGGGATTGGCGTCGGGGTCGTCGGGATTGGGCTTGCCCAGAACGAGGGAAGAATCGTTGACGAGGCAGGCGTCGGGAAGGCCGGTGGCGATGCTGGAGTCGTCGCCGCCAGGCGGTTCGTACTCGTACATGCCTTCAAAGCCCGCGCCAGACCGGTAATCGAAGAGCACTGAAGCGACGGTGTCTTCGGGGTAGCAGACCTGGAAGAAAACTTTCGCCGCATACACCGTGGACGCCAGGAAAACCGCGGCGCAGACCGACAGCACGGTGACGCGAGCGCGCCGGCCGGAGGGCCAGATTGCGGTGACAACAAAAATCGCCATGGGCGCTTCCACCGCCTCCAGCCAGCGCCAGGGATACTGCAGAAAACGCATCTCCGGCAGCAAGAACCACAACGGTCGCGAGATTGGAAAGAGCATGAAGAAGACCACGACGGGAATGGCGGCCAGCGGAACCCACCAGAAACGGAAGGCGGTAGTTTTGGCGATGGGTAACGTGCCGCGGCGCCAACTGATCGCGATGCCGGCGACGGCCACGGCGATCATGGAGATGGCAATCCAGGAAACCTGATGCAGAATGTCGTCGTGCAGTGCGAGTAACGGGTTGGCGTGATGCGCGAAGAGCCAGTTGTTCTCGAAGTTGTAGCCGGGATCTTCGGTGGCCTGCTTGATGTCGACCCAGTTGCGCTCGAATGCCGCCGGGAGCCAGTAGATAGCGGCGAGGCCGAGACCCAGGACTGCCGCGAGCGCAGCGCGAAGCAGCGGGGCCCAGGATTTGATGACCAAAGCCCAGAGCAGCGCGACACCGGCAATGAGATAACCGGCCATTACGCCGAGGGGAAGGTTTGAAAGCCACGCACCGACAAGTGCGAGGGTGAGAAGAACGGTAGAACCGTCAAAAGAGCGGCGGAGGAGCGAGGCGGAGGGATGCCGATCGCGCATCACGAACAGCATGATAAGCGGGAGCCAGAATCCGCCTGCAAACTCAGGAAACGCGGAGCGCTCGTAGGCGGTGAAGAGCGTGAATAAGGAGAAAAGCGACGCGCAACCGGCGAGCGTGGCGGGAAGATCGTCGAGGGCTTCAAGAGCGAGGGCGCGCGTGGCCAGGCCGGTTGCGGCCAGGGTGAGAAAGGTTAGCGCGATGGGCGCGAGATGCCACGGTAAAACAAGACCGAGGACCGCGCCCAGCATCCAGGTGAGCGGCGGATAGAAGACGAAACGCGGCTCACCGGCGCCGTAGTTGGGGCTGGGAGCCCAGTGCGGATAAGGAATGCCGTGATGCCAGGCGTTTACGCAGTCGAGCCAGGAGACGAGGTGGACGTCGAAGTCGTGGCCGCAGGAGTTGCCGCGCAGGAGCTGGGGAACGATGGCGACGAATGCGGCGAGCAGGATCAGGACTAGGCCAAGATGCTTGCCGAGGGCGGGAAGCGAAGCGTCGGGCGCTCTTGGTCCCTTGGCCCCTTGGTCCCTCGTTCCCTGTGTCTTCATGGCAGCAAACGCAACGTGTGGCGGGTCTGGGCAGCGACCGCGGCCGGGGTGAAGGGCAGCGCAAACGTGGTTCCGTTGTACCAGTCGTTCCACTGGTCGCGGAAGTACGGGCTGAGCGGGTTGCCGCTCTCGCCCATCACAATGTTCTCTGTCGAACTGTCGATGTTGCTCCAGTCCATGGTGAAGCGCTGCGAGGGGCCCAGGGTGCGGCCGACCTGCTTCACGGTGGTGCCGTCGCCGCTTTGCGGCTGGGGCCCGGTTCCGGCCACGCGGCCGACGAGGGGTAGAAACGCGGCGAGGGGATGCTCGACATCGACCACGTGCCAGCTTCCATAGGTCCAGCGGTCCACATCGGCGGGCGCTTTTCCGTTGCGCATGCCTTTGCGCACGGCCGCAGTGAGCAGCGGATCCCAGTTTTTATAACCCATGGGAAGCCACTTCGGCTTGGCGTGCATCACGATTTCTTCCAGCGCAAAATTCGACTCGCTCCAGTGGTAGTCGGAGGCCAGCTTGCCCAATTTGGGCTCCAGAATCATGGGCCAAAGCGCGGCGCGGGTCTGGGTGACGAGAGAAGCGGCCGCGGAATCGGTGGTGAGGCGGCCGTCCCAACTGCGCATGAGGTCGGCTGCCTGGCGCAACTCTGGATCGCCATTGCCATCGGGGCCGGGCGTGTGGTCGATGGCGTAGGCAAAGCGATGGCCCATCTCTTGATCGACCTCGCTGTAGATGTCGGCCTGGACAGCGAGCATGTCGGCAGGCGTGAGCTGATCGCGGCCGTCAAGGGATTTGTAGATGCGCTCGATGCGGTAGGGATCTTCCCAATCGTCGGTGAGCGGGTAGGGTGACTTGTCGGTGGTGACGCGGGAGTTGGCTGTGGCCAGAAAGCCTGACGGTGGATCGAGGACGTTGGGCATCTGGTCGAAGGGGATGTACGGCTGCTGGCCTTGGGAACCAACGAAGCTCCCCCACTCGGAACGCCGGTTCATTACGTCGTGCGGAATCGGCTCGTCAAAGAACATCCCACCCCCACGAATCGGCACTTTGCCGATGGCTTGGTAGGCGATGTGGCCCTGATCGTCGGAGTAGACGAGGTTCTGCGTGGGCCAGTTCCATTGCGCGAGCGCGGCCGAAAACTCTGTCCAGTTCGACGCCACGTTCATCTCGTAGAGCGGGAGCGCGTTGAGCGATGGATCGTAGAGGGTCCACTTGAGAGCCAGCGGCGGATCGGCGGCTGACAGAAGCGGATCCAGCAGCGGCCCGTGCTCGGTGGATTCGACGTCAACGACGACATCGCGGCCGCCGCGCACGTGGATCACTTCGCGATCGACTGCGAGCGGATGCCATTGGGCGTCGTTGCCCTGGTAATTGCCTTTGCCGTCGAGTTTCTCTGTGTAGAGATCCTGCACGTCGGCGTAGAGCGCGGTGAATCCCCAAGCGACGTGCTCGTTGTGCCCGGCAACGATGAAGGGAAGGCCGGGGAGCGAGACGCCGACAGCGTGAAAACCGGGCGCGCGCAAGTCGGCCATGTACCAGGTGTCGGGCACGCGGAGCGTCAGGTGCATGTCGTTCGAGAGCAGCGGCTTGCCGCTTGCGGTGCGGCTGCCGGCGACGACCCAGTTGTTGGAACCAACGGCACAGTTTTCGCAACCGGCATTTCCCTTGAGGGCCAGCATCGCGGCTGGATCTTCCGGCGCGCCCCATTCGGTTTTTGACGCGAACTGAGATAAAGCGCCACTTGGCGCGATGCGGGTTTGGGTATTTTCGTCGTCATCTTCCTCGTCGTCATCCTTCTTGGAGGGCGGCAACTGCGGTTGCGGGGCGCTGAGATCGACCTTGATGCCGGTGGGCGGACGATCGCGCCACGAACCAATCGGATATAGATCGGCGATCAGCTGCGGGTCGTTGAGTTTGGCCTCAACGTGGGCGCGCGAGAGCTTGGTCGTCATGCGCGAGTCGAGGGTCTCGACCATCATCAGCCCCACGCTCACTGAATCCGCGCCGCTCCAGGGCTGCGGATGGTACCCGAGCAGCCGGAGTTCAGGGGGAAGCGTGTGGGATTTTTCGCACTGCGCGATGTACAGATTTACGCCGCGAGTGTAGTCGTCGAGATACGCGCGGTCGGCGGCGGGCAAGTGGTTGTAGATGCGCTGGGCTGTAAGGCGGATCTGCAACACGCGTTGCGTTTTGTCGTTTTGAACGAGCCCCGAGCCCAGAATCTCAGCCAGGTCGCCGTTGGCGGCGCGGCGGGAAGCGTCCATCTGCCACAGACGGTCCTGGGCGGTGACGTAGCCCTGGGCGACAAAGAGATCGTCCTCGGTGGCGGCCTCGATGTGGGGTACGCCGTGCGCGTCGCGGCGGACAATAACCGGCGCAGCCAGGACGGGCGCGGAGATGCCGGCAAGATGGACGTCGCCGTCGAGTTGCGGCAAAGCGGCTTTGGCTACCGAACGGAGCCACAGAACGCCCACTCCCGCGGCGAACAGGAGCAGAGCGAGCAGTCCGCCGCTGGTCCAGAGCAAGATTCGCGGCCAGCGGGCTGTGCGGTGCCGGCGCGACGCGGCCTGGCGCGCAGACAGAGTGGATGAAGACGAATCGGACATTGGCCAGATTCAGGATACGCTCGCCGGTCGGCCGTGGATGGGCGGTTTACGGTAGGGGCATGGCCGCTTCCGGCGCACTTTGCGAGCGGGCACTCAAGCGTCCGTAGACCAGAACCAAAGCCAAGAGAAACAGAATTGCGCCCAGCACCAGCAGACTGCCCTCCGGGCCGACGGCGCCTCCGCTCCACAAGGGATTGCCTGCCGGGCTGCTGGTCAGGTAGCAGCCTTGCGGAGTGAGACCGCTATCGGCGGTGCCGTAGAAATACGTCTCGGCCCAGTCCCAGCCGGCATGGCAGCCGATGGCCCACCAGGCCGAGCCCGTTACGCGCACGCTTACGCAGAAGACGAAACCGATAAAAGCGGCGGCAAAGATGCCGATCCAGCTTTCGTTAGGGTTGGAGATATGCACATAGCCGAAATAGGTTGACGTCACCCACGCCGCGCACCAAAATCCACTGCTGGGCGCGCGCCTGAGGTGAAGGAGCAAGCAGGGAATGAGGCCCACTAGAACGACGGCATACACTCCCCATACATTGCTGTCTTGGTGATGTCTGATGGCCAGGCGCGCGCAGAAGTAGGCACAAATGCCCAGGGCCCACCAGTAGTTGATGCCGCGGTTGAGGGTGAAGAGCAGGTAGCAGCGGAACTCCCCCTCCTCGAAGCAGGCGCCCAGGAGAAAAACGCAGCCCCACAACAGGGCATACCGGAAGATGGCAGCGCCGGAGAGCGCAACCGGGCCGAAGTGCAGCCAGCCACCCGCCGCCAGGACGCCGATCAGCGCGGAAACGGCAAGAAACCCTGCTGCGAGACCGAAGAAGAAATGCTG
Organism: Occallatibacter sp.; assembly: GCA_050015795.1. Taxonomy (GTDB): domain Bacteria; phylum Acidobacteriota; class Terriglobia; order Terriglobales; family Acidobacteriaceae; genus Telmatobacter. The sequence goes on along the minus strand of JBEKAS010000006.1, from coordinate 23,624 downwards.
CGTCCGGCGGGGGCCGGTGAGGTTATAGGCCAGAATTCGCCGTCCCTCAATGAGGCCGACGAGCCCGACCGCGATGAGCAATGAGAGCACGCTTGCCACTTCCTCAAAGAGCTGGGACCTGGGTGTGAACTCATCCGCCCCACGGATCAAATGGAAATGAAAAATCGCGACGACGAGCGCGTACTCGAGCGAGTAGAAAAGCAGCAAGAACAAGAGCACCGACCAGCCGGCGCGCAGCCCCTGGGGGCCTATGAAGATCCAGAGCAGGCCGCGATAGGGCTGCTCAGCGGGAGCGGGTTCCGAGGGGGCTCGAGTCAGAACAGGTTCGGCGTGATTTGCGTCGGGCGCCGCTGTGGAAGGGGACTGGTTCTCCGGCTCCATGGAGTCTCCATCAATACAAGGATCTGCTGTACTCGAGTTTTTCCCGAAGGGCTTACATTGGCATTCTACGCAGGACGGGCCGGATTGGTTTTCAGGGGTGTCGATGCTTGGAGGGCAAACGGGCTTGGAGCGCAAAACAGCCCCGGAGATGATGCCACCTCCGGGGCCGCGGGGGAAAGGAGCGGGTTGCGCCGGCAGCTGAGTCTTATTTCTTGCTTTCGTTGGGCTGGTTGGCTACTTGTAGGTAGTTCTTCACGCTGAAGACGCCGGGAACTCCGTTGGCGCGGATGAATGCAGCTTCCTTGTCGGCCTCCGAATCCACCATACCGTAGAGCTCCACATTGCCGTTCTGCACGGAGATGCGAATAGGCATTTCGGGATCGATGGCATACCGGTTGAGCGATGCGAAGCTGTAGACGGCGCGCGCCACTTCCACACGGATGCGGTCGTCCATCGGCGAAACCGGATCGACGCTGATTTCGTCGACCACGTCTTTGACGCCGGGGGTAGTGGACACGAGGCCCAGCGCAGAATCGCGATTCGGGTAATCGTGGGCGTGACCACCCAGCGTAACCACTCCGTTCTGCACCTGCAACGTGATGGCGTCGAAGACATTGCCGTAGCCGACGCGATCGTAGGCCAGCTTTTCTCCGAGGCTTTTCTCCAACTGGCTGTCGGACACCGAGGCGCCGGCGACTTGAATGTCGTTGCGCACCGCCGTCACGCCCTTCACCTTGTGCACCGTCTTGTCGGCATCGGCCTTGTACTCATACAAGTTGACGGTGCCTGTGAGGCTGGTAACGCCGTTGGCGTCCACGTTGACCTGGACATCCTTGTACTGCGACTTGTCGAGCTTGGCACGGACGGCCGAGGCTACATCCTGCGCTTTTGCCGCCGAGACGCTCTGGGAAAGGGTGAGAAGAGCTGCAAACAGGGCGGCAGCCAATACCAAAAGCTTGCGAGAATCCATCGTTCTTGTCATAGGGGAGTCCTCCATGTTGACGATCTTTGCGCTTGCCAGGGCAGCCGCACGCCTTAAGTGTTGATGGGCGGCATGGCCCCCGTCTTTGCTTTCTTAGACACAGGAAACCGCGATTGGGTTGCGGAGGTTGGCCATCTTTTTTGAAGGACTGCCGATGCTTGCAAACCTAGAAGGATTCAGGCCATTTCCGCGCGCCATGCAGGACGGCCAAAACGTGAATTGCGTCATCCAGGACGCGATAGGCGACAAGGTAGGCCGTTCCCGGTACAACCACTTCCCGCGTGCCACCGACGCGGCCCAATCTGCCGGCATTGGGCATGCGGGCAGTTTGCCGGATTGCGTTGCGAATGCGCTCGACGGTGCGGACGGCCGCCCCGGGGTTGTCGGCGGCCATATACTCGAAGATTTCCCGGAGATGATCGACGGCCGGAAGGGTCCATCGCAATTTCACGATCTTGACCGGGCTTTCTTTTCTATCCTGGCCGGCCTTTTCTTAACCCATGAAGTGATCCGATCTCCGAGTTCCTGGTCGTCAATCGTCTCCCCGTTCTTTGATGCGCGCAGCCCCTCTTTGACCATGGCGACAAAGCGGCGCTGCTGGTCCAGATAGGACTCCACGGCTTCGTTGAGCAAGTGGCTGCGATCCCGATCCAGCGATTTGGCAATCGCGTCGAGTTCGGCGACCCTATCGGTTTCGATGCGGAAGCTGATGATGCGCGGCGAGCTCATAGTACAAGAGAATACACCGTATTCTACTGTATTACAAGGCGAGCTCTTTCTTGCGCCCGATGCGGGACGAACGGGGGGGCGCAAAACGAGGCCTAAATGCTCTATCGATAACGCCTTGTGGCCTTGATGACCATGGAGAAGACGCCCGATTCGTCGCGGGCTACGACGATCGACACGTGGCGGTTGATGGCCACCTCAGCCTGGAGCAACTGCTGGCTGGTGGTATTCACGTCGGTAGCGTAGGTGAGGATGACGCTGCGGCCGAACTGCTCCTGCACGGTGATGCGCGAGGTGGAGTTGCCAAACGCGCCCAGATAATTGGGATCGACTTTCACCGAGCCGGCGCCAAAGAGCTTCTGCACGCGGCTGCTCACGGTGGCGTTGAGGGCTCCGCCGAGCAAGGCGTCGGTGGGATTGGTGATGGCCTGCTCCTGCTGTTGCGTGTAGAGGCGTTGCTGGCTGGCGGTGTGACCGAGGGCCAGGAGCGAGACCACATCGGCTTCGGGCAACGGAGGGTCGCTGCGGTAGCTGACGGCGAGCTTTTGCGGCGAACCGTGGAGGCCGAGGGAGATGTCGTAGTCTTCAACGTGCGCCGTGGCGCTGAGGTCGATGATGGGCTCGATGCGCACCGGGTTGGTGAAGGTGATGTCGCCACGCTCGAGGTCATAGCGGGTTCCGGCGATCAAGGCGCTGCCCTCGGTGACGGAAACGCGGCCCAGAAGAGAGGGCGAAGCCAGAGTACCGCGGAGGCTCAGATCCACGTCGCCGGCCAGCTTGGCGAAGGCATTCTGGAAGCTCAACTGCGGAGACGAGACGATGTGCACGTCGAGGCGCACGTGATTCGAGGGAGCATCGGGCGGCGCGACGGTCTGCACCGAGGCGTTGGCCTCGACGGCGAGGGCCGCGAGATCGAGATCGGGACTAACGGAAAAACGCGTGATGAGAACGTCGCCGCTCAGGAACAGGTTGTTCTGAGCGCCCTGCAGGTGGAACGTGGCGTCGGCGAGAGAGCTGACGCCCTCGGGGTAGCGAATGTGCACCTGTTTGCCCGTCACCGACAGGTCGGCATAGATGCCGTGCTGATACGCCAGATAACCACCCACAGTCAACAGGCCGCCGCCGCTCATCGCGGTCAGGCTTTTCACTTCCAGCCGGTTCTGGTTGAACTCGAGCGTGCCATGCAATTGGCTCAGGCCATTGGGCAGATCTTCCAGCGAGAGCGCGCCGTTCTGGAAATCGATGCTCCCCTGCAGGTCGGGGTGCAGCAAGGGTCCGTGCGCCTCCATCTGGAAGGTCGTCAATCCACTGGCGGTCAAATCGGAGTCGAGGGTCTCAGCCAGCTTCAGGTTGATGGCGCCGCTGGTGGCGAGATCGAGTTGCTGGGCGCCATCGAGCGACAGATCGCCCTGCACATGCAGATCAGTATTCTCGCCGGTGACGTGCAAAGGATCGAGATGAATGCGACCGTCGGCCAGCGTGGCGTGCAATCCGCCTTCGCCCTGGAGCTGAACGCCGGAGATGGTGAAGGCCAATTCGCGGAGCTGCGCCTCACCCCGAAGCTGCTTGGGATGCGCGAGCGGACCGTCAATCGAAACCGTGCCGGCCAGCGCCGACTCGCCATTGAATTCCGCCATGTGCGCCATGCGCAGCAGAGTGCCGAGATTGAACCGCGAGAATTCGAGCTGGGCGTGCGTCGGATAGTCGCCGTGGAGAGTGGTTTGCCCGTGCAGGGTGAGTCCGGCTTGCTCCAGTTGCGTGGTGGCGTCGTATTCGAGGGTAGGACCCGCGGAATGCGCGGTGACCTGAAGGATTCCGAATTGCTGCCCATCAAAGTTGAGCGCGGTGAGCGTGGCATGACCCTCCAGTCGCGGATCGCTCAGCGTACCGGAGCCAGTGATGGAAAACGCGAGCTTGCCGGTGGCGTCGAGATTGCGGCTGCGGAGGAAGCCGAGGCGGGCGATGTCGATGTTCTGGGCGCGCGCGTCGATTTGGAAATGCTCGGTCTTGAAGTCGTAATCTCCTGACCCGGAGATGTTGCCGCCGGCTTCGTTGAGCGTGACCGAAGTCAGCTTAAGCATCTGGCCGGAGAGCGCGGCCTCGACGCGCAAACCTGAAACCGGGTCGCCATAGAGGGCGCCTCGCTCCATTTGCGCGGAACCGGATGCGGTGAGCGCATGGAGCGGCCCGTCGGCCGTGATGCGCGCGTTGAACGCGCCGGTGAGGGGAAGATTGGGACCGCCTGCCGCGTTAATCAGCGGCTGCACGTCGGTGAGCTCGAGGTTGGCCGCGTCGAAGTGCGCGTGCAGCACGGCGTTCGAGTCGAATACCGGTTCGCGGCCCGGCGATGCCCCAGGGTATGCATCGACCGTGCCACCCAGCGCGATGCGCGTGTTGCCGCGCAGGAGCTGCGCATGCTGGATAGCGATCTGCGTCGGCGAAGCCGTCCCTGAAGCCGAGACGGAATCGAAGCGCACCATCTGCTGCGGCCCGGAACTGCCGGCTGCTGCGGGCCATTCGAAGGCAAGTTGCGTGGCTTCGAGAGTGCCGGCAAGGCGCGGCCGGGCGAGCGAGCCGGTCCAGGTTCCAAGAAAATCGGCCTGGCCCGCCAACGACACCGGCAGCGCCGCGGTCCCGGCTTTCCCGTTGCGCTTCAAGCCGAGACTGCGCATCGCGGCGTCAAATTCAGCCAAGTTGTGCGAGCGGAAATCGACAATGAGCGACGAAGGACTCGTGATCGGATACGCGCCCAGCAATCCATGCGCTTCAAGATCGCTTTGGGGCAGGTGAAGCTCGAGTTTGCGCAGCGCCACCGAGCCGTTGTGGTGCGAATAGGTGGCGTCGATCGCGCCCGTCGCGGGCACTTCGCCGGCAGGAGTCTGCCTTGACGGGCTCATGCCAAGCTGCGCATCGACAGAGACGGTGCGGCCATCGCCATGGGTCCAGACCGCGACCACGGGGCCATTCAAGCGTGCGTCGAAGCCCAGACGCCGGAACGACGGCGGGCTGACCATATCGAGCACCGTGTCGAGGGCAACATCCTTGAAATTGGCGGTCACTTTGCCGTTGACGGGGATGATCCAGTTTGGAGTGCGGACAACAGTATTTCGGTCGGCTGCAGAGTCTTCCGTTCCTTGCAGGGTTGCCTGCCGGTGCGCCGAGGGATCCCCGGGAAGCCAGGGCTCAAGCGCAACCGATCCCTCAATTTGGCCGCCCAGCCGCTGGTGGGCGACGACTTGTGTGATGAGCAACTGTTTTTGATCGGCGCGGATGTGGGCGTCTCCGGTGATGCCCGTCGCATGGACGCCCTCGCCGATGTACGAACCGTCGTCAATGTGCACGCCGCCGTCGATTTGGAACGCGTCTTCCTGGCCGGCAGCGGTGAGATCGAGACGAGCCAGGCCCTCGGGCGCATCGGCATAGCCGGTGATGGGGTCGAGGAGCCGCATATCCAGATCACCCTTCACATGCGCGTGCCAGTGGGGATGCGTGAAGTCATCGAGGTCTCCCGTAATTTCAAGAGAGTGCTCTTGGCCGCCGCGCCTCTCGGCCATGATGCGCAGGGAGCGCAGAAACACCCGCGCGTGCTCCAAGTCGAGCGTGGCCTGCAGGGCTCCGTGTACCGGCAGCGGGTTGCGCGGCACGGCGCGGGCGAGATTGAGGTCGGTCACGCCAGCCTCGATGCGATAGGACGCGGGCGTACGCAGCGTCGCGGGAACATAACGCATGACGAGCGAAGCATCGTTGGCCGAAAAATCGAGCGGCGCATTCCGGTTCTGATAGTCGAAGTTGGCGTTGCGGGAGTCGTAGTCGAAGTTGCCCTGTTCGACCGTAATGCGGCCGGCATGCAGCTCGAACAGGGTGTCTATTAACGGCTTCGACGAGGTTTGCGGCCGGCGCGGTTGTGGCTGATTCGTCGATCCGTTGGGATAGATGATGAAGTGGAAGCGGGGCCGATCAATCTCCAGGCTGCGCAGGCGAACGCTGGGACTGAAAAGATTGCGCAGACTGAAAACCACGCGCAGGTGATCGATTTTTGCGTAGGGCGCATCGCCGGAATCTTCAAGGCCGTGAATGACGAGCCCGTCAGCTTCGGCTTCAAAATGAAGCAGGCGCCAGTGGAAGGATGCAATCTCGGCCCGGCCGCCGGTGAGTTCTTCGAGAGACACAATGAGGCGCCTGCGCACCGCGTTTTCAAACGCGGACGAGCTGGCCACGAAATAGAGGCCGACGGCCAAAACCATCAGAAAGACGGCCGTGAATGCAACGGCGAGCGGAAGATGGCGCAGGAAGAAGCGGCGCAGGCGGCTGCGCACGCCGCGCCGCGGCGGCGTGGAGGGTTCTTCGCCGGCAATGGGCTTGTCGTCGCACTCGCTCATCGGCTCCCCCTTTCCGCGCCGCCCGGGCTGGCGGGCGTTTGCGCTTCCGGCGCAGGTTGCGGAGCAGGCGCGGGGGCAGGTTGTGGAGCAAGCTCGGGGTCGAGCACTTCCACATCGCCCTGCCGGCGCAAGTCGGTGAGCCAATTGTCGAACAGTTCGTTGACTTGTTGCTGCAGCAGAATTTCCTGAATGCGCGGCGTTACCTGATCCAGCGGCGGGACGGTTTCGCCGGGCGCGTACTGCGGCACCAACGATTCGTGGTAGTAGGTTTCAATTTGCTGCGGGGAGATTTGGATGCCCTGCCGGAAACGCTGCTCAATGAAGCGCAGAATCTCCAGGCGGTAGCGGAGATAGGCCTCGACGCGCTCCGCCGTGAGCCCATGCGCCGCGAGAAATGCCTTCCATCCTGCATCGGAGGCGCAGTTCTGGCGGACGCAGATGGGCAGTTCCGCGCGGATTTCATGCAGGCGCGCATTCACTTCCTGGGCCGAAGGCTCGATGGCTTCGACGTCCTGCTGGCGAATCTGCTGCTCGATCAAAGTCCGGCTGATCAACTGCTCGAGCGCCTGTTGCCTGGTGAGCTCGACCTGGGGGACGGTATTGGGATCGAGAACGGAGAGGCGGATCTCGTCGTCGAGGTCGCTGGCCAGGATGACGTGCTTGTTGACGACGGCGACCGCGCGATCGAGGACGAGCGGCGGCGCGGAGGAGGCCGCCTGATCCGGAGCCGGCTTGGCTTGCGCCGCCGGGACACAACACGGCGTCGCTGCAGCCAGCACGGCAGTGAGCAACCACAACTGCGCGCGGCGCAAAAGCTCAACCCGAATTGGAGCATGCGTGCTCATCAGAAGGCCTGCCCCAGACTGAAGAAGAAGTTGATGTGCGGGCCCTGGCCGAGATAGGGCCCCTGCTCGTAGCCCGGAATCCCCAGAGGATTCGACGACGGCGTGGGAATTCCGTAGTTGATGTTCACGGGATAAATCGGTGGATTCAAGTTGTAGCTGAAGTCAAATCGAATGGGACCGACCGGCGTGTGGTAGCGCAAGCCCGCACCCAGCGCATGGGAGAAGTCGTTGAAACTGCACACGCCTTGTTGCCCGGTTGAGGTGGGGGGACCAGAGGGCGTGTACTTGGGATATGTGCTCGTGTCATTTGGGTCGGCAACCGCATTTCTGCACGCGGCACTGTCGGGCTGACGCACGCGGAGTGCGCTCGCCCATGCGTCGCCTGCATTGGTAAACACGTTGCCCATGTCGTGAAAGATGACGAAGCTGACGGTATTGGCGAACCAGGGCAGAGTGGGCGGCGGCAGGCGCAATTCCGTGCTGTTGATCAAAGCTCCCGCGCCGCCGATCTGGTAGCCGGTTTCAGGATCGCGCGGCCCGGCGGCGTTCTGCGGAAACCCGCGCAGCGAAACCGGACCGCCGGCATAGAGCCGCTCGGGCAGCGGAATCAACTCGCTCGATCCGTTGCCGAAGGCGCGAATCTGCCCATAGCGCGTGTTGCGCGCCACCACGAAGCGGTTCTTGTCGAAGCTGTAGTAGCTGGAATTCGAAGTATCGATGCGGTTGAATTCAGCCTGCGCACCAAAAAGCCGGTCCGAGAGGAACTCCTGAAAGCTGGTGTAGGTGCCGCGGTGCGCATCCAGGGCTACGTCGCGCGTGTCGCGGATCCAGGTAAATGCCGGTCCTCCAACGCGCGTGGCCGTGGAGAGCTCGGAGATTTCTCCGGGATAGACCTGCAAGCTGCTGGCAGCCACTTTCACTCTGCGGAAATCGATTTCGTAGATGAAAGTGTTAGCCCGGGAGAGCCGGGAGCCGGGATGGTTGAAGTTTTCGGTCCCGCGGAATGCTCCTTCGAGGCGCGACGCGACGTAGGTCGATACGTCTTCGCTGTTGGCGTAGCCGCCGGAGAAGGCGAGGCCGAAGTTCGGATTTCCCTCGATGTGCGGAACCTGATAGAGCAGGCCAAGGCTTTGCTCGAGCAAGCCGTAAGTGCCGCGCAACGAGGCCGATTGCTCGCGGCCGAAGAGCCCGTTGCGCGTGATAGCGGCCAGCACGCGCGGGCTGACGCCGGTCTTTCCGTTGGGACTGCAGGCGACTCCGGCGGCAAACGCGCCCGAGCAGTTGTTCTGTGGCTGCCCGGTTTGCGCCTCAAAGCCGAAGCCGTAGGTCAACGTCCAGCGCCGCGCTTCGATGGCCTGGATCAGCACGTTTTTCTGGGGCGCGTCACCGGCAGGATTCACGACCGCTGTGTCTACTTCATTGAAGAGCGCGAAGGCGTACAAATTACTTTGCGTGGTGGCGAGCGCATTCTGATTCAGCGCATCGCCGGCGTGTACGGTGATGGCCCGCGCCACCGTTTGCGGACGCGTGTTTTCCAGGCCTGTCAACAGAACGTTGCGTATAAAGGTCCGCGGTCCTTCGTCGATATGGAAGACCACATCGATCTGGCCGGGATCGGCGGGCTCGGGTTGCTGGGTTACGGTCACGGCTGCCTGCTCAAAGCCGCGGCTCAAATACGCTGTGACTAATGCATCGTGGTCGCCTGCCAGGTTGCGAGGCGAAAGCATCTGGCCCGGCGCGGTGTTCAGCAACGCGGTCAAAGTCGCCGTGTCGATGTGGTCGTTGCCCTGCAATTCGAGGTCGCCGACGCGAAGTTGCCGGCCCTCCACTATACGGTAGACGACCTTGAGGGGCGCAGTATGCGCGCCGGCCTGTTGCGGCGCGCTGGTCTGGGAGCCGTCCGCGGTCTCCGGAGTGCTGGTTTCGGGCGTGATCTTCACCTGAGAAAAGCCATTGTTGCGATACACGCTCTCCAGCGCGCTGACGTCGGCGGAGACCAGCGCCTGGCTGTAGAGTCCGTGACGGTCAAGCACGTCGGCGGCATGAACGCTGAGCAGATCCATGAGCGTGGCCGTGGAAAAATATTGGTTCCCGGCGACGGAGATCTGTTCCACGCGACGCCGCAGTCCCAACTGCACGGTGTAGAGAATGGTCACTTCCTCGGCGGCGGCGGATTGCCGCTCGTGACCGACCCGCGCATCGAAGTAGCCCAGGCGCTGATAGTAATCGCGCAAGCGGCGATTGCCTTCGTTAAGCAGGTCTTCGTCGACGCTGCCCTCCTGAAAGATGGGGATGACGTGTTTGATGCGCTCGGCATCGATGCTTGCGCCATGCACCTCAACGCGCACCACGGGCCCGCGGTTGGCGGAGAACTGATAGTTGACCGCCTTTGCGGCATGGTCGTAGGCCGCCGATTCGAGCTTGACCTCAGCCTCGAGGCGGCCTTGCTGCTGATAAGCGCGGAGTACGCCATCTAGCGCGCGATTCACGGTGTCATGATCGACGCGCGCGATCTTCCAGAGATGGGCGTGGGTGCGAAACTCATCCAGAGTCATGCCGGAATCGCCCGTGACCGTGACCTTGCCCACGCGCGCACGTGGCCCCGAGACCACGCGAAACGCAATGTCAGCAAGCTGTTCCTGGGGACGCGCGGTAATGGTTTGCGTGATGACCGCTTCGAAATAGCCGTTCTGCTCGAGCGTGGAGCGCATCTGTTGCGCGGCACGCACCATCTTTTCCTGGGTCAGGCGCGTTCCCGCATCCAGTTGGCTGGCCCGCTGCAATTGCATATTCGTGGTGGCGCCAGTGGCGCCGTCCACGCCCACCGTTCCGATAAAGGTGCGCGGAGTTCCGGCGAAAACCAGAGCCACGCCATCGGCCAGGCGCGTGCCGTGGGCCTCAATGGTGTCGTAGAGGCCGGTAGCGTACAACTGGCGCAAGCTGCGTTTCAGGTTCTCCTCGGTCAGCGGTGCTCCTTCAGCCTGGGGCAGATGGCCGGCAAGCGGCTGCAGCTGATCGGTGGGAACGCCCTCGAATGCAATGCTGCGAACGGGGAGGCCCTCCCACTGGAGAACGGAGTTGGGCGTTTGAACGGGATTGTTCGAGGGCCCGGAAGATGTTGCGCTCTGTGCATTGCCGGCTACGGGAGCAGGCTGCGAGGACGCCGAATCGGCTGCGGGTGCCTGGCAACAACCGTTGCGCAAGCCACCTGCAACCAGAAGGATGAAGGCGAACAGAACTCCGGTGCATACCGGACGGGTGGCCCGGCCTTGCCGTTCGATTGAGAAAGAGCAGAGCCTGCATCGGGGGGCCAGGTAAGCACCACGCCGTTCTTCCGGCTTTGTTCGCAAGACCATATCTTTAAAAGGCGCGGGGTTACCGAATGTCAAATCAAGGCCAAAGGGGTTCACCACGCGATGTTGCAGGGTATCGGCTGCAGTCGATTGTTGTCCATGGTCAGTCAATCCCAGATACTTCCCCTTATACTAACGAGGAAAGAAGCTGCGGCAAAACCTGAGCAGTGATGGGAGGTTTGGCTTCCTTCAAGCTGTTGGAGCGCGAACTTCCCCAAGTCGTGCCGGAATGGGGGACTTAGTTTCAAAATTGGTCATCTCCGGCATCGTAATCGTGCATCGAAGGTTGTAACGGGCAACTCCCAAGGAAACTCATGTCCGACGCTCCTACCCCGACTCAATCGCCGCAGCGGAGCCGTGCAAACGGCCGCGAGGCAGCAGCGCAGGGAGCGGTAGCCGTCAAATCCGCGGCCGCCCCGCCCAACGCGGCAGACGCCGAAGTGCTGGCGCGGGCACAGGCCGGCGACCATCAGGCCTTTGCTCAGCTCTATGCCCTGCACAAGCGGCGCATCTACTCGCTTTGCCTGCGCATGGTGGGCAACGTGGCCGAAGCCGAGGATTTGACGCAGGAAGCTTTCCTGCAGCTGCATCGCAAGATTGCCACGTTTCGCGGGGACTCGGCCTTTTCCACCTGGTTGCACCGCCTGGCCATCAATGTGGTTCTGATGCAACTGCGCAAGAAGGGTCTGTCGCTGATTTCTCTGGATGAAGCCATGGAGCCGAATCCGGAGGAGGGTCCCAGCCGCAGCTTTGGCGCTCCCGACCTGGCGCTCACGGGAACCATCGACCGCTTGGTTTTGGAACGCGCGATTGCCGATCTCCCGGCCGGCTACCGGCTCATCTTTATCCTCCACGATGTGGAGGGTTTTGAGCATAATGAGATTGCATCGATGCTGCACTGTTCGATTGGCAACAGCAAGTCGCAATTGCACAAGGCGCGTCTAAAGTTGCGCGAAGCATTGCGCATGCATAACCGCCAGGAGGCGCGGCCATGAACGGCGACCCCAGCAAAATGAGCTGCGCTGAGTTCCAGGCGCAAATGGCCGATTTGATCGGTTCGGGAGAGGATCTCACTGCGCATCCTCACCTGAAAGACTGCGCAGATTGCCGCGCCCTGCTGGCCGATTTGAAAACCATCGCCGAGGCAGCACGGCAGTTGTTTCCCAGCGTGGAGCCGCCGGACGAGGTGTGGGAGCACATCGAGTCGGCCATCAAACGGGGAAAATGAAGGCGGCATCGAACGCGGGCTAGCGGCGCATCGTTTTTCGGCTGCTCCGGGGTCTGCCGGGCCGGTTGAGCAGCCGCCCATCCTGCTCCCAGGCCCAAACCAAACCTGCTCGCATGCCGTGGCCTTCGCACGGGAGCCCCTACCCCTCAGCTTCATGGAATTTCAGCCGATAAACCGGTGGGATGGCTTCGTTGAGCCAGGGCCGGGCGTGCTGTACCGGTCGGGTTGACGGGGTTCCGGTCGCGTTTAGGTGTCTGGTAAACCCTTCGAATGACAGCCAGTTAAGAGGACCTGGAACCCCGGAAGGGGCGGGAACGTAGCACAAGTCTAGGTACAGCAAGGGAGAAGCGCCGGGAGGGTCAGATTTGCAACTTTTCCCTTTCTGACCTATCTAATGATAGAAAAGTTGATACGGGGACACTCAATGTCAATCCATCCAGCTTCACCCTCGAACGAACCCACACCGAAGAGCGCACCGGGAACGCGCATCATTCCGATTTTGCCGGTTCGCGATACGGTTCTGTTTCCTCACGCGGTCCTGCCATTGACGGTAGGCCGGGAAAGCTCGATCCAGTTGATCGAATCGCTGGGCGAGGAGCGGGCGATTGTGGTCGCGGCGCAATTGGATGCGCGCCTGGACTCGCCCAAACCCACCGATCTGCATCATGTCGGCACCCTGGCCACCGTGCACAAGGTTGTGCGCATGCCCAACCAGAGCCGTTTTGTATTCACTGAAGGCGTGAGCCGCGTCCGGCTGGTGCGCTTTATCCAGTCCGAACCGTTCATGGTGGCCGAGGTGGAGACGTTGGAGGATGTGACGCCGGCAACCTCTGCGGAGTTCGAGGCGCTGGTGCGCAACGTGATCGGCCAGTTCCAGCAGATCGTCGCCGAGTCGCCCACGCTCTCCGACGAGCTGCGGACCATCGCTGCGAACATCGAAGAACCTTCCCGCCTGGTGGACTTTGTGGCGTCTTCCCTGCCCTTCCTGACCACGGACGACAAGCAGTTGCTGCTGGAAGCGTCGAGCGTGGTCGACCGGCTGGAACTGCTGAACAAGCTACTGGTGAAGGAGATCGAGGTGCAGCAGTTGCGCACCAAGATCCAGACCGAGGTGCAGGACCAGGTGCAGCAGTCGCAGCGCGACTACTACCTCCGCGAGCAGCTCAAGGCCATCCAGAAGGAACTGGGCGAGCAGGACGACGGCCAGCGCGACGTGGAGGACCTGCGCCAGAAGATTGAAGCCGCGGGCATGCCCGAGGACGTGAAGAAGGAAGCCCTGAAGGAGCTGGCGCGGCTGCAGCGCATGTCGCCCATGGCTGCCGACTACGGGCTCACCCGCAACTACATCGAGTGGCTGGCGGTGCTGCCCTGGAACAAGAGTTCGGGCTCGAAGATCGATATCGTCAAAGCCCGGGAGATTCTGGACGAGGATCACTACGAGCTGAAGAAGGTGAAGGACCGCATACTCGACTACCTGAGCGTGCTGGAGCTGAAGCCGGATATGAAGGGGCCCATCCTTTGCTTTGTGGGCCCGCCGGGAGTGGGCAAAACCAGCCTGGGCCGGTCGATTGCGCGGGCCCTGGGCCGCAAGTTCCAACGCGTCTCGCTGGGCGGCATGCACGACGAGGCCGAGATCCGCGGCCATCGCCGAACCTACATCGGCGCCATGCCCGGACAGATCATCCAGAGCATTCGCCGGGCGGAAACCAACGATCCGGTGATCATGCTGGACGAGGTGGACAAGCTGGGGCGCGACTTCCGCGGCGATCCGGCCTCGGCGCTGCTGGAGACGCTGGATCCGGAGCAGAACAACACGTTCCGCGACAATTATCTCGACGTCCCGTTCGATCTCTCGAAGGTGCTGTTCATCTGCACGGCGAACATGCTGGACACGGTTCCGCCTCCATTGATCGACCGCATGGAGATCATCCCCCTGCAGGGTTACAGCGAAGAGGAGAAGGTGCACATCGCCAATCGCTACCTGATTCCGCGCCAGATCAAAGAAAACGGGATCACGGCGGAGCAGATTGAGTTTCCCGAGGAAGCGGTGCGGCACATCATCCGCCACTACACGCGCGAGGCCGGGGTGCGCAAGCTGGAGCAGACCATCGGGACGGTTTGCCGCAAGGAGGCGCGGCGGGTGGTGGAAGCGCACACGGAGAAGCTGGTGGTGACGCGCGAGATGCTCAAGGAATTCCTGGGCGGAATTCAGGTGCGCGTGGACACCGAGGTTGCGGAACGCGTGAAGCGGCCGGGCGTGGCCGTGGGTCTGGCGTGGACGCCGGCCGGCGGCGACATCCTCTTCATCGAGGCCAACAAGATGAAGGGCAAGGGCGGCTTCACGATGACCGGCCAGATCGGCGAGGTCATGCAGGAGTCGATGCAGGCCGCGCTGACCTGGGTGCGCTCCAATGCAACCACGCTGGGGCTTGCCGAGGACTTCACCAAGGAGCTCGACATCCACATCCACGTGCCTGCGGGCGCCATTCCCAAGGACGGCCCTTCGGCGGGCGTCACCATGGCCACGGTGCTGGTGTCGTTGCTGACCGATACGCCGGTGCGGCCGCTGACGGCCATGACCGGCGAGATCACGCTCAGCGGCAATGTGCTTCCGGTGGGCGGGATCAAGGAAAAGTTTCTGGCGGCGCGGCGGGCCGGGGTTGACACCATCATCCTGCCCGCGGAGAACCGCCAGAACGTGGAAGAGGACCTGGCGCCGGAGATGATGGCAGGCGTGGATGTGCACTACGCCAGCCAGATTGAAGACGTGCTGGCAGTGGCTCTGCCGAAATTGGCTATGCGGCCGCAGCTGCAGCCCGCCGCGACCGAGCTCCCGGTGGGCGCAGCTGCGTAAGCAATGCTTCTTTTCGAAAAGAGGGCCGGCGAATCTGCCGGCCCTTTTCTTCATGTGCGAACTCTCATTCGCGAATGCTGCTGCGTGGTTAAGGACTACACTCCCATTAGAGGAATGACTGAATGCAGAGTATGAGCGTGTTATGCGCAGCGCTTCTGCTGCCTGCGGTGCTTATGGGCCATGGAGGTCCGCCCCCGGATGAACTGGCCATTCGCGGTGTGGTGGAAAATTTCATGAATGCATGGAATGTTCACGACGCCAGGGCGTTTGCGGCGGTCTTCTCAGAAGACGCGGACTTTACCAACTGGCGCGGAACGAGTGCAAGCGGGCGGTCGAGTATCGAAGCATTCCATGCGCCGATGTTTGCGACGATCTTCAAGAACAGCCATCAGAAGTTCACAGACATCAAAATCCGTTTCATCCGTCCGGATGTCGCGGCGGTCGATGTGCACTGGGAGATGACGGGAGCGCAGGATGCCGCAGGAAACCCAAGGCCATCGCGCCAGGGGCTGCTGATGTTTGTCATGGCAAAGGACCAAGGGAGATGGCAAATCCTGGTGATGCACAATCTGGACATCACCGCATTGCCCCCAATTCCTAAATGACCAATGCGCCGCCTGCGGGTTAGGGCGGTGCGGCGCACTGACAGCAGAAAACAGCACGTGCAAACTTCTGGCGCGGCACTGAAGTAATGTGCAAATCTGCCGATATGAAGCGGAGACTCCATTGCGCGGACGCGCGGATTGCGGTGAACATGGGCTCTTCTCAAGCACTCCCCCGCATCATCGTTCCGCTGCATCTTTCAGGCAACACGACGGAACAGCAGAACCAGCAACTGCAGAGTTGCCTGGGCGACGCTGTACACAATGCATATCTGACGGCGATCGAGCAGCTCGACCGGCAAAGTGCACGAGCCATTCTCGAGGTGGCGCGCCAACTCAAGTCGGAGATCACCGGGGCGGTTACGGAAATCGTTCACAAGCACACGGTGAGCAGCAAGTACGAGGACGAAGAGGTCGGTTCGGACCGCAGCTATCCCCCCACCTATCGTGTGCGGCCCGTGGAAGCACAGGTGACGGAGCTCAAGAAACTCTTGCCGGCGCTCGGCGCATGCCATGAGAGGCTGGGCCGGCTTCCGCTCCCCGAGGAACCTGAAGCCTGGTTTGCCATTCCCCGCTGGCAGGCGGTGGCGTCCACATACAACCAAGCAGTGGAGAGTATTCTCGCGATCCTGGCCTCAAAACGCCGGTTTTCGAACCGCATCGTCGGACGCCTGGGCAAGGAGTATCTGCGCCAAACCGAGCGCACCCAGCTTGCGGAGACCATCCTCGCCGATCAGCAGCAGGGGAACGACATCCTGGTGGTGGCTGCGCAGGCCGGCATGCTGCATCGCGGCTGTTCGGCCCGGCGCACGCGCGCCTCCCTGGCCGGCAACGAATTCTGTCTGGGAGTCTTCGCCGTCGCAAGCATGCTGCTTACCCACACCGAGCGCCTGTCCGCGGGCGATTCCTTAATGATCGATTGCGGGGGCGATGAGTACTCTACGCGGGCCGACTACACCTTCGACCGGGTGCCACTCTTCGACTTCGATATCTCCGGGATCGAGTTCAGCATCTTTTACGAGGACCGCGCCCGCAACCTGTGGGGAACGCCGACCGGTTTCCTCTACAAGCTGGCCTGATCCGCCCCCACGCAAGCTCCAGATTTCTGGCTGCCACGTCTAATCGAGAGGCGGTATTCTTTTTTGAGTGATGCGTGTGCAAGTGATCACATTTGGGGTGTTGAAGGATTGGCTGGGAGCCTCCGCGACCACCGTGGAGCTGCCGGATGGTGCCACCGTGGCCGTGCTGCTGGAGCGCCTGCGAACGACACTGCCTGCAGGCGCCCCGGCGGAGATTCTGGGCAGCATTGCGGTGAGCGTGAATGCCGAATACGCCCAGGCCGCGCACATTTTGCACGAAGGCGACGAGGTGGGCCTGTTGCCCCCCGTCTCCGGCGGCGGTCCTGCGCGGACGGCGAATCCTTTGGATGAGAACAGTGGCGATGCGAATGTCAGCGTCGCGCTGACCCGCGAACGCATCGACGCGGAGAAAACAATCGTCATGGTCAAGAGCGGCGAAGACGGCGCGGTGGTGGTCTTCGACGGCATTGTGCGCAACCACACGTGCGGACGCCGGACCCTGCATCTGGATTACGAGGCCTATGAAGAGATGGCGCTCCGGCAGATGCGGGAGCTGGGGTTGAAGGCGCGGGAGCGATTCGGCGTGAGGCAGGTGACGATGCTGCACCGGCTGGGCCGCCTGGAGGTTGGCGAGACCAGCGTGCTGATCGTGGTGGCTTCAGGGCATCGCAGTGCCGCCTTCGAGGCCTGCCGCTGGCTCATCGATAGGCTCAAGCAGACCGTGCCCATCTGGAAGAAGGAGACCTTTGTGGACGGCGCGGTGTGGGCGCCCGGTGAGCCGTTTCCGAACGAGATTGCCATAGAGTCTGGGGAGGCGCCGCATGAAGGCTAAAGCGGCCAGCACTCCCCGCGCCCCATCCTTTTCGCGTTTTTTGCGGAAAGGGTGGGAGAGGATTTCTGCCTGCTCACGTGGTTTCCCACCCTTTCGCCACAAGGCCGACGATTGGATGAGGCACGGAGCGTCTCTTCGCTTTGCGTGCACTGTGCTGCTGGCGCTGGCTGCGGTTGCTCTTGCCGCACAGGAGCCAGTGGCCACCTTTCATGTGGACGTAAAGCTGGTAAGCATTTTCGTCAACGTGACCGACAAGAACGGCGCATTGGTGGGCGGCCTGGCGCAGGACGATTTTGCGGTATACGAAGATGGACGGCCGCAGCAGATCTCGGTTTTCGAGCGGCAGTCGGAGCTGCCGTTGAACCTGACGCTGGCCATCGACACGTCAGGCAGCGTGCGCAAGGACATGAGCGAGGAGGCGGGCGCGGCGCGGCGCTTCGTGCACGCCATCCTGCGCCCGCAGGACCAGATGAGTGTGCTGCAGTTCGCCACTGACGTGCGCGAGCTTACGCCCTTCACCAACAAGATTGCGCAGATCGACCGCGGCCTGAGCGAGCTGCATGGCGATTTTGCGACCGCGCTCTATGACGCCATCTGCCTTGGTTCCGAAAAGCTCGGCAAAAAAGAAGGGCGCAAGGTGCTGGTGGTGATCTCCGACGGCGACGACACGGCCAAGAGCTCCACCTACGCGCAGGCCCTGGAAGCGGCGTTGCGTAACGAGGTGATGATTTACTCGCTCATCGACGTGCCCATCGAAGCCAGCGCCGGCCGCGACCTGGGCGGCGAGCACGCGCTCATCACAATCGCAGAACAGACCGGCGGCAAGTATTTCTACGTGAGCGATGGCGGCCTGGACAAAGCCTTTGCCAAGGTGAGCGACGATCTGCGCACGCAATACCTGATTGGCTACTATCCGCACCACCAGGCGCCGGGCACGAACTTCCACCGCTTGACGGTGACCATCCCCCGCGCCGCGCCCGATGAGTTCAATGTCCGCAACAAGACGGGGTATTACGCGGACTCGGCGACATCGCCGCGACATGACGATTGAGCGGCGGTGTAGACTGTGAGGCAAAGGATTCCGACGATGGCTACGACAACCCGCATCCTGATCGAACAGTATCTCAGTAGCTCCTATGAGCCGGATGCGGAGTTTGTGCGCGGTGAGATCGAGGAACGAAGCATGGGCGAGTACGATCACAATATTGTCCAACGAGCTATTTTGCTGTGGTTTCATCTGCATGACAAAGAGTGGCAAACGCGCACCATTCAGGAACAGAGAACGCGGCTCAACTCGGACACCGTTCGCGTTCCGGATGTGAGTGTATGGGCGAGGACGGTTCCTGTTGAGCCGGTCTTCAGCCACCCACAGCTCATTGTGGTCGAAGTATTGTCGCCGGAGGATCGGCACTCCAAAGTGCAGGAGAAGGTCGAGGACTACCGGCGATTTCAGGTTTCGCACGTCTGGGTCGTCGATCCGCTCCAGCGAATGGGCTGGGACTGTTCTGACGGCAACTGGATGCGTACGAGCCGCTTTGCCGTCGAGGAGTCACCCATCCATCTCGACCTCGAACAACTTTTCAGGGAGCTGGATGCGGCAGAGGCCTGAATCCTACGCTTGAATGACCGCCAAGACCAATTGTTCTGTTCAGTGCCCGGTTACCGCGGATTTCTATTCTCTGTTCTTGCATCTAAAATGGCAGTATGACGCCTCCACTTTCGTCGCGCCGCCGCTCCAAGGCTCCCCCGCCGGGTGAAACCGGCCAGGAAGGACTTTACCTGCGCTCGTTGAGCGAGCGCCAGGTGATTGTGAACATCAAATTGCGCGACGGGGAAACGGTGCGCGGCTGGATCGAGTACTTCGACGACTCCATGCTGCGCCTGACGCGCGAGAATCAGCCCAATCTCTTTATCTACAAGCACCAGATCCGCAGCATCAGCGAATTGGGCAGGCGGCGCGTGGCACGCTACGAGACCGCGGAGGGCCCGGGCGGGGCAGGCTCGGGCGAGGCGGGCCTGTGACGGGCACGGCAGAGGCTGCAATTCAAACATTTGTTCCCAGGGCGGCAGAGATTGCGCGCGAGGCGGGAGCACGGCTGCGCGAGTACTTCATTGAAGGCGTGGAAACCGAGTACAAGGGCGACGTGGACCTGGTGACGGTGGCGGATCGCGCGGTGGAGAAGCTGATCCGCGGGCGGTTGGGCGAGATCTTTCCGGAGCACGGCATCTACGGCGAAGAAGGCACGCGCGAGCGCATGGACGGCGAGTACCGCTGGTACGTGGACCCGCTGGATGGAACCACCAACTTCGCTCATGGTTTCCCGCAGTTCTGCGTTTCGATGGGGCTGGAGCACCGGCCCAAGGGCGCGCGGCCGGACGATGATGGAACGCTGGTGGCCGGAGTGATTTACGATCCCATGCGCAACGAACTTTTCACGGCCGAGCGCGGGCGCGGAACCCAGGTGAACGGGAAGCCGGCGCGGGTTTCGCGCGTGGCGGAACTGGCCGAAGCGCTGTTGGCGACGGGATTTCCCAGTCGCAAGCGTCACACCAGTCCGAACATCCACTTCTACCACGAGTTCACGCTCCGCTCGCATGGGGTGCGGCGGGCCGGTTCGGCCGCGCTCGACCTGGCGTACGTGGCCTGCGGCCGCATGGACGCCTTCTGGGAGTTCAATTTGAACCCCTGGGACACGGCTGCGGGGATTTTGCTGGTGGAGGAGGCCGGCGGGCGCGTAACAGATTTTGCCGGCGCGCGCTACCGGCTGGCCAGCGATGAGATTCTAGCTTCGAATGGATTGATCCACGAGGAACTGATCGGATTTTTCAGCGATATGTTCGCGGGACGGAATCTTTCTCCCATCCCAACGGCCGAGGAGTTCGCGAAAAACAGGGAACGACGGAACAAGGGAGCGAGGGAGCAAGAGCGCGGCGCCTGAACGTAATCAGATCGAGTCCGGCGGGCTTACGATGGTTGTCCAGTTTCACACATTGGCTGACGGTGCCGAGTTTGACGGTTGCGGATTGGGCCGGTTCCCTTGCTCCCTTGTTCCCTTGCTCCCTGCCTTTCTGCTACTATCAGCGTCGAGAAGTTCGGTGCGGCACGCGCAAGTGAGGCCGCCGGAGATCCCGGAGAGAGCAGAAATGGCATACGTCATTGCAGAACCCTGTATCGGCACCAAGGACACCGCCTGCGTGGACGCCTGTCCCGTCGATTGCATCCACCCCAAGAAAGATGAAGACGGTCATGCCGAAGCCGATCAGCTCTTCATCGACCCGGTCGAGTGCATCGACTGCGGCGCATGTGTTCCGGTCTGCCCGGTATCGGCAATCTTTGCGCAGGACGACCTGCCGGAGAAGTGGGCCCACTTTTCCGAAAAGAACGCCAAGCACTTCGGCCGCTAACGGGCGCGTCCGGTCCCAATCCACCTGAAGTGTGACGCAACGCGCGTCCTGCCTGTGTGGGACGCGCGTTTGTGCGTGAAGGGTCATTGCCTGCAGTGCGATGATGAAGGGGCATGTCCGTGCTCACCTCAGAAGCGGTGGTTCTGCGCACCTGGCCGGTGCATGAGGCCGACCTGATCGTCAGCTTCTTCACGCGCGACTACGGCCGCATGCGCGGCGTGGCCAAGGCGGCGCTCAAGAGCCGCAAACGCTTTGGCGGGGCCCTCGAGCCCATGACGCTGGCGCGGGCCTGGTTTGCCGAACGGCCGCGTCAGGAGCTGGTGCGGCTCGACCAGCTGGAGATTCTGCGCTCGCCGCTTTCCGCGCCGGTGGACCACACACGCATGGCCGTGCTGAGCTTTTATGCCGAGGTGCTGGACGAAGCGTTGCCCGAGCGCGACCCGCAGGACGCGGTCTTCCGGCTGCTGGTCTCGGTGCTGGAGCAGACTTCAGCCGTCCAGCCGGAGCCCGTCGAATCCGGAACCGCACGGCCCGGAGCAGCCCAGCCCCAAGTAACCCAACCATGGATGGCGCTGACCTATTTCTCGCTCTGGATGACGCGGCTGATGGGCCTGCTGCCCGACACAGGCCGCTGCATGGTGTGCGGCGAAGCATTGCATGCAGCAGAGATTTCGTTCAGCAGTTCCGCCGACGGGCTTTTCTGCGGACTGCACGCGAATGGTTCGGCGAGCGCGCTCTCGGCCGATAGTTGGCAACTGGCGCAGCGGATGCTGCGGGCGCCGGCGTCAGCTTTCGCCGCCGAGCCCTGGCCGCGCAAGCGCGGGCAGGATTTGCGGCGGTTCACTTTGCAGACGCTGGAGCGGCACCTGGAGCGGAAGCTCAAGAGCGCAGAGGCACTGGCTCGGCTGGGCGGGTGAGGGGTAAGCGGCCTTCTTGCCCTAGGCCTCGTTTGCTCCTACACTGATTCCATGGAAGTGCAGTTCAGTTCCGATATCGAAGCCAGGCTGGCCGAACGCGCGGCACGGCAATGCCTGAGCCCCGATGAGGCGGTGCGGGATGTGGTCACGCGCTACTTTCAGGAGGAAGACCGCTTTGTCGAAGCCGTGCAACGCGGCGAAGCCGCTTTGGCGCGCGGCGAATCGCTGACGCATGAGCAGGTCGGCGAACGGCTGCGGCGCTTCCTCGAACCGTGATGGAGATCCGGTGGTCGATCCCCGCCGCCGAGGACCTGGAGCGCATCAGCACATGGATTGAACGCGATCACCCGGAAGCCGCCAAACGCGTTGCGGCAACCATCTACAACGGCATTGCACAACTCAGGAATTCTCCTGGCATAGGCCGCGCGAGCAGCCGCATGCACGGCTGGCGCGAGCTGGTGTTTGCGTCCCTGCCCTATATTGCTGTCTATCGGGTTAGGGAAGAAGTGATTGAAATCGCGAGAATCTTCCATGGCGCGCAGGACTGGCTGTAGGAGCCGTTTGAAGGTAGCTGGCGCGTGAAGCTAACAGCGGTCAACATCGGCCCGCTATCCGCCGAAACGCTTGCGAAGTCCTGCATCGCCCCGGGTATTGAAGAGAAATAGAGCGCAGCCGCCCTTTGGGTACGAAAGGCATATGCGGGGCAACCGCACAAGAGTCTGAAGCTTGAGGATGGCTGCTAAAATCGATTTTTAGTTCCGATGAGAGAGAAAAGCCTGTGTCCGCTGCCCAAGCCGCACCGCGTGTAACGCCCACTTCGCTCACCTTTCAGGATTTGCTGTTCCGCTTGCAGGCGTTCTGGGCGGAGCGGGGATGCGTGATTCAGCAGCCCTACGACGTGGAAGTGGGCGCGGGAACCATGTGTCCGGAGACCTTTTTGCGCGTGCTGGGGCCCAAGCCCTACAGGGTGGGCTACGCGCAGCCATCGCGGCGGCCGGCCGACGGGCGCTACGGCGAAAATCCCAACCGGCTGTTCAAGCACACACAGTTTCAACTGATTCTGAAGCCGCCGCCGGTGAATGTGCAGGAGCTGTATCTCGAATCGCTCTTGGGCCTGGGCATCGACCTGAAGCACCACGACCTGAAGTTTGAAGAAGACAACTGGGAGTGGCCGGCGGGCGGGGCGTGGGGCGTGGGCTGGCAGGTGATGCTGGACGGGCTCGAGATTACGCAGTTCACCTACTTTCAGCAGTGCGGTGGGCTCGATCTCGATCCCATCTGCGCCGAGCTCACGTATGGAATGGAGCGCATCGCGGCGTTCCTGCAGGATGTGGACTCGATTTATGACATTGTGTGGGCGCGCGATCCGGAGACAGGTGCAGTGGTGACCTACGGCGACGTGCGCCTGGCTGAGGAGTTGCAGTTTTCCGTTTACAACTTTGAGATGGCGGACGTGGCGCGGCTGTGGGAGCACTTCAATAGCTGCGAGGCCGAGGCGCAGGCGCTGCTGGAGAAGGCTAACGCAGTTTTGAGTGACGAAAACGCCACTCCGGAGGCAAAGAAAAGATTTCCGCTGCTGCCGACGTACGAGCTGGCGCTGAAGTGTTCGAACCTGTTCAATTTGCTGGATGCGCGCGGCGCCATCAGCGTGACGGAGCGCGTGGGCGTGATTGGAAGAATTCGCAATCTGGCGGTGGGCGTGGCGAAGGCGTACGCGCAACAGCAGCTACTAGCTTCTAGCTCCTAGCTCTTCTTCGCAGGTGCTGGGCTTTAATTGTGGCGCAATGCTGAGTTTTCTGAGGCGGAGATTGATCCGGTTGCGTGCTGGACAAAATGAGCTAGTGGCTAGAAGCTAGCGGCTAGAAGCTTGAAAGAAACGACGGTATGGCTGACTTTTTATTGGAAATCGGGCTCGAAGAGGTCCCGGCGCGGATGATGGCCGGGGCCGAGGCCGAACTGGGCCGCCGCGTGAGCGATCTGCTCAAGCGCGAGCGGCTGCTTGCGCCTGAGGCGAATTCCGAGGCGAATCCCGAAGCGAATA
>JBEKAS010000005.1:0-41082 GCA_050015795.1 Occallatibacter sp. | reverse complement strand
TCTCTGAATTCAGCGATCCAGCCCATTGCGGAGTCTCTTCCATGGCCCTCCAACCCATCACGTCAACCAACAACACGCCCCAGACCGTGCAGCCCATCCCCGTCGTCCTCAATGGACGCACTCTCGAACCCAACCGGCGCGTTCCCTTCAGCCTGGATTGGGTTGAAGGCGTGCGCGTCAACACCAGCGCGGTGGAGCGGCGCGCGGCAACCCATGTCGCGCGGCGCACCGTAAAAAAAGAAACGCAGGCAGCTTGGCTGCTGCGCGCCATCGCCTGTATGGACCTGACCACCCTGAGCGGCGACGACTCGGCCGACCGCGTGCGGCGTCTCTGCGCCAAGGCGCGCAACCCGCTGCAGCGCCACATCGTTGAAGGCCTCGGCATTGAGGATCTGCATCTCACCGTGGGCGCGGTCTGCGTCTACCACGCGTTTGTTGAGACGGCCGTAAAGGCGCTCGAAGGATCGGGCATTCCCGTCGCCGCGGTCTCGGCCGGATTCCCCGCGGGCCTTTCGCCGCTCGCCGAGCGTGTGGACGAGATTCACCGCAGTGTCGAAGCCGGCGCGCAGGAGATCGACATCGTAATCACCCGCGCGCACGTCTTCAACGGCGAGTGGCAGGCGCTTTATGACGAAATCGCCGCGTTCAAGCAGGCTGCGGGTCCGGCGCACATGAAAGCCATACTCGGCACCGGCGACCTGATGACGCTGCGCAACGTAGCGCGCGCCAGTTGGGTTGCGATGATGGCCGGCGCGGACTTCATCAAAACGTCAACGGGAAAAGAGGCCGTGAACGCCACGTTGCCGGTTTCGCTGGTGATGGTTCGCTGCATTCGCGACTACGCCGAGCGCACGGGCAGCGCGGTCGGATTCAAGGCGGCAGGTGGCATTCGCACGGCAAAGCAGGCGACAGATTGGCTCGCGTTGATGAAGGACGAGCTGGGCCGGCCTTGGCTCGAGCCGTCACTCTTTCGGTTCGGCGCCAGCGGAATGTTAGGCGATATCGAGCGCCAACTGGAGCATCATTTAACAGGGCGTTACTCGGCTACGTACCGTCATCCCATCGCGTAGAGGTCTCGCTGACGGTCACAAGGAGACGCTGTGAGCATTGCGGAAAAGTTCTACACCATGGAGTACGGAGCCGCGCCGGAAGATCCCAAAGAAGCCAACCAATGGCTCGAGCGGCACCATCGCCGGTTTGAGGAATTCATCGGCGGCGCGTGGGTAAAGCCGGCAAGCGGCGAGTACCAGGCCACCAGCGATCCCTCCACGGGCGAGATTCTCGCCGAGGTTGCCAAGGGCAACACCGCCGACGTCGAAGCTGCCGTCTCCGCCGCGCGCAAAGCTCTTCCGGCGTGGCAGGCACTGAGCGGCCATGAACGCGCCCGCTACCTTTACGCTCTCGCCCGCCAAGTCCAGAAACACTCGCGTCGTCTCGCCGTTCTCGAAACGATGGACAACGGCAAGCCCATCCGCGAAAGCCGCGACATCGATATTCCTCTCGTCGCACGCCACTTCTATTACCACGCCGGTTGGGCGCAGCTTCTCGAATCCGAATTCCCCAACTACACGGCCTGCGGCGTCGTCGGCCAAATCATTCCGTGGAATTTTCCGCTGCTGATGTTTGCTTGGAAAGTAGCTCCAGCGCTCGCCGCGGGCAACACGGTGGTCATCAAGCCCGCGAAATACACGCCGCTCACCGCTCTGGCCTTCGCCGAGCTGGCCATGGAAGTCGGCCTGCCGCCTGGTGTGCTCAACGTGCTCACATGTGACGCGCGCACGGGGCAGTCGCTCATCGAGCATCCGGGAGTGGACAAGGTCGCATTTACCGGCTCGACGGAAGTGGGCCGCATCATCCGCAAAGCCACCGCAAACTCGGCGAAAAAGCTTTCGCTCGAACTCGGCGGCAAATCGCCGTTTGTGGTCTTCGACGATGCCGATCTCGACTCCGCCGTCGAGGGCCTGGTTGACGCCATCTGGTTCAACCAGGGCCAGGTGTGTTGCGCCGGCTCGCGGCTGCTAGTGCAGGAGCGTGTGGCAGAGACGCTCTACTCCAAGGTTCGCGCGCGCATGGAAACGCTGCGCGTCGGTGCGCCGCTCGACAAAACCATCGACATTGGCGCGATTGTTTCGCCGGTGCAGCTCGAAACCATCCGCAAGATGGTCGATGCCGGAGTGGCCGAAGGCGCCCGGTGCTGGCAGCCGAGCAAGCCAATGCCAGAGAAGGGCTGTTTCTATCCGCCCACGCTGCTTACCGATGTGCATCCCGCGGCCACCGTGGTCCAGGAAGAGATCTTCGGTCCGGTGCTGGTTGGCATGACCTTCCGCACGCCGGCTGAGGCCGCGGAGCTGGCAAACAACACGGTCTACGGGCTTGCCGCGAGCATCTGGAGCGAGAATATCAACGTGGCGCTCGACCTGGCCTCGCAGGTGAAGGCGGGAGTGGTGTGGGTCAACTGCACCAACCAGTTCGACGCAGCCTGCGGATTCGGCGGTTACCGCGAATCCGGCTACGGACGCGAAGGCGGACGCGAGGGCATGCTGGAGTATCTGACGCCCAAGTGGCTGCACGCGCTGCCCGCGGCGCACGACACGGCGAATCATATCGCGGCGCCGCACGAGGAAGACAGCATCGCTTCGGGCGGCGCTTCAATTGATCGCACAATCAAGCAGTACATCGGCGGCAAGCAGGCGCGGCCTGACTCCGGCTATTCCTTCCCGGTTTACGGGCGCGACGGCCAGTTGCTCGGCGAAGCGCCTCTCGGCAACCGGAAAGACATTCGCAACGCGGTGGAAGCGGCACGCAACGCAGCAGGCTGGGGAAGAACCTCAGGGCATGCCCGCGCGCAGGTGATTTACTACATTGCTGAAAACATGATCCAGCGGCGCGACGAGATCGCACACCGGCTCGCTGCGGCCGTTGGCGAAGAGCAAGCCGCGGTCGAAACCGATCTCTCCATCCAGCGCACCTTCAGCTATGCCGCCTGGGCCGACAAATACGACGGCGCGGTACACCATCCGCCGGGCCGCAACATCACCATCGCCATGCCTGAGGCCGTGGGCGCCATCGGCATTCTCGCGCCGTCTGAAGCGCCGCTATTGGGATTGCTCTCATTGGTGCTGCCGGCGATTGCGGTTGGCAACACCTTAGTGGCTGTGCCTTCAGAGCGCTATCCGCTCATCATCGGCGACGTTTATCAACTGCTCGACACCAGCGACCTGCCCGGCGGAGTGGTGAATCTGGTGGCCGGCCGTCCAGCGGAGCTGGCTAAGACGCTGGCCGAACACGACGGCATCGAGGCCATCTGGTGCTTCCGCAGCAACGAGGAGGCGACCATGGTGCGGGCCGCGTCGATCGGCAACATGAAGCAGGTGTGGACCAACGACGGCCACGAGTACGACTGGTTCAATCCCGCACAGGCGGAGGGACGGTGGTTCCTGCAGCACGCGACGCAGGTGAAAAACATCTGGGTGCCGTACGGGGAGTAGCGACAGAGGCTTGAATGTGATTTGAAGGGGAGAGCCATGCTCGACCACATCATTCTGACCGTCAGCGATGTCGAGCGTTCGTTGGCGTTTTATGAGGCGGCATTGAAGCCTCTCCAAATCAAGTTCTTCCTACCCTACATAGGCGAAGGTGGCCATCCCGATCTGTGGGGATTTGGCGACGGCAAGAGGGCGTCCTTATGGCTCAAGCAAGGGAAGCCCGATCCGGCAGCCATCCACTGGGGATTCAAGGCCGAAAGCAACATTCAGGTCGATGAATTCTACAAGGCAGCAATCTCCGCTGGCGCCAGGGATAATATTTCTCCACGGGCACGACTGGAGTACTACCCGGGATACTACGCCGCCGATGTATTTGACCCGGACGGGTACTCGTTCGAGGTGGTCCATAAGAGTTAATGATCGTCGGAGTCGATCCCATTCTGCGCCGCTCAAAACGTCGAAATTGTAAGTCAAACGTTATTGAGCCTAAGCATCCCCTAATCACTTCCCGATGCAAAAGGTAGAGAAGATCAGGTTCAGGATGTCGTCGGGAGTGGTTTGGCCGGTGAGCGAGTCGAGAGCCCAGAGCGCGCGATAGAGATCGAGCAGGATCATCTCGTGAGGAATGGCGGCGGCGTTGGCCGTGGCGGCGTCGGCCAGGGCGGCGAGCGTAGTGGTGACGGCCTGATGCTGACGGAGATTGGTGAGCATGCCGGGTTCGGATGCGGCGCCGCCGGTAGTGAGGGCCAGAATTTTTTCGCGCAACGCGGCAATGCCTTCGCCGGTGAGCGCGGAGGTGGGGAGCGCGGTGAGGCTATTAAGCGCGGGCTCCTGCGCGAATGCGACCGGCAAGCTACTTTCTGAGCGCGGACCTTCCATTAGATCGGATTTGTTGACGGCGACAAGCGCCGGCCGGCCAACGACTGCGGCCAGCAGACGGTGTTCCTCGTCGTTGAGCGGCTGCGTGGCGTCGAGCACGATGAGCACCAGCGCCGCATCGGCGAGGGCTTCGCGGCTGCGATGAATTCCCAGCTGTTCGGCTTCTTCGAGAATTCCGTCGGGAGAACCGCTGAGAGGGCCATTATGAGATCTGGCGGGGGCTTCGCGCAGGCCGGCGGTGTCGACGAGCTCGATGGGAATGCCGCCGATGGAGATGCGTTCGGTGACGAGGTCGCGCGTGGTGCCGGGAGTTGCGGTGACGATGGCGCGGTCGCGCTCCACGAGGCGGTTGAAGAGCGAGCTCTTGCCGGCGTTGGGACGGCCGACGATGGCGAGGGTGAGGCCGTCGTGCACAATGCGGCCGCGGGCAAAAGAGGCTTCGAGCGCGGCGAGCGGCGGGGTGAGCTCGGCGATTCGGCGCGCAATCTCCTGCTGCGGCGTGACGTCCAGATCGTCCTCAGCGAAGTCAATGCCGGCTTCGAGCAGAGCGGCGAGCTCGACGAGTGATTGTTTTACGGGCGCGACGCGGAGGCTGAGCGCACCGCCCATCTGGCTGGCAGCCTGGCGCGCCTGGGTGAGGGTTTGCGCCTCGATGAGATCGCGCACCGCTTCAGCCTGCGTGAGGTCGAGGCGGCCGGAAAGGAATGCGCGTTGCGTAAATTCGCCGGGCTCGGCGAGGCGCGCGCCCAAGGCGAGCGCACGGCGCAACAGCAGCTCCAGCACCACCGGCGAGCCGTGTGCGGCGATTTCCACCAGGTCTTCCGCGGTGTAGGAGTTCGGCGCAGCAAAGAATGTCACCAGAGCTTCGTCGATGCGCGCGGGGTCGTCGTCACCGGCATCGAGCACATTGGCCAAGCGCGCGTGAGCGTGCTCGAGCGGATGATGCAGACGCACCAATTGCGCCGCAATCGATGCAGCCTGCGGACCGCTGAGACGGACGATGCCGATGCCACCGCGTCCCGGAGGCGTGGAGATGGCGGCGATGGTGTCGGTAACCGTGGCGGGCGCGGGCATTTCTTCCCCTCAGTGTAGTGCGCGAGGCGGCCAAGCCCTAAAGCAGGGCTCAGGTCCGGTTGGAAGCGAGGGGTGTCGATTTGGGAAAGTAACCAGGAAATGAGTACTACGTGATTGTGGCGCTGCCGAGAAGATTGCTCTACAGTTAAAGCGTCGACGTGCCTCTCGGCGGCGTTGATAGCTGCCGCTCCGGGAAGCGCGACCGGCCTGAGGCGAATGCGATGAAGGCTGCGCGGCTAGCTACGCTTAAATTCTTTGCGCTCGTGTTCCTACTGGTTGGTCTGGCGGGCCTGATTGCGTCGGCCGCTATCTCCACGCATTATCTTGTCGTGATGCCGCAGAAACCGATTCCGGAAAAGCTCCAGGTGGTTCCGCGCAGCATTCATGGCGTGACGGTTTACCAGACCAAGGAGAAAGACCGCCTGCTCAACACGTGGGAGTTCACCTCGGTAGGAATTTTCCTTGTCGGCGTGACGCTGAGCGTGATTTATCTGGAGAAGTGGGGCAGCATGCAAGTGGCCGCCGGCGAGGAAGAAGAGCGCGAACTCGCGGAAGATCTGCGGTGAGCAGACCCTTAGACCTGTGCGTGGCGCGGTCGTGGGTCAATTCCGGGAAAACCATCCCTCAGGGGCTAAAGCCCATGTTTGTTTTGCGGTCTTTACGGCACGACTAAAGTCGTGCCCTTTCACGAAACTGATTTTCACCACAGGCACCCAAAACCCGCGCGTGGCGCGGACCGCCGAGCGCAGCCCTCTACAATATAGCGATGCCTGAGCTACCCGAGGTGGAAACTATCGCTCGCGGAGTGAACCGACGCGTGCGCGGCGATCGTATTGTGCAGGTGTGGTTTGGCAAACTCCCGCAAACCTTCAAAACTCCGACCTCACGGCAGGCGAAAGGCCTTGCGGGGCGCACGATTCTGGCCGTGCACCGCACGGGAAAGCACATCGTTTTTGAGTTGGGTGCGGAGGTGAGCGGGGTCCGGCAACAGAGTGCCGGCATCCCACCCTTGCCCGCAAAGAACGCGGTCAAGGATGGGGCACCCGCGCAGGTTAGCGCGAACCAGGCGACCGCGCCGGATGCGCAGTGGATCGTGCATCTGGGAATGACGGGGCGATTGCTGGTTGCGACGCCGGATGCGCCCGTGGCTCCGCACACGCATGCGCGGCTCGACCTGGCCAGCGGTAATGAGTTGCGGTTTGTGGATCCACGGCGCTTCGGCCGGCTGGAGTTTCGCAACCTGCGCAGCAGTGGCGAAGCCGCATTTGAGGCGCCGGGAGCCGAGCCGCTGACGATCGGGGCGCGCGCGTTTGCAGAGCTGTTCCGCCAACGGCACTTGCCCATCAAGGCGGCGCTGCTGAACCAATCCCTCCTGGCCGGGGTGGGCAACATCTACGCCGACGAGAGCCTTTTTCAGGCGGGCATCCGGCCGCGAAAGCGGACCAATAGACTGACCACGGCGGAGCTGGAACGGTTGCGCCTGGCGCTGCGCCAGATTCTTACGCACGCCATCCGTCTGGGCGGGTCTTCGATTGCCGATTATGTGGACGCGGACGGAGAGCGGGGCTTTTTTCAGCTGGAGCATTGCGTCTACCAGCGCACGGGCGAACCGTGCCGCCGTTGCCAGACGCCCATCCGGCGCATTGAGCTGGCAGGACGCGGAACCCACTTTTGCCCGACCTGCCAGCACTGAAAAGGACTCAGGGTCTGTTTCGGGACCGTGTGTCTACATATTTTGGGAGAACTCCTTCAAAAAACCTCCCGGAATCCAGAAGCATAGCGTGAATTCTTCTGATAAGTCTTTAAGAATCAGTGACAGTGCGAAAGGCATGTTGATTGCTATGTCATAAGCGCCAGTGATGAATCGGCTGCTGAAGGAAGGCCCAGCGAGCCAGAGCCACACAGGGTACTCGGCACGAGCAACCGCCAAGGAGCGGCCCTCAAAAGGGAGAGCCAGCCGGGAAGCCCAAAGTCGGAGCGGTGGAGACAGCTACCGCCCTTCACATAGCTGGGAGGCCAGTGACCAGCACGCAGGACCCGAGACGCCACCTTAAAAGGTGGCGTTTTTCGCGTTTGGACCCACTTTATTCCGAGGCAGCGAGCCGGATGGCGTCGACCCATTGTGGATTTCTCGCGCATCACGACAGTAACCCCGCCCCTTGGCGCCCCTTGCCAGTGGCGAGCCTTCGCTGTAGTATCAGAGTTGCCTATCAAGCGGCTGACGCGGGCCACCCAGGCATGGGTAGAGCAAGCTCGCCGTTGAGCAAAGAAACATCGCCAAACAGTTGAGATGGTTCAGAGCGGACTGCGTGCGACAGTTGCTCATATAGGAAATGGCATCACCTGAGAAAAGCAGCGGCCGCGCCGAGTCGATACCGGCGAGCGGATGGAGTGGATGAACGACTCCCGCAAATAAAGCGGCAAGCGCATTTTCACAGAGGGTCGAATGGTGGAAGCACGCACCAGGAGGCGCGTCTGCCGGCTGCAAAGTGAGCGGTTCCAGAATTCAGGAGCCCTTTTGAGAGCAGTGAAAGGTGTCATTTTCTTGAGGAAAATGCCACTGGGCAGTGGTGGTTCCGGGGCACAGCAATTCTGGAACCGCTATGGGCCAGGCGAGAAGCGCCAATACGAGTGAATATCAGAGGCAACACGAGTTTGGATGAAGGCCGTGCGCAGCCGGGGATATGCCGCATTTTCTCTCCCGAGCGGGGGATTGAGGCAAAAGTAAGGCGGTTGGTTCACCGTTTTCAGCACGAGCAAAGCAACGTACTAGAGCGAAGCACCAGGAAGTACACGCATCATGACAACAGAACTGACGCAGCCCCAGCCTGAACAGGGGCCTACTCCTGACAACGGTCAGGTGCAGTCGCAAGGGCATCGGCGCCGGCGGCGCCGCCGCAAGAACAAGTCAAGCCAACAGGGCGCAATGCAGCCGCCGCAAGGGCAGGGGCAGCCGCAGATGCAAGCACCACCGCAGATGCAGGCGCCACCGCAATCTGCGCCGCCGCGGCCTCCCCACCACCAACGCCAGGGCCGAAAGAAAAAGTTCTTCCAGAAGAACTCTGGTCCTGCAGCGCAGCCCGGCAACAGCATCAACGCACCGCAGGGCAAGCGCAGAGGGCGGCAGAAGGGCCCGCGCATGTTTGTCGGCCCCATGGACCACAGCTATCGCGTGGTGAACGGGAATGTCGCCGACGGACCGCCCTCCACGATTCCCACGGCGGGCAACGGGCATAGCAGCGGATACTATCCCGATGTTTATGCGGGGCAGCCCCCGGCGCCGGTTCGTGAAAATGCGCCTACGCGCATCTTCTGCTTCATTGAGGATCTCTTCTTCCTGGCCAAGATCCAGGAGACGGCGCGCAAACTGGGCGTGAAGGTGGAGTTCGTGAAGGGCGATAAGGAAGCCGTGGATCGGATTCTGGAGTTTCCTGAAAACGAACGGCCGGCACTGCTGGTCTTCGACCTGAACAACTTGAACGCCAAGCCCATGACGCTGATTCCCAAGTTCAAGACGAAGTTCAAGAAGGCGGTTTCGATCATTGGCTTCCTGAATCATCTGCAGGGAGACCTGAAGATCAAGGCGCTGGAAGCTGGCTGCGACGTGGTGATGCCGCGCTCGGCCTTCTCGCAAAGCCTGCCGATCCTGCTGCGCCGCTACGGCGTGGAAGAGGAAGAGGAAATCTCGCAGCAGCCGGCGTTTTAAAAACAGGGATCAGGGAGTAGCCAGTTAGGAGTAGAACGAGGGGCGCGCCGAAAAAGCGTGCCCTTTGTTTTGAGTCCAACAAAACGAAGCCTCGCCAGCAAGTGATCCGAGCCGAGCCTTAAGCGTGTCTTGGAGGCAAGCAAAAGCGGTTACGGCGCGGCCCGGCTGTACTTTATTCCCCAACTCCTGAGGGCCTTAAGCACC
This sequence comes from Occallatibacter sp., assembly GCA_050015795.1. Lineage (GTDB taxonomy): Bacteria > Acidobacteriota > Terriglobia > Terriglobales > Acidobacteriaceae > Telmatobacter. The sequence continues at coordinate 31,734 of JBEKAS010000005.1, read as the reverse complement.
GGGCCCAGCTCCCGTCCTTTTGCCGTCAGAAAGTACTCGAGCCGAGGCGGGTGATCCGCATACTTACGGCTCGAAACCACCGCGCTCGATTCAAGTTCTTTCAGTCGGGCCGACAAAACGCTTGGCGTCAAGCCGGGAAGCGTGTCGAGAAAGTCCTGAAACCGCCGAGTCTTATGCAAGAACAGATCCCTCAGGACGAGAATCGCCCAGCGGTCGCCGATGACGTCCAGCGTCGATGCAACAGGACAATTGAGCAGGTATTTTCTCGTCATAATTGAATCGCCTTGTCTTGCCAGTATACTCGATTACTTGCATCTTGCTAGTCACTATGAACATCATACTTACAAAGCGCATCCGGCCGCGCTTCACGCCGAAGTCCCGATTGCCGACATGGAGCGAGTTGCCGGGTTCCCATTTCATTCTTCAGGAGTACCGTATGATCTTGCCGCAGAACTTCCTCGAAGTCCTCGGATTCGTGACGCAAATAATGGTTCTCGTCCTATTGCTGTGCGGGCTGGGCCTGGCGCTGAGGCGAGCACAATTTCCGGCGCCATCTCGGAGCCAAGCTTGGCTGAGCATATCCGTCCTGGTCCTTGCGTGGTATGGCCTGGCGCGCTTCCTGGCAGTGCACGACGCCTTTCGCTCCTCGCCAACAGCAAAGTCTCCGGCCCTGCCGCTTGCCGTCTTTGCGCCCGTGATTGTGTCGCTCTGGTTGATTTTTCGATCGAAACGGTTGGCGAAGATTGTGGACGCGACGCCGTTGTCCTGGCTGGTGGGTATTCAATTTTATAGAGTCCTCGGCGTTGTCTTCCTCGTTCTATGCGGCATGGGACAACTCCCGTGGCAATTCGCACTGCCTGCCGGCAGCGGGGATGCGCTGGTTGGTCTTTTCGCAATTCCCATTGCAATTGCTGCGGGGAGGGGCTCCGGGGCGATCGCCAAGACTGTTTTCAAATGGAATGTGCTGGGAATTCTTGATCTTGTCGTTGCTGTGGCAATGGGGTTTCTTACCTCGCCTTCGCCTTTTCAGCTCTTGGCCTTCAATCACCCGAATTTTCTCGTGTCGCGCTATCCGCTCGTGATGATCCCGGCGTTCATGGTGCCGCTCTCGTTTATCCTGCACGGCGTCTGCTTATGGAAACTGCGGCGGATGGCGCAACCTTCGACGGGCATGCCGTTGGCCTCACGTCGGCTGACCTTGGAAAATTCGACGGCTATGCTGGAAAAGCAATCCTAACCGGGAGGCCAGGTAAGCTGGCGGCCGCCGAGCAAATGCAGATGAAGATGTTCGACCGTCTGGCCGCCGTCTTCGCCGGTATTCACCACGACGCGATAGCCTTTCGCGAGGCCTTTGTTGCGGGCGATCTCTGCGGCCACACTCATGAGGTGACCGAGCAGCGCGTTCTGCTCCGGAGTGGTTTCGGCAAGCGAATCAATGTGCTCGCGCGGAACGATCAGAACATGCACGGGAGCCTTGGGATTGATGTCGGCAAAGGCGTAGACGCGTTCGTCCTGGTAGATGGCAGCAGACGGAATCTCGCCGGAGGCGATCTTGCAGAAGAGGCAGCTCATGGCGAAACCAGTGTACACGGGGCCTGTGCGAGCGGGCACCGAGGAAATTGCCGGAGGGGCGCGCCGCGCGCTCAGGCGGACTCGATGATCATGTTCGCGTACCGAATGGTGTCGCCGGTGCGGATGAGGCCGATGGCGTGGGGAACGCGCTTCTTGAATTCGATGTGCGGCTCGAATGTGAGCGGGACGCCTGCGAAGGCCGCGGCGAATTCCTTGCGCGTGCGGGCGTGGTTGGCGCCGTGGAACTCCTCGGCCATCCAGGCGTGGCCGATGACGTAGTTGGCGCGGATGGCGTTGAGCACTTCGAGCACGCGCGGGACGCCGTCGACGAGCGAGATGTCGACGGTTTCAATCTGCGGCCAGAAGGGAAATCCGCGGTCGGCGATGACGAGGGTGTTGGTGTGGCGGATGCGCGCGAGCAGCGCAAGGATGTGCGGGTTGAGGATGCCGGACTTCAACATGAGATCGAAACTCCCTGTTCAGCTTACAATGACGCCATGGCCGCTTCCCTGCCGTTGCGCGTGATTCATACCGTGTGCTCGCACGATTGCCCGGACTCGTGCGCGGTGCTGGTGACGGTGAATGAAGAGGGGCGCGCGGTGAAAGTGGAGGGCGACCCGTCGCAGCCGGTGACTCGAGGGTTTTTGTGCGGCAAGGTTGCGAAATATCTGGATCGCGTCTACGCGCCTGACCGCGTTCTTTATCCGATGCGCCGTAAATCCGGCGTGGCGAAGGCTCCGTTGCCCCGAGGGCATGAACTCGAGGCATTCGAGCGCGTGAGCTGGGACGAAGCGCTGGATGGGATTGCCGCGCGGCTCAAGGAGACCAGCGATCGCTACGGACCGGAGTCGATTCTGCCGTACAGCTACGCGGGAACCATCGGCGTGCTGGGATACGGATCGATGGATCGGCGGTTCTTTCATCGCCTGGGCGCGAGCCAGCTCGATCGCACGATTTGTTCCGAGGCGGGCGGGCAGGCGTGGAACCTGGTGTACGGCAAAAAATTCGGCACGCCCACCGAGGATTTCCGGCTGGCGAAGCTGATTCTCGCGTGGGGCGCGAATATCCACGGTAACAACATTCATTTGTGGCCGTTTGTGGAGGAGGCGCGGAGGAACGGGGCGCGGCTGGTCGTCATTGATCCTTACAGGACGCGCACCGCGGCCGTGGCCGATTGGCATATCGCGATCCGTCCCGGCACGGATGCGGCGCTGGCGCTGGGCATGATGCACGTGATTCTGGGCGAGGGCCTGGAGGATCGCGCCTACATTGGCGAAATGACGCACGGCTTTGAAGCGCTGGCCGGGCGCGCGCGCGAATACACTCCCGAGCGCGTGGCCGCTTGGACTGGATTGACGCCGGGCGAGATTGAGCAACTGGCACGGGAGTACGCGACGACACGGCCGGCGGCGCTGCGGCTGAATTACGGCGTACAGCGCGCGGAGAATGGCGGAGCGGCGGTGCGGGCGATTGCGATGCTGCCGGCGCTGACGGGCGCGTGGAAGACGCGCGGCGGCGGAGGACAGCTTTCGACGTCGGGCGCTTTTGCGTGGGACAGGAAGGCGCTGGAGCGGCCCGATCTGGCGCTGGCTTCACCCATTGGGCGGCTGGCGCGGGTCGTCAACATGTCGGAGCTGGGGCGGGCGCTGACGGAGCTTGGCCATGCGAGGGAACAGGGAACAGGCAACAGCCACCCCAGCGAACAAAGATCGTTCGCCGGGGACCCCGGCAGGGAACAGAAAAACGGGAGCGAGGGCGCGACGGAACAAGACGACGGGCCGGCGGTGCATGCGCTGTTTGTGTACAACTCGAATCCGGGAGCGGTGGCGCCGAATCACAACGCGGTGCGGAGGGGACTCGAGCGCGACGATCTCTTCACTGTGGTGCACGAGCAATTCTTTACCGACACCACCGATTACGCCGACTTCGTGTTGCCAGCGACGACGTTTCTGGAGCACACGGACGTGCAGGGAGCCTACGGGCACTATTTTGTTCAGCTTTCGCAGCAGGCGATTGAGCCGCGCGGCGAGGCGCGATCGAATGTGTGGCTCTTTGGGCAACTGGCGCAGCGCATGGGTTTCAGCGAGCCGTGCTTCCGCGATACGCCGGAGGAAATGATCCGGCAGGCGTTGGCGATCGGCGCGGATGGCCACTCAGCGAATGCAGGCATGGAGCACATCACGATGGAGGAGTTGGAGCGCGCGGGGCATGTGCCGCTTGCATTTTATTCCAATCCCGAAGCGCGGCCGTTTCTGCCGTACACTCAAGGACCGCTGGCGACGCCGTCGGGCAAGATCGAGTTTTATTCGGAGGCGCTGGCCACGGCGGGCCTCGATCCGCTTCCGGGCTTTGTGCCGCCGGCTGAATCGCGCTGGAGTGAGGCGGCGAAAAACTATCCGCTTGAACTTTTGGCCCGCAAGAATGACAACTACATGAACTCGACCTTCGCAAATCTGCCGGGGCACCGGAAGATGGAGGCGCGGACCAGCCAGCGGCTCGAGATGCATCCGGAAGACGCGAAGGCCCGCGGCGTGGGCGAAGGCGACGTAGTGCGCGTCTTCAACGACCGCGGCGCGATCGAGTTGACGGCGATGCTGAACGCGCATCTGCCGGCGGGCGTGGTGGCGGCGCGGCTGGACTGGGCGAAGCTGCACCCAGGCGGTGCGAATGTGAACGCACTCACCAGCGAACGGCTCACCGACATTGGCGGCGGAGCGACGTTTTATTCGACGCTGGTTCAGGTGGCGAAGGTATAGTGGCGCTGCGGCGTTTTTCTAGCGCTTCTTGGCGCGTTCGCGCTGCAGCTCGCGATACAAATCGCTCTTTGAGCGGCCCAGCTCGCGTGCGAGGTGCTTGAGAGCTTCCTTTTCGTCGACACCGCCTTCGGTCTGGATGCGCGCGATGCGGGCGGCAATGGTTTCGGGTGCGGATTCAGTGCCCGGCGCATTGCCGGATGATTTGGCTGGAGTGGGCGCTTCAACTAGCAGCGTGATCTCGCCGCGAATGCGGTCGCGGGCGGCGAGTTCCCTTCGCACCTCGGCCACGGTGCCTCGCAAAAATTCTTCGTGCAGCTTGGTTAGCTCGCGGGCCACCACTGCGTGGCGTAGACTTCCCCAGAGTTCTTCGATGTCGGAAAGGGTTTCGAGAATGCGGTGCGGCGCCTCGTAAAAAATCAGGGTGCGGGGGGTCGAGCGCGGGTCGGCCTGCTCGCGTGCGGCAAGTTCTTCGAGCCAGGTGCGGCGAGCGCCGGCTTTTTCCGGCAGGAATCCGAGAAAGTGGAAGTCTTCGGCGGGGAGTCCCGAGGCGACGAGTGCGCTGATGGCGGCATTCGCGCCGGGAATGGGAATGACCGGCAGCCCGGCGGCGATGGCTTCGCGCACCACCCAACTGCCGGGGTCGCTGATGGCGGGAGTTCCCGCGTCGGAGACGAGTGCGATGGCCTCCCCGGCCTTTATGTTTTGGATCAGTTCCGTGGCACGGGTATGCTCGTTGTGCTCATGGCAACTGACCGTGGGCTTGGCGATTTGAAAATGGTTGAGGAGTTTTTGCGTCTGGCGGGTGTCTTCGCAGGCGATGCGATCGACGCCGCGCAGGACATCGAGAGCGCGGAGGGTGATGTCGCCGAGGTTGCCGATGGGCGTGGCGACGAGGTAGAGGCCGGAAGCGAGTGGCTTGGAGTCGGCGGACATGATTGGCCTACTCCATAGTAGGCGAAGGGGCGGGCGAAGGAGTGGTGGAGTGAAAGGAGTGAATGGAGCGGGGCACCTGCTGATCGCTGACCCCTGAAGCCTGAACTCTCTTATTGGCCCGCTTCCTGGCGTTCGATGCGGCGCTGTTCGGCGAGCAGCGCCATGGAGTTCATGAGGTTCTGCACGCTGACGACGCCGACCACGCGCCCGCTCTTCGTGATAGGAATCAGGGCCAGGCCGTGGCCTGCGGTGAGGCGGCGGATGGTGGCGCCGAGCGTGTCTTCAGGCCGCGCCACCTGGAAGGTGCGCGACATGACGGATTGCACATAGCCGTTGCCGTCGCTGCGGAGAGCATCGACGATGCGTTGCCGCGAGACGATACCGACGAGTTGCGGTCCGCGGACGACGGGAAAATCCTCCTGCAGCGAGTGCACGCAACGGTACAAGGCATCGGCGAGGGTGTCGGAGGGCGAGAGCGTGGCAAAATCCGTGAGCATGACCTCGCGCATGCACACGGTGTCGACTACGGATTGGAAAAAGACGCCCTGATCCTCGATCTGCGCGCCGATCATGACGAAGAAACCGGCAAGGATGAGCCAGGAATCGTGGAGCAACATGCCGCCCAGCATGGCGATGAGAGCCAGAGCCTGACCGAGGCCTGCGGCGGCACGGCCTGCAGGAGCCACGCCGTGCTTACGGGCGAAGGCATTGCGGACGAGACGGCCGCAATCGAGCGGGTAGGCGGGGAGCAGATGCAGCAGGCCGAGAAGCAACTGCATCCAGACCAGGCTGCGCAACAGGCTTGCGGTGGTGATGAGTGGCAGGTCGAGGAGCCGGACATCGCTGCTGACGCCGAGGATGGCCGCGGCAGCGGTAAGCCCCGCACACCAGTTGGCCAGCGGACCGGCAAGCGCCAGAACAAATTGCCCGACGCCGTGATTGGCCCTTTCCTGGCTTTCAGGGTTGGCATAGGCGAACAGTCCGCCGATGGGCAGCAAGAGGATGGCGCGCAGGCGCAGACCCAGCCCCGCCGCGATCACGAGACGGGCGGTCTCGCGCACGGCGACGGCGGCCACGAGCAGAATGAAGAGCGCCAGACCATACGTCCAGCCTTGCGCGGCGCTCATGGCAAAAAGCACCAGCACCAGGAGCGGGAAGAAGATGTGGACGCGGACCTCTACGCCCATCCACCGGCCAAACGGAATGGACCAACCGCGCATAGCTCGATTGTAGAGCGTCGGGACGAGAAGCAGCTTCTAGCTACTAGCTTCTAGCCTCTAGCTCTTCCTTGCCGGCTTCAAATCCGTGGTTGGGCGAAGGAACCGCCGGCGGGCGGGTCCGTTATGCTGGTGGGCGATGCGCATCATCGCGGGAACGTACGGTTCGCGAAGGCTGGAAGCGCCGGTGGGGTTGAATACCCGGCCGACCAGCGACCGCCTGCGCGAAACGCTCTTCAATGTGCTGGCCCCACGCATCAACGGAGTGAGTGCGGGCGGAGTGAGTGCGGGCGGAGGCGCGGCGTTTCTGGATTTGTATGCGGGCTCAGGAGCGGTGGGCCTGGAGGCGCTGAGCCGTGGGGCCGCGCACGTGACGTTTGTGGAGCGGTCGCCAGCAGCGCTCAAGGTGTTGCGGCGCAATCTGGAGCGGCTGGGCATCGAAAGCGGATTCGCGGTGCACGCCGAGAGCGTGGCCGCGTTTCTGCGTTCCGCCGCAAAAGCAAGTCCAAAACCAATACCCCACGAAGTGGCAAAACCAGGACGCTACGAAGTGGTGTTTCCAAAGCACTACGAAGTAGTTTTCCTCGACCCGCCGTACGATGCGGCGCAGGAATATGCGGCCACGCTAGGAGTGCTAGGAGAGACACAAGGAATTCTCCCGCCCGGAGCGCTGGTCATTGTTGAGCACCGGGCGGAGCGCCGGCGCAAGCAGAGCCTCGAAGACCGGTACGGCGGCCTGAAGCGGACGCGGCTGCTTGAACAGGGCGACGCCGCGTTGAGCTTCTACGCGGTCGAGGCAGACGCTGCCGGAACGTGATGGGCATTCGGCAACATGGCTAGAATGGAGGGCATGAAAATGAGAAAGACTTGCGCCGGGTTTGCAGTACTCGCGCTCATCGCCGTTGCAGAGCTGAGCGTGCACGGACAGCCCGCGCCGAGCGCTACGCCGAAGAATGCGGCGCAGCAACTCGTCATCCTCGATACAGACATAGGCGATGACATCGACGATGCCTTTGCGCTGGCATTGTTGCTTCAGAGCCCCGAGATCAAGCTGCTGGGCATCACCACTGCATTCGGCGACACCGAATTGAGGGCGCGGCTGGTTGATCGCTATCTCGCGGCGGTGGGCCGCAGTGATATTCCCGTGGAAGCTGGCGTTGCCACGCCGGCTACGAATCATTTCACACAGGCGGCGTATGCCAGGCAGACGCCGGACCGGCAGCATGAAGACGCGGTTGGGTTTCTGTTGCTCGAGATCAAGGCGCATCCCGGCCAAATCACGCTCATTGCCATTGGTCCGCTCTTCAATGAACAGGCGGCGATCGCACGCGACCCGGCCGCATTTCGCAAATTGAAGCGTGTGGTGATGATGGGCGGCAGTGTGTATCGGGGTTATGACGGCGGAATTGCGGGAGCACCGGTGCCGCCTCCGTCGCCGGAGTGGAATATTCGGTGCGATCCGGCGGGGGCGCGGGCGCTGCTGGCCTCGGGCGTGCCGGTCTTCGTGATGCCGCTCGATTCAACCCAGATCCATCTCACACCCGGGGAACTTGGGGCGATTCTTTCGCACGGGTCGCCGCTCAGCGATCAGTTGACTCTGCTCTACCACCAATGGACGGGAGTGGAGGCGTGGCGGATGCCGACGCTCTTTGATCCGGTGGCGGCCAGCTACGCAATCAGACCCACACTGTGCCCGACGAAACCCATGCACCTGGAGGTCGACGATCAAGGCTTCACGAAGCCGGGAACGGGAGAGCCGAACGCCCAGGTCTGCCTCAAAGCCGATGAACAGGGATTTCGAGATTTCCTGCTCAAGCGGATTTTGAGCGATCCGGGGAAGTAACCGGGGGAAAAATCTGAGAAGAAGACTCAATTTCCCGAGCGCAGCAATCGCGAGAATTGCAACGGGCCGCGGGCAAAATGAACGAGTGTGAGCGGGGTCACTTTCAATTGCATTGACAGCGGAGGAAAGTAAGAGAAAATGGTGGGGCGAAGGAATTCGAGCCGTTTCATGCAGTCTACGGAGGAAACGTGAAAAACGCAGTAAAGATTCAGACTTTGGTCGCTTTGGTATTGCTGGGTGCAGGCGGATTTCTGGCAGGTTGCAAGTCGGCTCCCGATCTGACGCAAGACCAGGCAACGAAAATGATTCAGGCCAAGTACGATAAGGACCCCGGCACGGTATTCAATATTGCGGTCAATGATCGTGGCATGCAGCAAGGCGTAAACGCCAACTATTGGCTTGGCGTCAAGCGCTATCCCAACGGTTATTGGGGCGACTTCAAGCTCACTCCCGACGGAGTGAAGGTGGTGAAGCTCGAAAGCGGTGGCGATACCATCCAGTGGCGGCCGGACGGCCCGAAAGATCCAACTTACACGATCATCGTGGTGCCGCTGGTCACCAGCAAACTCAAGATGCGCAGTAGCAATAATGTTGGCGAGGTGCAGACAATTGCGGACACAAGGACCATGACCTACATGGAAGATGTGGATCTGAGCAACATGCCCGCGTCCTTGCAGGCCATTGCCCAAAATCCCGGCAACAAGCTGAGCACGCAGCGCGTGGCAACGTTCACGTTAGTGAATGGCGCCTGGACCCTGCAATCGATCCAGTAGCAGAAAACAAAGCATCTCAAAAAACCACTGGCCGGATACGAGAACGTATCCGGCCAGCGTGTTTTTGCGCGATGAACTGCGGTTAGAAGGTCAGGCGCCCGCCGACCTGAATAACGCGCTGGGTGCCTGCAGCCGAGGTGATCTTGCCATCGTTGCCCGACGCGAGGGATGCGGTGGGGTTGCTGAGACTCACCCAGTTTAAGGCATTGGTAGCTTCGCCACGGAGCTGGAACACGACTCCACGCTCGAAATTAATGTTGCGGAAGAGCCCCAAATCGAGATCTTTGAACCCGGGCCCAAAGAGGTTGTTGCGGCCAGAGTTGCCGTCCGCGCCGCCGGGGCCGATGCCCCCTGCCACACCGGGCCCGTTGGCTATGAAAGAAGGAGTGGTCGAACTGGTATTGAACCACTCACTCGTCTCGTTAGACCCGGACGAGGGGGTGCAAACCCGGCAGCGGTGAGGGCTGAGCACGGGGTTGACGCCGGTAAGGTCGGGGCGGTTATTACTGGTGCTATTGTTGCTGTCAAAGTTCTTGCTGGACCCTGTGGTCATCGTGAATACCCCGCCGCTGTGCAGGTAGACGATCGGCGAGATTGTCCAGCCGTTGACCAGGGTGCTGAAGATTTTGTTTTCGCCGTGGAAGTAGCTGATGTTCCATGTACCGGACATCGCGGCGTTGTTGCGGATGTCGGCATTCATCGAGCCTTTTTCCTCCCTGAGTCCGCCGCCAATGGCGCCCAAGGAGTTATTGCTGGCGGTGAAGGCAGCGCCAAAGTAGCCGTCGTCCTGCGGTACTGAAAGTCCATCTGCATCCGGCTCGAAGCTATCAATCGCGTGGCTCCAGACATAGAAACCGCCGGCGCTGAAGTTACGGGAGAGCTGCTTGCTCGCCGAGATTTGAAGGGCGTGGTAATTGGCTGTCAGGTTTGACAGCAGATCGACGATCTGTGCTCCCAGGATACCGGTGCCGTTATTGATGGCGGCCGCACCGGTAGGACAAGCTCCGACGCATGGATCGAACTGACGCCGGTCGGCGATGCTGGTTGGCGAACTGCTTGGCGTACCGAAAGCGGTCGAATACGGCCCGTAGTTGGCGTCAATAAAGTTGGGTAGTTGGTGCGAGAGCGCGCCCACATACGCTGCTGTCACGGTTACGCGGGCGGGCAACTGCCGCTGCACGGAAAGATTGATCTGGTATTCGTAGGGATACTTGAAATGCGGTGAGATGGCTTCGGTGGCTCCGCCGGGCCCGGAAATGAATATGGGCTTGCTGGGCGTGTAGATGTACGGAATCAGGCCGCCACCCGGCGCGGTCGAGGGGAAGTCTCCCGGATAGCTGTAGAAATTGGTGAGGGAGTTGAGCGGGCCCTCTCCGGTCTGTGGCCGCAGGGCGAATGGTATGGCGTTTCCAGGCTGGTTCCATTCGTTGCCTGCGGGGATGCCGAAGAAGATACCCGCGGCGCCGCGAATGGAGGTCTTGCTGTCACCAAACGGGTCCCACGCGAAGCCTAAGCGCGGCGAAATGTGGTAGTACGCCGTGGGAATGATGCCGCGGCCGATGCCCGAGTCACCCGGGAACAACAAGCCCTTGGGTGCGAGCGGAGCCACAGTGGATTGCTGGCCGGGAATGAAGGATTCCGTCCGGTTATGGGGATCGACGGGAGGCTGATCGATGTCCCACCGCATGCCAAGGTTGGCCGTGAACCGGGGCGTGATGCGGTAGTTATCCTGCACAAACAATGCGTAGTGCCATGTGCTCAGGTGGGTGGTGTAGGGCGAGTCCTGCTCAGCCGAGTTGGCCTGGCCAGTCACCCAGTCGGAAAACACATTGCCGGTTGTAGTAGGAGCCGATGTAGAGAAACTGATGCTGCCAAAGTTCAGCAGGTTGGCATCGAACATGGTCTTGGCCAGAGCGAACTCGCCGCCAATAAAGAGGGAGTGTTTGCCCTTCGTCAGGCTGACCATGTCGCGCAGCTCATAGTTATCGGAACCCGTGAATGGACCTGCATTTGTAACATCCGGAGCAAATCCGCCGGATAGAGAGATATTGGGTAACGAGACCGGTCCCTGGATGAGAAAGTTCGAGCCGTAAGATGCGAGGGTCTGCGATGCCGGGCCGGTCACCGGCGGGTTAACGCGGCCGCCCGCTGCCCGCGTGAACGTGAGCCAGGTCTGATTGGCAGTGGTTGGGCTGAAAGTGTGAACGTCGCTGAGGTTGATATTGGTGCCATTCGAGGCGATCTGATTATAGGTCCACGGGACGTTGCCGCCTGGGTTGTTTTTCAGCACGTTCCTCGAAAAGAAGTAGGTTGCTGCCACATGGTCCTTTGAGCCGAGGTTCTGGTCATACTTGCCCAGGAATTCGTTTTCCGTAACCGGGATGGGGATCAGGCCCGCGTATTTCCCGCCTCCGGTCGTCGGCAACGAGAGGCTGCCGGGAACGTTAGGCAGCGGGATGGAAGAGCCGATGGTGTTGGTTATGTTGTCCATGTTGAAAACGGTCGTGTCCAGCGCAGAAGTGGGTAAACAATGGCCCGCAGTGGAACTGCTAAGCACACCAGCGGCGCAATTTGGGCTAGCGTTTGCTCCATTTGCGAGGACCGTTTTGTTGGTGCCCGGCATGTAGACCGAGAAGCCGGTGTCAGCAGTAAAGTCGCCGAGGCGCTCGGCCTGCGTGGGAGTGATGGCGCCTGTATACACGTTCGATGTGACCTGGCGTAACCCTCCATAGCTGAAGAAGAAGAACGCATCGTTCTTCTTGATCGGCCCGCCCACGGTACCGCCAAACTGGTTGCGGTGGTAGGGCGAAACGATGATCTGGCCTGCGGCGTTGTGGGCCGGGGCCCAGCTGTTGGCGTTGAAGTCAGTGTTGCGGTTGAATTCGAACAAACTTCCATGCCACTGGTTGGTTCCCGACTTGGTGATGACCGAGACCACACCGGCGGAAAATTGGCCGTATTGCGCACCGAATGCGCTGGTCTCCACGCGAAACTCCTCTACTGCGTCGGGATTCGGCGCCGGGTTGCCGTAGTTACGCATCTCGGTGATGTTGTTGCCGCCGTCAAGATAGAAGGCTACGCCTGCGCTGCCGCCGTCGATGGAGCCGTTGATCTGCACGTCTTCGATATACAGCCCGGTGGCGGTGGTTGGCGTGCCGGTGGGGTTCGAGGTGGAGCTGTTGTTATTGGCCATCACGCCCGGCGCGAGGGAAATCAGCGTATAGGTATTGCGGTTGACGAGGGGAAGACCGATGATCTCGTCCGGCTCGATGGTCCTGCCGAGCACGGGGTCAGAGGTATTGACGGTCGGAGGAGCTTCAGTGACCGTGACGGTCTGAGTCGCCGCGCCCACGGCCAGTGATATTTCAACCGTCAACTCCTGTTCCACATCGAGGGAGACATTCTTTTGCACATAGCGCTCAAAGCTGGGAGCCGTCGCCTCGACGGTGTAGTTGCCTACGGGCAGGTAATCGATGCGATATTCGCCGAGGCTGTTGGTGGGCGCCGACCGGGTGAAGCCGGTATCGACGTTGGTTGCCTTCACGGTGGCCGTGTTGACCACCGCGCCTTGTTGATCCTTCACCGTTCCTACGATGGTTCCTGTAATCTGCTGTCCAAACGCGGCGAAAGTGCCGCCGAGAACGAGAACCATCAGCGCCAGGAACCGCGCGCCAGAGCCTGAGAATAGGCGTCTTGACTTTTGCCTTGTATCCATTACTGTCCTCCAGAAGGGTCGACTAGCTGTTGATTAGGGGACGCTCTTCATTGAATGCAAGAACACCCTGCCATTTGCATTCGTCCCGAGGTGCAACGAAATGTCTAAGCCAAACACAGACACTATCCTCTTCATCCGCATAGCCGGACAAAAAGGCAGCCTTCATTGCGGGCCAAGTTGTACCACAGGTGAATAGAGGCTTGGCAAGTGACTTACCGTATGACACAAACTGCGAAAAGCTATCTATTGTCAAATATTGGACTTGTGCGCGTCCGCTGAAATTGTGACAAACGTACAATAGGGAGCGGGAAGAGCCCTCGACGCAAAAGGCAAGGGTGCTAACAGGCTTTGCGGAGGCGCCATTTCGGGCGGCAATGGGGGGCGCATGCGTCTAATCGCAAACGGCCGAGCCGCTGCACGGTTGAAGGCAAATCTCAGAGAACTTTATTGTGGCGGGGCACCGGGTGGAGGGCCTGGAGGTGCACTGGAGGGCGGGCCAGAGGGTCCATTGGCTGGCGGGCCACCCATCATGCCGCCAATACCCACGGCGGTTGCAGTAAAGACACCATCCTTGACGGCGCCCTCCACGCGCACGGTGTCGCCCACCTGAATATCTGCGAGAGTTATGGGGTCGCGACGCCGGCGGAAGGTGGTGTTTTCGTCGGCGACAACGGTGTGCGGGGCATTGTCGAGCGCGCCGGTAAGGGTGATGGTGGTTCCGTTGATGGCCGTCACCTTGCCTCCCAGCCAGGTTTTGCCAAAGTTGGCTGCTTGCTCCTGCATCCGCTTGGCGGTATCGGGATCAAGCTGCACGATGCGCGTGGCGCCGACCGATTTTGCGGTTGCGTCGATGTCGCCCTGCGCATTGATGGCATCGCCGACTTTGATGTCGGTTGCCTTGATCTCCTGCGGAGGATTGCCGCCGTTCCCGCCGTTTCCACCGCGGCCGTAGCCGCCACCGCCGCCCGTCCCCTGGCCGCCTCCACCTCCGCCTCCGCCGGGACCGCGCATGCCTGGCGCCTGCTTGGTGATGCGCGTATTGGCACTGAAATGGACGGTGTACACGTCGCCCGTCTCGGTCTTGATAGTGTAGTGATCGGCAGCCACCTCAGTGACGGTACCCATGAGGCCGCGGCCCATCATGCCCATACCTCCGCCCATTCCGCCGCGGCCACCGCGCTGGCCGTAGCCACCGCCATTTCCCTGGCCGGAGTTCTGGTTCGAAACTTGGCCGGGTGGCGGAGCGGAACCGGGATCCTGAGCGACGGCTGCTGCAGTGAGGGCAAGGACGGCGAACATTGCGGGCAAAAGACGGAGTTTCATCAAAGCTCCCAAGGTGGCGCAAAGGCCAGCCTGACAGATAGACGTGTCAGAGAGGGCGTGGGACGACGCGGAGCCTGGTCGAGTCTGTTGAATTTGGATTTCACGGAAAAACAACCGCGGGTCTCCATTCCACTTGGATCGCACGAAAGGCAAAAGCAAGAGCAACCGCGGGTCCTTCGACTGCATTTGCCGCAAAAAGCGCGGCAAACTCCGCTCAGGATGACAAATTTATTGTGGTGCGAGCTTGATTCACTGTGATGTGAACTTCTGACTTACCGAATTAGTTGTGCTGTTCGGCGAGAAGTTGTTTGAAGGCGGGGTTGTCGCGAAGGCTGGCGAACTGGCTGTCGGCTTCGACCTTCTTGCGGGTGGTAAAGCCTTCATCGAGGGCCAAGCGGAGGTACTGGAGGGCGCAATCGGTGTAGCCGGCGCGCGCGCAGCCCGCCGCCATGTAATAGTTCACCGCGCCCCGCTCCTGCACATTGGAGGGGTTCTGCACGGAAGGACCGTTGTGATCGGCAAAGATCTTGGGATCGATGGCGAGAGCCTGCTGATACGCCTCCCAACCCCTGTTGTATTTGTGTTCGGCCAGCAGGTTGGTGCCATAGTTTTTAAGAACCATGGCGGATTTGGGGTCGAGCTTGAGCGCCTTGCGGTACATGCGATCGGCCTGGCCATACATTTTGAGCGAGGCGTAGACCGTGGCCAGATTGTTCATCACTTGAGAGTTGACGGGGTCGAGCTTGAGCGATTCCTTGTAACAGCGGGCCGCGTCCTTTGCGTTGAAGAGCATCTGGTAGGCGATGCCCATCTTGTTCCAGATTTCGGCCGTCATCTCGGGCGCCTTGGAGTAGGCGGCAATGGCGGCCTGGTAGCGCTGATGGCCAACGAGGGAGTCGCCGAGCTGCTCCGGTGTGGGAGGCGTTTGCGGAGGGGCTGCGGAGTCCGGAGGCGGGGTTGGACTGGTTACCTGGGTGGGCTGAGCCCGGGACGTGCCGAGAGAGATTGCGAACAGGGACAGGAACAAAATCCAGCGACTTGCCTTGAGCCCGCGCATCTTCCCTCCTGTCGATTCAAAGAGGGGGCGATTTAGCTGACCAATCGTCCTCTGTCACAGGAACATTAGAACACTTAAGGAGGGTGAACGAAAGCCCGGTTGTGGGTCAGTTTTACGAAAACCGTCCCCCTGGGACTGAAGCCCGCGATCATCTTGTGGCCCTTACGGCACGAGAGAACTCGTGCCCTTTCAAAACACTTTCAAACTGACCGACTACCAAAGCCCCGGGTTCCCACTTTGCCACGGCCATGCCGGGAGATCCGGTTCGGTCCGGGCAACGAACTGTAGATTGAAGCAAAAGCCGTGCCATTGCAGTAACGCACGGCATATGCGGCGGCGTTGACCCATCGGGAAGGCGCGAGTTTTGCGAGAGGAGAAATGGCAGCGAATTGTAACGTAAATGGGCTACACTTTACCCCAGACGAGGAGGGCCCTCGCGTGACCGCAACCACTTCCCCGGTTCTGTCTCCGCACCGGATTTCCGCCGCAATTTCCGGTCCAATTTCCGTTTTGGGCGAACGCTTTCGCGCCGCGCGCCGGCAAACGATGCAGTTGTGCCAGCCGCTGACGCCTGAGGACATGATGGTGCAGTCGTGTGCTGAGGCGTCCCCCGCCAAGTGGCACCTGGCCCACACCACGTGGTTTTTCGAGTCGTTCGTGCTGCGGGAGTTTTTGCCCGGTTACCGCGTCTTCCACGCCGATTTCGCGTGGCTCTTCAACAGCTACTACGAGAGCTTTTCCGCGTTTCCCGAGAAGCGGCTACGGTCGTCGTTCTCGCGGCCGGGGCTCGACGAGATTCTGCGCTACCGCGAGCACGTGGACTTGTGCGTGGAGCAGCTCTTTGAGCAGGTGCCGGAGCCGGAGGCTTTGCGGCGGATCGAGCTGGGGGCGAACCACGAGGAGCAGCACCAGGAATTGCTGCTTACAGACATGCTGCATGCGTTCTTCACAAATCCGATGAAGCCGAAGTACAGAGAACAGGGAACAGGGAACAGGGAACAGAAAGACGGGAAGCAAGGGAGCGAGGGAGCAAGCCACCCCATCGAGCAAAAATCGCTCGCTGGGGACCCCGGCAGGGAGCAAGAAGGCGGGGACCGAGGGACCAAGGGACCAGGAAAAACGGCCGACTCCCAACCGCTTGGGTTCACGGAATTTGACGGCGGGTTGCGCGAGGCGGGCCACGCGGGCGGCGGGTTCTGTTTTGACAATGAGCTGCCGCGCCACCGCGTGTGGCTGGAGCCCTATGCGCTGGCGGACCGGCTGGTTACGTGCGGTGAGTATGCGGAGTTCATGGCCGATGGTGGCTACCAGAAGCCGGAGTTCTGGCTTTCGGCCGGGTGGGATGCGGTGAAGCACAATGGCTGGCGCGCTCCCCTCTACTGGAGCGGAGTCGAAGGCGGCCAGAAGGAAGGCGACCCGAGAGAAATGGATTGGACCGTCTTTACCCTGCGTGGGGAACTGCCGCTGAAGGAGCTGGCGGCGACGCCGGTGAGCCAGGTAAGTTTTTATGAGGCTGACGCCTATGCGCGATGGGCCGGGCGGCGGTTGCCCACGGAGTTTGAGTGGGAGGCCGCGGTGGAAGGCCAGCCGGTGGAGGGGAATCTGCTGGATTCCGGAGAATTCATGCCTGTACCTTCCACAAATCTCGACCAAAACCAGTACGGTGCGAAGCACCAAAACGAGAACGGTACGAAACGCCAAGAACAGGAAACTACGAAGTACTATGGGGATTGCTGGGTGTGGACGAGCAGCGCCTACCTGGGCTATCCGGGCTTTCATCCGATGGACGGAACGCTGGGCGAGTACAACGGCAAGTTCATGAGCGGGCAAATGGTGCTGCGCGGCGGATCGTGCGTCACGCCGGCACGGCACATCCGCGCGAGCTACCGCAATTTTTTTGCGCCAGAGACGCGCTGGCAGTTTTCCGGAATCCGGCTAGCGAAATAGCAGGTTTCAGGTGTCAGGTGTCAGGAAGGCCGTGGCACGAGCGAGGAAATTCGTGTCGAGGTTGCTTTTCAATGCTTCATTCATTCTTGCGATTGCCCTGCGGTGTCGGTAATTGGCTCACGATGTACCGAGCGGCCCACCGACCTTGAAACTTGACACCTGAAACCTGCCACCTATTCTTGTCGTACCGAACAGAAAAGACGTCGTTGTCCGGGTCCCTGCATCTAACCGAAAAACATGACTGCAGCAGCTTCCCCTGCCGTAGCACAACAACTCGACGAACGCGTGAGCGCAGCGGTGCGCGAAGGGCTCACCGCACGGCCCAAGCGTCTGCCTGCGTGGCTGTTTTATGACGACGCGGGCTCGCGCCTGTTCGACGCCATCACGGAACTGCCCGAGTATTATTTGACCCGTACGGAGCGAGACATTTTGATGGCGCACGCGGCCGCGATTATTGCGCAAGCCGCGGCCGGCGCGCGTCTCCGCGTTGTGGAACTGGGCGCGGGATCGGCCGACAAGACGCGCCTGCTGCTGAAAGCCGCAACCGAGCTGCAGGGCGCAGTGCTGTACGAGCCAGTAGATGTTTCGGCGAGTGCGCTGGAAGGGGCTCGGGAGCGAATCGAACGCGAGATCGACAGCGTCACGGTGACGCCACGCGTCATGGATTACACGCATGGCGACGGAAGCCGATTGCACTTGGGACCTGTGGTAGCCCAAGAGCGCAGGCTGGTGGTCTATATCGGATCGAGCATCGGCAACTTTGAGCCGCATCAGGCGGCAAAGCTGTTGCGCCGCGTGCGCGCGGGACTCAGGACGGGCGACGGCTTGCTGCTGGGAGTGGACCTGGCCAAGGAGGATTCTATCCTTCTGGCGGCCTATGACGATGCGGCTGGGGTGACAGCGGCGTTCAATCGCAATCTGCTGGTGCGGCTGAACCGCGAACTCGACGCGGAGTTCGAGTTGGAGGCTTTTGAGCACTGCGCGTTGTGGAACGGAGCTCGATCGCGGATCGAGATGCATCTCAATAGCCTCGACGCGCAACGCGTGCACGTGGGCGCGCTCGGCCTGACGGTGGATTTTGCCGCGGGCGAGAGCATCCACACCGAGAACAGCTACAAATACAGGCCGGGGCAGGCAGAAGCGTTGCTGGCCGAGGCCGGATTCCGCGCGGAAGCAACGTGGACGGATGCGCGCGGGTGGTTTGCGGTGTGTTTGGGGAGAGCGGATTAGTCCTGCCCGCTTTGCACTACTTAGGTGCTGCGATCCTCACTAGCAAGATGTCGTGGCTGGGAATTTCCAGCGGCAAGTTGTCGGTGAGCGTGATGTCCTTGCCGGTCCAGAGGTCTTTGCCCTGGAGCGGGCCGTGCAGACCGAGTTTGGCCAGGCTCAGATGGAAGGGATGGGTGGAGTAGCGATCGGAACCGGCGTTGATGACGGCGATGGCCATGGCTCCGCCGGAGAGAGGACGGGTCCAGACGTCGAGCTCGCCCTCGGAGTAGGCGCGCGTGGCCTGGTGGCCAAGGCGGTCCTGGTCGATGGCGATGACGTCGCGATTGGTGAGGATGGCGCGAATCTCAGGCGTCATGTTGGGCAGATCGTTGCCGGCGAGAAGCGGCGCGGCGAGCATGGCCCACATTGAGAAGTGTGTGCGATTCTCAGCCGGCGTAAGCCTGCCGTTGCCGACCTCGAGCATGTCGGGATCGTTCCAGTGGCCCGGCCCCGCGTACTTGGACAGGCCGGCCTGCTCGTTGAGGATGGAGTAGATGCTTTGCCAATTGGGCTGGATGTCGCCGGTGGTGCGCCAGAGGTTGGCGCCAACGTTGGGACCCCACTCCCAGACCGCGTCCCAGCCGTATTGGCAGAGCGAGTAGACGATGGGACGGCCGGTGGACTTGAGGGCTTTATTCATCTTGTCGTAGGCGGCGACCATCAGGTGCATCTGCGCGGGCTTGTCGTTCGGCGCCTGGGCGGCCATGACCGCCTCACGAAAGCTGCAGAGGTCGTACTTCAGGTAGTTGATTCCCCAAGAGGCGTAGAGTTGGGCGTCCTGCACTTCGTGGTCGAGCGAAGCGGCGAAGCGGGCGCAGGTTTGCGGCCCCGGAGATGAGTAGATGCCTAGCTTGAGCCCCTTGGAGTGCACGTAGTCGGCGAGCGCCTTCATGTCGGGGAACTTGGAGTTGGCGTGCAGCACACCGTTGGCATCGCGGTCGCCCTCCCAGGTGTCGTCGATGTTGATGTAGACGTAGCCCGCGTCCTTCATGCCGGTCGAGACAATCTGGTCGGCCGCATTGCGAATGTCCTGATCGGTGACCTTACCGGCGAAGAAGTTCCAACTGTTCCAGCCCATGGGCGGGGTTTGCGCCACCCCTTGCACCACCTGCGGTGGGGCGGAGTTTCGGGCGAGTGTGTGCGGGGTTTTAGGCGGCGCCGGCGCGGTTTGTGCGACGGCGGCAAGCGGGCACAAGGCAAGAACGGCGGCAGCAACGGATGCATGAAAACGCATACAGGAAACCTCCTGAAAACCTTTTCAGTGGAATTCTATCGTGCCGTTGCGGAGTTCGGCAATCACGCCGTTTTATCCGCCGCGGGTTCGCGTTCGCGGGTGAGCAAGAAATAGACGAGTGGCGTGATGACGAGCGAGAGAACCATGGAAATGGTGAGACCTCCGATGACGGCGATGGCGAGCGGCTGGAGCATCTGAGAGCCGGCACCGAGCGCGAAGGCCAGCGGCAACATGCCGCAAATAGCGGCAAGCGCAGTCATGACGATTGGCCGCAGGCGGCGCTGGGCGGCATGGAGCATGGCGTCGCGGGCCGAAGCGCCGTGGGCGCGGTAGCGTTCGTCAGCGTCGAGCAGCAAAATACCGTTCTTGGCCACAATGCCAATCACCATGATGAGTCCCATAAAAGATGCCACGTTGAACGTGGTGTTGGTGACGAGCAGCGCCAGAATGACACCGGAAATTGAGAGTACGGACGAGACGAGAATGGCGATGGGCGCGGGGAAGTTGCGGAACTCGGCGAGGAGAATGCCAAAGACCAGCGCGAGGGCAAGCACCAGCACTTGCAAAAGATCGCGGAAGGATTGTTGCTGCTCCTGATAGGTGCCCCCGTATTCCACGCGCACCGATGAAGGCAGGTGAAGGCCGGCAACGGTTTGCTGAATCCTGGTCATCGCTCCGCCCAGGTCAGAACCCTCCAGGTCGGCGGTGACCGTGATGAGCTGTTGCAGGTTCTCGCGCAGGATCTCATTCTGCGGCGGCAACGCCTCGACGGTAGCGAGCGATCCGAGGTTGGCCGTGTGACCGGAAGAGCTGTTGAAGACCGTGTCCTCAATCGCGTTCAGTGAGCTGCGGTGTTCCTCATCCAGGCGCACGCGGATGGTGTAGGGACGGCCGTTGGCGATGAGCGGGTTGGAAGTGGCGACTCCGTCAAGAATCGCCGTAGCGTCGAGGGAAACCTCGCTTGGGGTAAAGCCGAAGCGGGCGGCCACTTGCGGATCGACATCGAAGTTCGTGGCCGGCCCGCTGACGGTGTTATCAATTCCGTTTTCGACGTCGACAACTCCGGGGATCTTGCCAATGGCGTCGCCTACGCGCGGCCCAAGCTGCCCGAGAAGATTGACGTCGCTCGAAAAGATCTTGATCTGGATGGGCTCGGGCGCGTTCGACAGGTCATTGATGTTGTCCTGCAGCACCTGCGTCAGCTCAATGTCCAGCTCCGGCTCTGTCGCGTCCACGCGCTCGCGCACTTCCTCCATCACTTCATCCACCGAGCGGCTGCGCTTGGCCTTCAGCTTCACCGTAAAATCGCCGGTGTTCGCTTCGGTCACTGCGGCCAGGCCCATCTGCAGGCCGGTGCGGCGCGAGGTGGTCTCTACTTCGGGAATGGACTCAAGAATGCGCTCTACATGGTCGAGTACGCGATTGGTTTCGCTCAAAGAACTTCCGGCCGGCATGATGTAGTCGAGGATGAATCCGCCTTCGTCCATCTCCGGCAGCAGGTCGGTGCCCAGTAATTGATACCCGCCCCATGTAGCCAGCACCACCAAAATGCAGATGCCACCTATCCACAAGGGTTTGGCGAGGGCCCACTCTAAAACTCGGGCGTGAATGTGCAGAACGCGCTGTAACATGCGGCCGGCGGTGTGATCGTGCTCCGACGGCGAAGAGCTGCCGGCGTCGCCTTCGGAATCTCCTTCCGCTTCGGGTCTACGTTCGCGCAACAGCACATAACTCAGACTTGGCGTCCAGGTGAGCGCCAGGGCGAGTGAGGTGAGCAAGGCCGCGGTCATGGTGATGGCCAGCGCGCGGAAAAAGATGCCGGTAACGCCGCTGACCGCGACCAGCGGCAAAAAGACGACAACGGGAGTGATGGTGGACCCGATGAGCGGTGTGGTGATTTCTTTGAGCGCCTTGCGCACCGCTTCGGCGCGAGGCTCGCCTGCGTCGCGATGCAGAAAGATGTTTTCAACCACGACAATGGCGTCGTCAATCACCAGGCCGATGGCGGCTGCCATGCCGCCGAGGGTCATGAGGTTGAAGCTTTCGCCAATGAGCCACAGCGCCGCAATGGTGACGGCGACCGTCACCGGGATGACGAGGCCGGCGATCAACGACGAGGTCCAGTCGCGCAAAAAGAGGAAGAGAATCACGCAAGCCAGCACCAGGCCGATGCAAATGGCGTCGCGCACGCTGGAGATGGAGTCACGCACGAGTTGCGACTGATCGTAAAAGACCTGAAGCTTCACACCAGGCGGCAGATTGGGCTGGAGTTGCGCGATCTGGGCGGCGACCGCATCGGCAACGGCCACGGTATTCGAAGAAGGTTGGCGCGCGATGTTGAGCAGCACCGCATTTTTTCCGTTGGCGGTGACTGTGGTGTAGACGGGCATGGTGGACTGCTCCACCGTGGCGACATCGGCGATACGAACGGGTGCGCCCGCGGGAGTGGTTTTGATCACCAGTTGCCGCAACCCCGCGGCGTCGTGCACCTGCGCACCCACAAGGCCAAGGATCAGCTGATGGTTGGCTTCATAGAGGCCGGGCGACTCCACGATATTCGATGCCTGAATGGCGTTGACAAGATCCGTGATGGTGACGCCCGAGGCCTGGAGCAGCGCCATGTTGGGCACCACGGCATACTCCGGCACCTGGCCGCCCTGCACAGTCACCGTGCTTACGCCGGCAACGCGATTCAGCGGCGGCTTCAGGTCGTAGGTAGCGATCTCCCACAGCTGGGTCTGCGTAACGGTATCGGAAGTGAGACTGTAACCGAGAATGGGGAAGGTGGCGAAGGTGAGCCGGTTGGTGGTGATTCGCACTGTCGACGGCAGGCTCTGCGCCGCCTGGGCAAGCGCTGCATCCACCAGCTGCAGGGACTGCACCATGTCGACGTTCCAGTCGAAGAAGAGACTCACCTCGGCCGAGCCGCGGCTGGTGGTGGATCGCACCGTTTCCAAGCCCGGCACGGTGTTTATCGCGTCCTCGATGGGGCGGGTTACGGTGACTTCCATCTGTTCGACCGGCATTACGCCGTTGTCGACGCCGATGACCACGCGCGGAAAATTGGTTTCAGGAAAAACCGAGATGGGTACCTTGAACGACAGATAGATGCCTGCCAAGGTAAGCATGACGGCGAAAAAGAAGATGGTGCGCGTGGACCGGGCCAACCAAAAAGGCTTTTGCGCATCGCCCGGGAGATCGTTAGGCGCCTGGCCGGGCATCAGTCGGAACCTCCGCCGCCACCCGCTGCCGGACCCACCTGCACCTTCGTCCCTTCGTCCAGCGCGTAGGCGCCGCCCGTAATCACCAAGTCACCGGGCGCAACGCCGCTCAGCACCTGAACGTCAGTGCCGTCATCGATGCCGAGAGTGACGGGCTTGCGATGCGCCGCGCCGTCGCTGCCCACGACCATTACGGATTTCGTACCGTCATCGGCCGTCACAATCGCGGAGTCGGGCACCTTCCACGCCTGGGCAACGCTCTTGCCGCTGATAGTGACTTTCACTGGGGTGCCCGCCTTGAGCTTGCCGGCCTTGTTGTCGATTTTGAGCCACACCTCAACGGTGGTGCTGCCGGGGTCGAGCGCCGGACTGATCATGGAAACCTTCGCCGCAACCGGGTCGGAGATTCCCGGCACATGCACGGCAACCGCGTCACCCAATTTCATCTGTTGCGCCAGGCTCGCGGCGAGATGGGTTTTGGCCAGGAGCACGGAAGTGTCCATCACGGTGATCAGCGGCGCTCCAGCGGGTGCGGTTTCACCGGCGAACAAGGGCCGGTCGGTTACCACGCCATTTATAGGACTACGGATTTCGGAATAGTCGACTTGCGCCTGAGCGCCTTTGAATTTGCCTTCGGCCGAAGTGAGTTGCCCCTGCGCGGCTTTGAGAGTAGCCTCCCGGCTCACATTGCGCACAGACTCAAGATGCCTGGCAGCCGCGTCGTAGGCGGCTTGCGCCTGCACCAGCGCGGCTTCAGCCGTGTCGAGGTCGCGGCCCGGAATCGCGCCCTCAGCAAACAACTGCTTCCGGCTGTTCACAATGCTCTTATTGAGATCGAGATTGGCCTTGGCCTGGGCCAGGTCCGACTCCGCCTTGAGCGTATCTTCCGGCACCTGCGCCTTGGTGGACGTGTCGTAGTTTGCCTGGGCCGCGTCGAGCGATCCCTTGTTATCCATTGCGGCCGCCACGAGATCGGTATTCTCAAGCGTTGCCAGCAGCTCGCCGGCGTGCACTCTCTGCCCGCGCTCGACATAGAATTTCTTGATTGGAGCGCTGATTTTGGGCGCGATTGCGGCCTGGGCGACAGGCGCCAGAACGGCATCGGCGCTGATTTGCTCTGCGATCGGCCCCTGCTCCGGATGCTCGGCTTGCACCGTCACCACGACTGGCGGTGGCACATCCTTCTTGCAGCCCGGCAAGAGAGCCAGCAGCGCCAGCGCGGCCAGCAACATCGCATGCGACCCTCGGATTGTCTTCGCGTTCATGGTTTCGCTCTTCACACGGTTCACTGCTTTCCGATCTCAGACCACTACAGCGTTTATCAAAGATGGTTTTGTAGACTCCCGTTTTCATTCCGCAGGGGCTAAAGCCCCAAGTCGCATGCACCCTTTTCGGCACGACGAAAGTCGTGCCCTTTCATGGAGCAATTAATGAAAACACGCACTAACCACTGTTCCCTGTTCCCTAATCCCTGTCTTCTTCACATCGTCCCCGTGACGGCTTGCAATTCTGCTCGCGCCGTTTCATAGCGTACGCGCCCGTCTTCGCGCGCATCTTCCGTGCTGACGTAGGTGTTCTCGGCGTCAACCACCTCCAGCACCGTGGCCTCGCCACCCGTGTAGCGCAGCTTGGTGAGGCGCAGGCTCTCGGTCGCTGCGGCCACGCTTAAATCGAGCGAGGCTAACTGGTCATGCGCGGCCTGGGCTTCGGAGTAAGCCTCATCTAGTTGCGCAATGAGCCGCCTCTGTGTGTTGCTCAACGCCACCCGCGCGACATCGCGGCGAATCTCGCTCTGCTTCACCTTGTTCTCGCTGGCCCACCAGTCCCAAACCGGAATGTTCACAGTGAGGCTGGCCGAGTAGCCCAGGTTGCGCACGCCGCCGGGACCGTTGGCCGCGAACTGCGGCGCATCGATTCCGTACGTTACGTTCATCCCGATATTGGGCAACAACGCTCCCCACGTCGCCTGCACGTCGGCATTATTCATGGCCAGGCTGGCCAGCGTGCTTTTCAGTTCCGGATTGTTTCGCGCCGCCGCCTGCTCCACTTCTTCTTTTGACGCGAGCGGCGCTTCTGCCGCTGGCGCGCTCAACGTGTAGGGCGTGCGCGGATCGGAAAATAGAAGCACACCTAACTCAAGCCGTGTCTTCCCGGCAGCCAACTGCGCGTCTTCCGCGTCACGAATTCGCTGCTGTTCGACGAGTTGCGCCTTGACCGCGTCGGCATGAGCGACCTCTCGCGCCTGCTCCCGCTCGGTGGTGAGCCGGGTAAAGTCAGCGGCCTCCTGACGCGCCTGCTCGGCCACAGCCAGCTTATGTTCGGCGGCAAGGGAACTGAAGAACAAGCTCGTGACTGCGACGACCAGCCCGCGTCGTGCGATCTCCTGCTCTGCGCTGGCCATGGCGGCTGCCGCGTCGGCATGGCGCACGGCCGCTGCCGGTCCCAAGCCCACGGTCTCGTTCACAATCGCCTGGCTGTAATACTCCCGCACGCCATTGTTGGCAATGAACTTGGGTAGATCCGCGGTGTCCGACAGTTGCCCCACCTGGCCGTGGGCGCCGTTCGGCTCTGTGTAGAGTCCCTGGTTGAAATAAGCTACATTGGGCAACAGACCGGAGCGGGCAATCGACTTGTCCAGCCCTGCGTTCCGACTTGCGGCAGCGGCGGCAGCAAAGGAAGGCTCGCTTGCCTGCGCCAGCCGGATGGCATCGTCGAGTGTGATCACCGCCGGGGCATTGGCGCCGGGGGGGCCTGCGACAGCTTCGCTCTGAGTCTGGCCGTATGCCATGAGCGCGGCAGCCTGCAGCAGAAGCAAGATCCCCCGCCGAGACAAAGCGGCGAACCGTAGCGGATTTCCCCTGCGGAACTGGTTCCAAACGATCACACCCAAAGCATACAATCTGAAACCGAGTTTTGCGCTAAACAAGATGCCACGGCTTGCCGTGTACCCGAAGCTGATCTCCCAGTGATGGTTGCCGGGCGTGCCGGGATCGCCGCTGATGAACGGGAAGCCCTTTACGCCCGGTCGGCCGTTTTCCGAATATGCTACAATACTGACATAAGCCACATTGTAAGCAAGACGATGAGCACAGCCCAATCCATTGTCGTAAGCATGCGCCTGCCGGCGGAGAGCGGACGGCGCCTGAAACGCATGGCCAGCCGCCATGGCTGGACGGCCAGCGACGCCAGCGCGCGCCTGGTCGAAGAGGGGCTGCGCCGCGCTGAGTTTGCCTTCATCGATTTCCGCGATTCCGCGGCAGGCCGCCAGGCTTATGTGCAGGGCAGCACGCTGGCAGTGTGGGAAGTGGCCCTGCTGCTGCGTACGTACAAAGGCGATGGGGCGGCCGTGGCCCGGCATCTGGGCTGGCCTGAGGCAAAGGTGCGCGCGGCGGACCACTATGCGGAGGCATTTTCCGCGGAAATTGCCGAGGCGCTGTCCGACAACGATGCTGTGGACCTGAAAGCTCTGAAGCGGATGCTTCCCCAAGCCAGGGAATTTGTTGCCAAGCGCCCCAAAAGTCTGCGCAGACCGTGAGATGCTGAAACTTCTGCTCGACGAGCATATCTCGCCCGCGGTGGCGACGGGGCTGCGGCGACTGAGACCGTCGATTTCAGTCTGCGGTCTGGTGGAGTGGGAGGGCGGCGGGTTTCTCGGCCAGGATGATGCCGCCTGTTTGCGTCACGCGGCGGCCCGCGGCTGGACGCTGGCAACGTACGACCGACGGACGATTCCGCCTCTGCTGAAGACCTGGGCCGAGGGTGGCCAGCACCATGGCGGCGTGATTTTTATCGACGAAAAGACGATTCGGCTGTCCGACATCGGCGGCCAGGTCCGCGGTCTTGCCGCGCTGGCCCGGGAGGCTGCCTCTTGGGAGTGGACCGATCGGATCGTCTTCTTGCGCCGATAGCATTCCATGAACGGCATGGGGTAATTTTCTTTGCGCACGCGCCTCCCCGATCCGGCCCCTCTCTGCGATACTTGTCTGTTATGCCTATTGAAGACCTGCAACAGTCTGCACAAAAAATCGCCGGATTTCTGAACACGCTGAACAAGCTGGGCGGCATGCGCCTGAAGTACCGCATTTCGGCGGGCGAAGTCGCGCGCGATGCGGAAGGCGGCGAGGTACGCCAGATGATCAATGTGGAACTGGCCGGTCCGGACGTGCCACTTGTCATCCAGCACAACGGCGAGTTGTTGAGGGCTCTCGAAACCCTGGCGGCCCAAATGATGCGGCTGGACCATCACGAGCACCACCTGGTGAGCTTTGACGCCGCGAACTTCAAGGCTCTGCGCGCACAGGAGCTGCAACTGGCCGCGGAAACCGCCGCGGAGAAGGTGCGGCAGTCGGGGATTCCCTACAGTTTTCCGCCCATGAACAGCCGCGAGCGGCGCATGCTGCACATGGCCTGCCGGGGCCTCAAGGGCGTGGAGACCGCCAGTGTGGGCGAAGGAACCGACCGCTTTCTCGTGGTCTTTCCCGAGGGCAAGACCGATTTGCCGGTGGCGCCGCAGGTCAAGTCGAGAGGGTTTGGGCGCAGGTAGAACAGGGATCAGGTTTCAGGGGTCAGGGATCAATTCGTCGTTCGCAGCTCGCAGCAGCTGGCGAGCAAGATTCTGATTCATTCGGGCATAACTGCTGTGCCACAATACCCATCTATGAAAAGACAACTTGCGATTCTGTTGCTGGCGGGATGCACTGCGTTGTCGCCGGCGCAAAAGCGGCTGGTGCTGATCGACCAGGACGGCTCCGGGCCCGGCGGATCGGACCAGATGGCGATGCTGGCGCTGTTGCAGGCGCCCGAAGTGCAGGTGCTGGGCATCACGATTGTGACCGGCGACGCGTGGCGCGACGAAGAGACGCTGCACACGCTGCGCATGCTGGAGCTGACCGGCCACGCGGATGTGCCCGTAGCGCGCGGCGCGGTGTTTCCGCTCATTAGAACTCAGGAAGAGACGCGGCTGGAGGCGGCGCTGGACGGAAAAGTGACGTGGCAGGGCGCGTGGGGCCGCGGCGCTACAAATTTGACGGAGACAGGAACCGGGACGGCGCCTGCGCATCTCGAGTCACACGGACCATACGAAATTCCGCCCATGCCCGAGGGCATGCCCACTACGAAGCCGATCGACGAGGACGCCGCGCACTTCCTCATCCGCCAGGTGAGGGCGCATCCGCATCAGGTGACGATTTATGCCGCGGGGCCGCTGACCAATATCGCGCTAGCCGTGGCGCTCGATCCGGAGTTTGCGCCGCTGACCAGGGGCATTGTCGTCATGGGCGCCAGCATCCGGCCACAGACCACCGATCCCGAATTTGCCACCGACCCGCGCCACGAGTTCAACTTCTGGTTCGATCCCGAGGCGGCGCACATTGTGCTGCGCGCCGACTGGCCGCGCATCGACGTCACCACGGTCGATGTTTCTGTCAAAGCGCCGTTCACGCAGGTCATGGTGGACGCGATCGCGAAGTCGCAGGCGCCGGCGGCGCGCTACATCACGGCATGGAGCCAGCAGCGCTACTACATGTGGGACGAGCTGGAAGCGTGCGCGTGGCTCGATCCCACGATCATCACCAGGGAGCAGGTGGTGTATATGGATGTGGACCTGAGCCACGGTCCCAGCTATGGCGATACGCTGACATGGCCGGAGAAGCTGAAACCCGCCACCGGTGTGCGGCAGGTTCACGCTCAACTCGATCTGGATTTGCCGCGCTTCCAGAAGATGTTTGTGGAGTTGATGACCCACTCGGATGCAAAATAACTGGGCCGATGGAAAAGTCTCTGCGGAGGTGCAGGATGTCGCGGGAATCGATTCTGGGGACAAGCAAACTGGTAGCCTTTGTGGCCACAACAGATCCAGCGAAGGCGCGGGCATTCTATGAAGGGGTGTTGGGGCTGCGGCTCGCGGAAGATCAGAAGCCATTTGCACTGGTTTTCGACGCCAATGGAATCATGTTGCGCGTCACGACTGTGCACGAACACAAGCCGGCTCCGTTTACTGTGCTGGGTTGGGATGTGGCATCGATCCAGGAAACGGTAGAGCGGTTGGCTGCTGCTGGTGTCGAGTTTCAGCGCTATGCGGGAGTCAACGATGGCGATCCAAAGGGGATCTGGACGGCGCCAGGCGGAGCGCGAGTCGCGTGGTTCAAGGACCCGGACGGAAATGTGCTGAGCGTGACGCAGTTCTAGAGCGAGCCCACAATTCGCCCGCCCTCCATACCAACGTCCAAGGCTGGCTGTGTCAGTCCGATTCGTGCCCGTCTGGGTCGTGATGATCGTACTTGTCGATCGTTTCGTTCAGCCGGTCGGGAGCGACGGAAACCTCGACCACATCCATCTCATTGCCATCGAGATCGAGGACGAAGAGCCCCATGCGGTTGCCTTCGCCGCGCGCGAAGATGAGCGTCTGTTCGTTGCCCTGGCGGCTTGTGGAGCGAACGATGCGTTGCCAACCATGGCCCAGCTTTTCTGCGACCATACGGTTCAACTCTTCGCCGTCCGCGGGCCGGGTGAATTGCTCGAACTCGGCGATGTGCACCTGACCCACGCCGCCATGCGTGGCCTTGCCTGCGATGAGACCTGCCAGGCCCATGAACGGAATGCGCGTGGCGCGTACGTGATACTGATGCTCGATGGAGCTGACCACGCCGTCGAAGCCGCTTTCAGCACTGGCCGCGCGCACCACCCAGGGCACAAACACCGCGACGGAGAGGATTGCGCAGCCCAGAGGAATCCAGAACTGACGATTCATTGTTGACCTCCGTCCGCAGGCTTCTGGTCGCTCTTGTGCTTGCTGTGGTTGTCCTTCTCGATGTTGCCGAGCGCGCCGAGGCCGCCAATTCCCCCCAACATGCCCAGCTGATCCATGCGGATGGGGCCGAGAATCAGCACGATGCAGAGCTCTTTCGGTTCGGCCGACAACACGAACATGCCGCGCGTTTCGCCATTCACCTGCTTCATCAGCACGTCGGTAATTTCTGTGCCGTTGTGCTCGCGCGTGCGCACAATCGGCGTCCACTCGGAAGTTTCGAAGGCCTGACGCAGCTTTTCGATATCGTCCATCGAGTACTGGCCTTCCTTGTCGAACTCGTAGTCGCGGACGTAGATGCCTTCCAGACCTTGGACCAGCTGGCTGACCGCGGCCTGGTCCTTGTCTTTGCCGTCCATGAATTTGGCTGCGAAGGCGAGCATGTCCTTGCCAAGCGTCACTTCGGTGACGTTGGAAGCGCGTGAGGCCAATTCTTTCTCGACGGGCGCAGGCAAGGGCCACGGCGACGGCGAGGGCGTGGATTGAGCGAGTGCGGGGCAGACAAGCGCCGCGGCTCCCAGGATCATGACAAACATTCGATGCTTCATGCTCGATTCTCCTTCTTCATCTTTTGCGCTCAGCGTTGATTGCGGTCCGTGAGCGGCTACTGCGCATCCCGGTTGTGCTCGGCGAGTTGCGCATTCATCTGTTGCAACGCGTGATTGGCGATGCGCAGCGCCGTGAAGACCTGCTGCTTTGCCTCTTCGCCTCTGCGTTGCTCCACTTCGTGATGCCAGAACGCGGCACCGCTCGCGACGGCAGCGAGAATTAGCGAGGCGGCGAGCCGCTCCATCCAGATCATGCGGTGCGACCGGCCGGCGTGCTGGCGGCGACGCTCCATGATCTTGCGCTTAAGGTCCAGCGGCGCCGGCCGGCGAGCCAGAGCCGCCTGCAGCTCGCGTTCGAATTCGTCGATAGGTTCAAGCTCCACGCACATACTCCTTCAAGTGAATCGCGGCCTTGGCCCGCAGCAGCTTGAGTCCGCGCTGCAAATGGCTTTTCACCGTGGCCAGCGGCGCGCCCAGCGCGGCCGCAATCTCTTCCGGCGTCAGATCCTCCTGATAGCGAAGAACCAGCGCCGCGCGTTGCGGTTCGGGCACGGTGGCAAGCAGGCGCTCCACGCGATCGGCCAGCGGCGAGGGCCGTTCTTCCGCCTGTGCGCCGTGGGTTTCGTCGATCTCGACCCATTGGTCGATGCCGCGCACGCGCCGCCTGCGCAAGGCATCGGCGGACCGGCTCATGGTGACGCGCCGCAGCCACAAAAGCGCATGCAAAGGACTTTCAATCTTGCGCAAATGACGGTCCAGCTCGAGAAAAACATCTTGCGCAATTTCTTCGGCCAGGCCGCGGTCGCCGGTCATGCGCAAGGCGAGCGAAAAGACCATCGACTGGTGCTCGTCGACAAGCTGTTCGAAGTCGGGCTGCCAGGTTCCGGCCATAGGTCGCTGCTACCTTCTAATCCGCAGGGATGCGCGGGATGGGATGCAGGGAGTTACGAAATTGGATTGGAAAAGTTCAGAAAGTCAGGGAGCGAGGGAGCAAGAGAGCGAGATTGGTCGGCTCGCTGCTTTTCTGACCTCTGACCCCTGACCCCTGAATCCTGTCCCCTGCCGCTGGGCCTACACTGTTCCGTATGCAAGCAAAGGTGTGTTGGCTGGCGGTGGTTTTGGCGGCGTGCGGCACGGCGCAGGCGCAGTGGGAAATGGAGAGCTCGGGCACGACTGCCGATCTGCGCGGCATCGACAACGTGGGCTCGGGCGTGGCGTGGGCCTCGGGCACGAACGGCACGGTGTTGCGCACGGAAGATGGCGGGTACTTGTGGCAGGCGTGCACGATTCCGCCGGGCGCGGGGCATCTCGACTTTCGCGGCATCCAGGCGTTCGATGCGAACACGGCGATCGTGACGTCGAGCGGCAAAGGGGATCTGTCGCGGCTGTACAAGACGACCGATGGGTGCCATACGTGGAAGCTGGTGTTTACGAATCCGGATAAGGATGGGTTTTGGGATGCGGTTCATCGCGACAGCCAAGGGCTGATTTGGCTCTTAGGTGATCCAGTAGATGCGATGT
>JBEKAS010000004.1:0-41735 GCA_050015795.1 Occallatibacter sp. | reverse complement strand
CCCTTTACTTTGAAGGTGATTTCGACAGGCCATCCCGCGTTGCCGTTGAATTTCTCGAGGGTGCGAACGCGGCAGCCCTCAAAGCTCAGATCGACGAGGCGCGCCTTCGCAGGCATGCCATGATTCACAAGCACCAGCAGAGACTCTTCATCGACCGAGTAACGTGGATGGGCGCGCCGTTCCTGCCCCTGGACCGCGAAGCGCTCCTCGTGTTCGTTCCCGTCCATCGCCTGCTCCGCAGCAGAGTCGAGCGCGGATCAGTGCCCGTCGGCCATCTTCCAGGGCTGTTCGGGCGCCGGCTGCGCGTCTTCACGGCCCACCAGCCGGTCGTACTGATAGACGTCGCTGGTTGTGCCCAGCGACTCGTTGTACAGGCTGATGGCGCCAGTCAGCTGCTTCAGCTCTTCGCTGAACGCGTGAATCGCCTGCAATTGGCTGGCCGAGGCGGGAAGCTCGCATTGGGAAGTTTTAATAAATTTCTGGTAGCCGCGGTCGAGCAGCCGCGCCACCTCGCCCCTCACCAGCACTCCGGGGTGCACGGCGAGGGCAACTGCCGCGTCCGGGTTCTCGGGAGCGGGCACCAGCACGGCGCCCACGCCGTGCTTGCTCACCAGGGCGCCTCCGGCAACTCCGGGATAGGGAACCACCTCGAATTCATGGGCGCGCAGCAGTTCCAGCGTCTGATTGAACGAGGGATGGCCGGATTTCCGTTTCATGAGGGGGTTCCAGTCTGAAAAAATGGTGGAGGCAGCGGGCGCTTGTTCTCTCTCCAATCTCGCACACCCGCGCCGCACGCGCAATTTCCCTTGTGACCGCACACACCTCCCAATCCGGCGCCAAGGCGGGCGAAAACATCGGAGAAACAGCTGCGCGCGTTTTGCGCCTGCCGCGCACGGTGTTTGAGGATCTGCGCGCCCACGGCGAAGAGACCTGGCCGCGCGAGTGTTGCGGGGCGCTGCTGGGCAAGCCCGGGCCGGAGGGTTGGCGGATTGAAGCGCCGGTGCGCGCAGTGAACGCGCGCATCGCGTTTGCACGCTACGAGATCGCCTCGGCCGAGCTGGTGAAGATTGCGCAGGAAGCCCGCAGCCGCGGCCTTGAGATCGCAGGTTTCTATCACTCGCATCCCGATCACCCGGCGCAATGGTCGGCCACCGACATTGCCGAAGCGCATTGGCTGGGCGCGAGCTACGTCATCACGGAGGTCGCCGAGGGGAAAGCTGCGCTCACGCGCGCCTGGCTGTTGGCCGGGACACGCGAAGAGGACAAGCGCTTCGCGGAACAGGAAATCAGGATCGAAGATCGCTGACCGGGACTGCTGATCGGCGGCGCGCAAGGCCTGATCGCGGCGGAGGCAGCAGGCCGGTTGACGTTTGAGATTTCCGCGCCCGGAATGAGCGTCGGCCAGGTTGCGTGGGCGTGAATTTCGCCCCGATTTTATGAAGTATCAAAAACTTCTTTACATCGAGAGGGTTCGGCCCACATAATCACTGTGCCTCGGAGAACTTGCGCTTCCCCTCCCCGTTCCCACCGCAACGCTTCTCCGGGAAAATCAAGGAGGATTCCTGCACATGAAGATCATCAGCCCCGTATTGCTGGGACTGTCTCTCGCGGTTGCCGGCAGCACACTCACCGCGGCGCAAGACCCATCATCAACCTCGACGCTGCCCAAAATTCTGCAGTTCACGATCGAATACACCAAGCCCTACAAAGGCGGCGCCGCGCACGACAAAACGGAGAGCGCCTTTATTGCTGCGGAAGAAAAGGCCAAGTTCCCCGTCTACTACGTGGCCATGAACTCCCAGTCCGGCAAATCGCGGGCACTGTTCATGACCCATTACGACTCGTTCGCGGAGTGGGAGAAGGACAACAAGCTCGTGGACTCGAACCCCACCCTCGCGGCCGGTTTGGAGCGCGCCGGCCTGGCCGATGGCGAGCTGCTGGATGAGGTCGACTCGGTGGTTTACACCTACGACGAGGACCTGAGCTATCACCCGCACACCGACCTCGACAAGCATCGCGTTTATCAGATTTCTATCTTCCACGTTCGCCCGGGCAAGCAGAAGGAATGGCGCGAGGTGGTGAAGATGGTGAAAGATGCGAATGACAAGGCCGGAAGCAGCTCTCACTGGGGCATGTACGAGATCGCCTTCGGCGCTCCGGACGGCACCTTCATCGCGCTCACCGGCGATCCTTCCATGTCGGCGATCGACCTGGGCTACGCAGAGGACAAAAAGTTCCGTGAAGCCATTGGCGGCGAAGAGGGCATGCGCAAGCTCGACCAGTTATTCGGGGAAGCTGTCGAGTCCTCGCACAGCGAGCTTTTCACCGTGAATCCCAAGCAGAGCTACGTGAGCGACGACTGGATCAAGGCTGATCCCGGATTCTGGAGACCAAAGCCCGCCGCCGCGCCTGCAAAGCCCGCTGCTGCGGCGAAACCGCCCACGCAGTAGGATTCTTGTTGAAACCAACCCGCAATTCACACCAACGGCTCCGCCTGGTGCGGGGCCGTTCGCTTTTCCTCGTGTGCCGCCATCTGATTGCAAGCACTGCCTATAGCGCATAATGGAGGGGTGACGGGCCACTCGATCCTGCGCGCCTCTATCCGCGTTATTTTCCTTGCTGCCGCGCTGCCCTCGTTTGCGCAATCGGTCACGCCGGTTTCCGGCTCTCAAATGCTCTTCAGCGACCCGGCCTTCGGCGTCAACTTCCGTTTTCCCAGCGGCTGGAGCTTCACGCGGGTCGAAGCAGATAGCAAGAGCCCGTCGCTCGCGATTGCAACCATGGACGGCCGCTCCGTCTCCACGGGTTTGCGCGGCCTGGTCACCAACGAGACGCTCCCCGGTTTGCACTCCTGGCCGAGGACAGTGTTCAGCAGCGTGGAGTTTGGATACGATGCGCGCCCCGCGGCATCAGCCGAGGCCTGCCAAAGGCTTGCCCGCGACACCTGGGAGGTGGAAGCCGATCCGGTGACGCTCAACGGCGTGACGTATTGGCATGGAAACGCGACCGGCACGGGTCTAAGCACCGAAATCGAAGAAGATATCTTCGCCACGTTTATTGAGGCGTCCGGCTCGTGCCTGCGCTTCGATCTTGCCGTCGCCACTTCGCACGTACCCGGCAGAGATTTCCCCCGCGAGTTGACCGCGCATGAAAAGGCGCTCATCCACGCCAGCCTGAATAACATTCTCAATTCCGTCCGCGTCGCGCCTCCTGCGCGATAAACTGGGCCCGTTCATGTGAAAACGATTGGAGGACGCAAGCCATGGCCGCAATCGGCAGAACACAATTTCCCAAAGTTCGACTCCTTGGCGTGGGCTGGCTCGCTGGCTTGGCATTGATCTGCGCGGCGAGCACCTTGCCCGCCCAGGGTGTTACACCCCTCAACCCCACCACCATGCAATTTACCGACCCGGCACACGGCGTGAGTTTCACCTATCCCGCCTCCTGGACGCTCGACAAGGACCAGAAGAACCAGCCTTTTTTTATGTCGCTGGCGATTACCCCTGCGGACGATGCGCCGGCGACGGAAGGTCTGAGCGCTCTGATCTACACGAAGTCGATACCCGGCATGACACTGGCGCCAGATACGATGTTTGACGGTATGGAGTTCGCCTACGATGTGCACAATGTGCCCACCTCCGATGCCTGTCTCGTCCTGGCCAAGCCGGCAAACCTCCAGGTGCCGATTGACCACGTGGACGAGATCACCATTCAGGGCAACCACTATTGGCATGCAAGGACGAGCAGCAACTTCGTGGGGCACGGGCTGAACGATGACATCTATACCTTCTACTCTTCCGGCTACTGCTACCGCTTCGACCTGGCCGTGTCTCTCTCGAGTGCTAACCAGGACACCCCGGGGCCGCGTAAACTGACGCCGGCCGAGAAAGTGCATGTCGACGCGAGCTTGCAGAGTATTTTCAACTCCCTCCGCATCGTGCCCCCGGCCCAATAAACCGGACCCGGTAAATCGGACCCGATAAACTGGAATCGACGGGAGAACGCGAGCCATGGCCGCCTCCACTTCCCCAACCCAGTTGCCGGAGCTCACGCGCGACGAACTCTCGCGCTACGCGCGCCACCTCATCCTGCCTGAAGTGGGCGTGGAGGGCCAGCAGAAGCTGAAGGCCGCGCGGGTTCTGTGCGTGGGCGCGGGCGGATTGGGCTCGCCGCTGGCTCTCTACCTGGCGGCGGCCGGAGTTGGCACGCTGGGGCTGGTCGATTTCGACGTCGTCGATGCCAGCAACCTGCAGCGGCAGATTCTGCACTCCACGCGCGACGTGGGCCGGAAAAAGCTCGATTCGGCCGAGGAGAAGCTCGCCGCGCTCAATCCCGCGGTCCACGTGGTCAAGCACGAGACCATGCTCTCGAGCGCCAACGCGATGGACATTCTGAAGGACTACGACATCGTCGCCGACGGCACCGACAACTTTCCCACGCGCTACCTGGTGAACGATGCCTGTGTGCTGCTGGGCAAGCCCAACGTCTACGGATCGGTTTTTCGCTTTGAAGGCCAGGCCAGCGTCTTTGCCACGCGCCAGGGGCCCTGCTACCGCTGCCTTTATCCCGAGCCGCCGCCTCCGGGTACGGTTCCCAGCTGCGCCGAGGGTGGCGTGCTGGGCATTTTGCCCGGCCTCGTCGGTATCATTCAGGCCACTGAAGTGATCAAGCTCATTTTGGGTAAGGGTGACCCGCTGGTTGGCCGCTTGCTGCTCGTCGACGCGCTCAGCATGCGTTTTCGCGAGCTCAAGTTGAAGAAAAACCCGGAGTGCCCGGTCTGCGGCGCGCATCCCACGGTCACGGCCCTCATCGACTATCAGGAATTCTGCGGCGTTGCCGCGTACCAGCAGTTCTGCGGCATTGCGCCCGAAGCGAATCCCAAAGCTGGCCAGGAGACAACTTTGAAGAACGGTATTCCCCAGATGACCGTGCAGGAGCTGAAAGTACGCCGCGACCGCGGCGAAGACCTGTTCGTCCTCGACGTGCGCGAGCCCTACGAGTATCAGATTGCCAACATCGGCGGCACGCTCATCCCGCAGAACGAAGTGCCGCTGCGGCTGGCCGAGATCGACCGCAACCGCGAGATCGTGGTCCAGTGCCGCTCGGGCGGCCGCAGCCAGCGCATCGCGGAGTTTCTGGCACAGCAGGGCTACGCAAACGTGAAGAATCTCGCCGGCGGCATTCTGGCCTGGGCCGATGCCATCGACCCGAAGATCATGAAGTATTGATAGTTAGCATCCTTGGCTGAGCCTATAATTCGGTCGGTGTCGCAAGGAGGCGCCGACGAATGATTGAACACGAGGTATGGCGCGGGCCGAACTGGAAACAAGGCATAAAGGGACAGCGCATCGCTATCGTGGGATACTCCCATCACCGCGATCCCAAACACCTGGATAACAACCAATTCACAATCAACGTCGTACGCAAGTTTCTCTCAGACGACCTTGCACGTAATGCACTGTTTCCGAGGGTCCCTGGGTATTTCGGCTACAAAAGCCGAGAAGATCAAAAGGACTTTTGGAACCGCGTCTGGTTCTTTAACTTCATTCCGAAATGTATCGGAGAAGGCAATCAAAAATACGCAACGGCGGATTCCAATCTGAACGAGCTCGCGAAAAAACGATTCGAGAAGATACTCCAAAAAGAGAAGATCCAAAAAGTTTTTGTCTTTACAGCAAAAGGGTGGTGCAACTGCCCATACACAGATGAAGAGAAAAAGGGTAAATGCTGCGCCTCGCTCGGTCCTGAACTTAGGGACGTCACCTGGGGAACCTACACCTTCGGCCGGCGAAGGATTCTTGCCTTCGGATTCCATCATCCGCAATATGCCAATAAAGTGCACATGACGGAGGCCGTCAGCAAGGCGCTATCGAAGAAGGTCGGATCGTGATCGAACTGGGTAGTGCGGACGAACAGCATTGCGCTCAGCCCTCTGCTTGATTGCGCAGCCGCGGCCCGCAACGCATACTGGGAGACGTGACCCTCCAATCTCCCACTCTCACCGGCGCGACGGTGCGGCTGGAGCCGCTAGCAATGAATCATTTGGACGGCCTGGTTGCCGCAGCCGCTGCCGACCCCGCGCTCTACCAATGGAGCGCAGTCCCGATTGGCCGCGAGGCGGCGCTCGCCTACATCGAAACCGCGCTCGCCTGGCGCGAAGCCGGCAAGGCAGTGCCGTTTGCGACGGTTCGCATCGCCGATGGCGCGGTTCTGGGGTCGACGCGCTTTTTTGACGTGGAAAGCTGGGCGTGGCCTGAGGGGCACGAGCGCCACGGACGCCAGATTCCCGACGTGTGCGAGATCGGCTACACGTGGCTCACGCGCGACGCCATCCGCACCGCTGCCAACACGGAGGCCAAGCTCCTGATGCTGACGCACGCCTTCGAGGTCTGGCAGGTGCTGCGCGTCTGCCTGCACACCGACGCGCGCAACCAGCGCTCGCAAGCGGCCATTGAGCGCATCGGCGGAAAAATTGAAGGCGTATTGCGGGCGCATCGCATGGCCGCGGACTTTACGCCGCGCGATTCGTATCGTTACGCGATCGTTGCGTCGGATTGGCCCGAGGTGAAGCGAAACCTCATCGAGCGCATGCATCCGGCGTAATCAGCCGAGGGTAAAGCCGTCGACAACAGGAAAGGTGCGAGGCGCGCCCGGCAGGCGTATATTGGCTGGCAGCCGGGAAGGCAGGAGGAAAGCTCCCGTCGAGCACGAATGCGCGTAGTCAGCGTCCGCCGGGAGCAAATCCCTGGCGGGTGCTGCCGCAGAGTCCGCGGGTAAGAGTTGGGTTTAATTTGTCGCACAGACCCAAGTCACGTTCATCCCTTGCAAGACCGAGCCGGGAGGAACGATGCGTGTTCTGTCAACGATTGCTCTTGTAACTCTGCTGGGCGCTTCTGCCGTTCTCTACGGCCAAACACAAAGCCCCCTTTGGACGCGGTGCACCGCCAACGATGCTGCCACGAAGATCGCAGGATGCACAGCCCTCATCCAGTCGGGCCAGTTGCAAGGCGCACTCCTGGCCTTGGCGTACAACGACCGGGGCTTCGGGTACGTCCAAAACAAGCAATACGACCTGGGGCTCCAGGACTATAACCTGGCGCTGCAACTCAGTCCAAATTTTGTGATGGCGTACGAGAACCGGGCCGTTTTGTACTCTGACACGGGCCAATACGACTTGGAGATCCAGGACCTTAGCCAAGTGCTGCGGATCGAGCCCAATGGTTCAGACGTTGGGGCTGTGTATACCTACCGGGGCAACGCATACAGCAGTAACGGTCAATACAGCCAGGCTGTCGCCGATTATAGCCAGGCGCTTTCGCTCCAGCCCAATGACCCCTCCCTTCTCAATGACCGCTGTTATAACAACGCGATCGTGGGGCAGCTGCAACCGGCCCTTGCGGATTGCAACCAGTCGCTGGTTTTGCGCCCCAACGACGTCGATACGCTCGACAGCCGCTGCTTTGCCTATCTCAAGCTGAACAACGCTGATGCGGCCATTGCCGATTGCAATGCTGCGCTGGCGATCAACCCCAAGATGGCCTCGTCTCTCTATAGCCGGGGATTAGCAGAGCGGATCAAGGGCGATACGGCCGACTCCAATGCGGACATTGCCGCCGCGAAGGCCATCCAATCGAACATCGACAGCCAGTACGCCAAGATGGGCGTCCCTATACCGACCCCATAGAGCGCCGTTCCCAACGGGCGCGGCGCTTCGCCGGCGGAGTAAAGGGCCGATACCACGCAATCGGGTGTATATTGGCTGGCAGCCGGGAAGGCAAGAGGAAAGCTCCCGCCGAGCACGAATACGCGTAGTCAGCGGCCGCCGGGAGCAAATCCCTGGCGGACGCTGCCGCAGAGCCCGTGGGTAAGAGCTGGGATTGAGTTGTCGCACAGACGCGGGTCGCATTCATCCCTTGCCAGACCGAGCCGGGAGGAACCATGCGTGTTCTGTCTATGATTGTTCTGGTAACTCTGCTGGGCGCTTCTGCCGTCCTGCCCGCCCAAACGCAAGACGTCAATTTGAATGAGTGCAACGACGGTAATCCTACCCAGATGATCGCCGGATGCACGGCCCTCATCCAGTCGGGCCAATACAGCGGCACAAACCTGGCCATGGCGTACAACAACCGGGGCAATGCGTACGAGGATATCGGCCAATACAACCAGGCCATCCAGGATCTTAACCAGGCACTGCAGCTCGATCCAAGCGATGCGGATGCGTTCAACAACCGGGGCTACGTGTACTTCCGCACGGGCCAATACGACCAGGCGATCCAGGACTATACCCAGGCGATTCAGCTCAGTCCAAGGCTAACGCAAGCTTTCTACAACCGGGGCAGCGCTTACTCCGCTAAGGGCGCATACAACCAGGCGATCCAGGACTTTACCCAGGTGATCGAGCTCAATCCCAGCGAGTGGCAAGCGTTCACCGGCCGGGGCAACGCGTACAGCAACAACGGTCAATACAACCTGGCCATCGCTGATTTTAACCAGGCGCTTACGCTCCACCCCAATTCGGGTGTCGCTCTCAACGACCGCTGTTATAACGAGGCCATCGTGGGGCAGCTCCAGCCGGCCCTTGCGGATTGCAACCAGTCGCTGACCTTGCACCCCAAGAACGCGGACACGCTCGACAGCCGCTGCTTTGTCTATCTCAAACTGAACAATGCCGATGCGGCCATTGCCGATTGCAACGCCGCGCTCACCATCAACCCCAAGTTGGCCACATCTCTTTATAGCCGGGGATTGGCGGAGCGGAAAGGGGGCAATATGACCGCCTCCAACGCGGACATCGCCGCCGCGATTGCCATCCAAGCGAACGTCGAAAGCCTGTACGTCCAGATGGGCGTCCCCGCGCCGACGCCGTAGAGCGCCTACCTCTGCGGCCCACGCTGCCGCTTGCCGGCGGCGCCGGAGATCATTCTGCCGCGGGTGGCGCAGCCCCAAACCATCTCTTGTACCAGCTTGGCTTGCGCTCGCAATAAGGCGGCCGCGGGCGCCGGTCATTCAGGTGAAAGTTCCTGCACGGTTGGCAGTCACCGTGCCGAGGGCAGTCCCGCTTGGGACACGTGCACACCTCGGGCTGGTGGCTTACGATGGCAAACACCTGCGCATGGCCGCTCATGACGCTTCGGCCTGCTTGCCGTTCTCGTCCATCTTGCCGAAGATCATCTTGCCGCTGGCGGTTTGCAACACGCTGGTCACAGAGATCGCAACCGTACGGCCGATCAGCTTGCGGGCATGGTCCACCACCACCATGGTGCCGTCGTCCAGGTACCCGACCCCTTGGTTGTACTCCTTGCCTTCTTTCAAGAT
Source organism: Occallatibacter sp. (assembly GCA_050015795.1). GTDB lineage: Bacteria > Acidobacteriota > Terriglobia > Terriglobales > Acidobacteriaceae > Telmatobacter. The sequence continues at coordinate 32,420 of JBEKAS010000004.1, read as the reverse complement.
CAGCACGTTCATGCGCTCGCCGGGCAGAACCACGGGCTTGAGAGCGTTGGCCAGGTCGTTGATGTTGAGCACATCCACGTGGTGCAGGTGAGCCACCTTGTTCAGGTTAAAGTCGTTGGTCACGACCTTGGCCTCCCACTTCTTGGCCAGCTCGAGCAGTTTCAGGTCCACTTCGCGGATGGAGGGAAAATCGTCCGGCACAATCTGCACCAGGACCTTTTCGTTGGACTGCATGCGCTGCAGCATATCCAGGCCGCGGCGTCCGCGCTGGCGCTTGGAGCCGTCGGTCGAGTCGGCCACAACCTGCAGCTCTCTCAGCACAAACTCGGGCACCACCAGCATGCCGTCAATAAAACCGGCCTCCGCAATGTCGGCGATGCGGCCGTCGATGATGACGCTCGTATCCAGCACTTTGGCGCTACGGCGTGAGGGCTTGTCGCCGGAGAACACCGTGCCCAGCGCCGCCGGGCTCAGCAGATCGCCCTTGCTCGCGCCCACCAGCAGGCCCACGTAGGTCATGAGCAGAAGCACGAAGATCTGCAGCACGGCGGAAGTGGTTCCGGGCAGCGGCGCCGAGCGCAACACGAGACAAAAGAGCGCCGCGCCAATGATGCCGAGAACGCTGCCGGCTACGGCGCCAATCAGACGCCGCAGCGTGAGCGCACGCACGCGCAGTTCGAAGACGATGACCGCGCACGCCGCGGCCGCGCCAATCGCCGCGCCTTCCCATCCTGTCTGGATGCCGAACGGGCGGAGGAAATAACAAACCGTGGCAAACAGAATGACAAAAAGAAGACGTAAAACCACCAGGTCCATAAGGGCCGACTTTCAACCGGCGGCAGATCGTCACCGCCGGCCCTATGACATGAAGGCGAGTATGCGATTACTTATGCACCATCGTCAAGGGGGGAATACAGGTTTCAGGGGTCAGGTTTCAGGTGTCAGGGATCAGGCGAACATTGCCGCACATTGGTTGTGGGCCGGTTTTCGACTGGCAAGGACGGTTCACGGGATGTTGCCAGGAGCATCCCCGGCGGACAACCGCTGGAGATGCCTCCGCTGAAACCTGACACCTGACCCCTGTCTTTACGACGCCGCGGCCAGCTCGTTCACCGGCATGATGCGTTGCGCGCCCTTGCGTGGGCCGCGCTTTCGCGCGCTCATCACCTTGATGCGCTCCAGCAGCTCTTGCGTCGAGCAGTTTTTCCTGGCCAGCATGGCGTCGGCCACGTGAAGCTCGCCGCTCGCCGCCTGGGCATCGCCCAGCAGAATCATGGGCACGTGGCCTCTCATGCGTTTCAGCCGCTCCACGAGCTGGCCTCCGCTCATTTGGGGCATGGTGGTGTCGGTCAGAACCAGGTCAATTTGGGGCGCCGTGGCAAAAACGGCGATCGCCTCCTGGCCGTTCGAGGCCGCCAGCACGCGATAACCGTTGGTCTCAAGCATGAACTTGAGCACGGAGAGCTCTTGTTCATTGTCGTCTACACAGAGAATCACTTTCTTTGGACGCATGGTATGGGGATCTGCTCCTTACAGCAATTTTCCAAGGCTATTCAGGGCAACACGAATGATCTACCGCTCTAATTGCGGCTTGGCGTTGCCACAGATTGAACCGATGGCCGTGAGTCGGGGTTGACAGGTTCGCTTTGGATCGTACTTCGCAGCTTGCCCTGCGCGTGAACCGCAACCCTGGAGGTGCGTTCATTTGCGCTTGGGGGCAGCCTGCTCGCGTTCCTCTGCGGGTCAGCCTTGCTTCGCGGTCTTATGCTCAGCGTTTTGGCGCGTCCACGAACTTCCAAAAACGCGCCATGGAATTGTCTTCAATGAATGAGAAGGTACGAGTTCCGCAGGTTTGTGGGAAGAGGGAAAGGCAAGCGAAGACTTTGGTGAAAATCCGCGTGAAACAAGTGGAAAATCGTTAGAGCCTACACACAATGCAACTTGCGAAGATGAATTTCTGTTGAAAGCATGTGCATCACGGCAGGAAAAGCTGTCCTTTTGCCACAAGAACGGTGCTGCCTGCCACACGTACATCTGTGACCTTCGTTACATTCTTTTTTGCGGACAGGAAAAGATCGCTGGAACGGCCGATCTCCACGCCCTGCCGAACGTGCACGCGCGTGCCCGAAGGCACCGCGCCGCGAGCTACCAAGTAGCTGATGGCGCAGCCGGCCGCCGAACCCGTGGCCGGATCTTCTCCGCCATAAAACTGCATCCTCGCCCGGTACCTCGTACCGTTCTCGTTTTGCTGCTTCGCACCGTTCTGGTTTTTCTCGAGATCCGGCGCAAGGACGTAGAACCACCTAGCTCCGCGCTCGCGCAGCCACGCTGTGGCCGCATCCTGATCTACTTTGAGCCGCGCCAACGCCTCGAGCTCCTTGAGCGCGACAATCGCAAACGGCGCGCCCGTGGAAACCACCTGCGGCGGCAGCGCCGGGTCCATGTCCTCGAGGGCGAGACCCAGGAGCGGAGCCACTTCCGCCGCGTCTAGTTCCGCGCCAAATTCCGGCTCTCTCTGCGTCATCTCGCCAAAGATCGCGCCCACATCCGCGGCACTCGGCGCAAAACGCACCGGTACCGGCCCCACCTTAAGCGCAAGCGTCACGGTGTCGCTCTCAAGCGTTTCCGGCGCGATCATTTTAAGGACGCTGGCCGTGCCCAGTGTGGGATGGCCTGCAAAGGGAAGCTCTTCCTGCGTCGTGAATACGCGCACGCGCACACCTTCCGCGCGCTCCACCTCAGCCGACCGTCGCTCGATGAATGTGGTCTCAGACAGGTTGAATTCGCGCGCGATGGCCTGCATCTGTTCGGTCGTCAGGCCGCACGTGTTCAACACCACCGCCAGCGGATTGCCGGCCAGCGGAGTCTCCGTGAAGACATCCACGACGAAGTAGTCCAGGTTCGCCATCGAGCGATACACTCTCGCTCTAGTGTACGGAAGAACCCGCGCGATGGAGTTGTGGAAACGCATATCCGCGAACCGTGCAGATTCGCGCAGCCGGAATGAAAAGTAACGTTTGATTCCAGTAGGAGAGAACTGACCCCTGAAACCTGATCCCTGCCTTACAGCTCGATCAGCGGCCTTGGCAACCGCGTTCGGGCGCGATCGAGGAAGATCCTCATACGCAGGGCCTCGGCGCGTTGCGCGGCCACCAGCCGCATCTGTCTGCGGATGTGATCGATGTCGTCGAGCCGGTCCAGTTGCACTTCGTCGTTCGCCGCATCCCGTTCCAGGCGCGCGATTCTCTCTTCAACGGTTTGACGAAACCGCGGGCTGATTTCAAAGCCTTCCTGGGCGGCGCAATTTGAAGTCATGGCAGGCTCCTCGGAGCGGGATTATTTGATGCTGCAGATTTTTTTCGCCGCAGCCTCAAGTTTTCCTCATTAGTGCCGATGCTAACGAAAGCCGCTTCTTCGCGCCAGATTACGACTTCCCGCATCTTCGGTAACGAAGTGTCCGAAAACAGGACAGCAGGGAGCAAGGGAGCGAGTGAGCAGGGGAGCCAGGAAGATCGCGTTTCGGAATGTTCACTACCTGAGAGCGCCTGTCGAGGAGTTCTTTCGTTCATTGCAGCGGGGGCTTCCGCCCATTTACGGCCTGTGCTCTCTCAAGCCTTCTTGCTCCCTTGCTCCCTCGCTCCCTTGCTCCCTGTCTTACCGGTCCGCCACAATTCCCAGCTGCATCTGGGTTCCGTTTTCGAATTGAATATCCTTCATGGTCGCGGAGAACACGCCGGATGCAGAACTGTTGCCGGCGAGCATCACGCCCGGAATCGCTGTTGGGTGCGGGATCGCGCGCGCGGCCGCAGCCTGGTGCGCGCCCACGTTCTCATTCAGATCGCCATGTCCGGCAAGCTCCACGGCTCCCTGCGGGTTCGGATCCGGATTGGCGCCCGCCCGGTCTCCTACCGAGGTTGTGGTTGCAGGGGTTCCCTGCACGGCGTCGCCCAGGGTGCCCGACTGCTCACCACCGCTGCGGCCGCCTCTGCCGCCACCGACCCCACCGGTCGTAGCGCCTCCGCCCGTGTACGCGTCCATCCCGGTCATGGGGCCGTCGCGATTCATGGGATTCATCCCCATCACCCCCGCGCTGGGGTTCACGCCGCGGATCAGCGTGAAGATCGCGATGCTTTGCCCGTTCTTGAGCTCCGCATGGTCGATCGCAATGGCGAGTTGCGCGACGGAGTGCGTGGCATCGCGCGCCTGGACCTGGGTGATGTGGCCCACCAGCCGCGTTCCCCTGGGAATCACGGTGCCGTCGGCCGTTATCACCTTCTCGGTGGTCTTCAGCACCACGCGGTCGCCCACCCTGGCTGTCGCCGAGTTCAGCCTGTCCTCGAGCTCGCCGGTCACCGAGCTCATCTCCCAGGAGTGCGATGCAGCCTCATCGCCAAAGCCCATCGGGCCCTGCGGCGCGTAGACAGCTTTTTGAGAGCCGTCTGCGCCCGCCTCCTGCGCCATGAGGGGAATGCTCGCCGCGGCGAGAATGGCCATCGCGAAGAACCTGGCGGTTTTCATCCCGTTCACCTCCGTCCGTCGTACCGGGCTCGTTTTGTAACAGGGCACGAGCTTACTCGTGCCGCAAGTTGCGCAAATCGATTGTGAGGCTTTAGCCCCCGAGGGAATTTCGAGTAATAAAGCCGGGTGCGCCTACTCTGGAGTCGGCCTAATTTCCCGGGGACGGCGCGTAGTAGCCTTTGCGCACCTGCACCTTCAGATTCTGATCCGTGTCACTATGGCAGTCCACTGAGACTTTCCGGAAAGTCCCGTCCGCCTTGGCATTGCTCGGCGTGTAGCTGGCCACATACTGGGTACGCAATTCGTCCTGGATCTGCTGGAATGCGGCCTGCAGCTTGTTCCCGTTATTTCCCACATCGATTAGCCGCCCGCCGGTCTCGTCGGAGATGCGCTTGGCGGGCCCGTAGCCGAAGTAGCCCTCGCCCTGGCTCCAGTACATGGCGCGGTCCGCGCACAGGATCACGTAGATGATGACGTTGTTCCGATTTGCTGCGCCAATGGCGTCGCCGATCTTGGTGCGGCTGCCCTCATCCTCGCCGTCGGTCAGGATGATGATGGCTTTGCGGCCGGTCTCCTGGTTCATTTTTTCGTTCGCGGCCAGGTAGATCGCGTCGTAAAGCAGCGTGCCCTTGGGATCGCCGACCGTCGGGACCGTTCCTCCACCCAGGCCGGGAATGCCCGATCCATTTCCACCCGCAGTGTTGATCTCGGCTTTGCTCAAGGCGTGCGTCAGCAGCCGCGGGCTGTTGGTGTAGTCCTGCAGCAGGTCCACATTGACGTCGAAGTTGACCGCGAAGGCCTCATCCTTGGAGCGCAGAACCTGCTGGATGAACTGGTCGGCTGCGCCCACTTCCATGGGCAACAAACGCTGCTGGCTGCCCGAGGTATCCAGCAGAATGCCCAAAGTGAGCGGTTGGTCAGTCTCGGCCACAAAGCTCTTGAGCGTCTGCGGTTCCTTGTTTTCGTCGACTTTGCAGTTCTGTTGATTCAGGTGCGGCACCAGGTTCCCGTTCTTGTCCTTGACGGTAAAAAACAGGTCCACCAGGTTCACGGACTGCTTGAAGGTGGCCACAGGCGTTTCGTCAGGCTCCGGCGCGGGAGCAGTGCTCACCGGGGCCGCGTCGGGTGAAGGCGCAAGCTGGGCCCAACCTGCCACGGCGAACGCCGGCAGACCAATAACCAGGGCGACAATGACCTTGCGGAGAAGCATCCTGAACCGTTAGACGAAAACGGGACCTCAGGGAAAGCATACACGGGTTCTTTCTCGGCTGGCATGCAACCCGTGCGTCTTTGCTGCGTCTGATACTCTGTCAGTTGCGGCGTGATTCATGATTTTTCGCGCGGCCAGACACGTTTTGACGCGTGTCCAGACAGGTTTGATGGAGGAAGAAAACGCTGTGAACGTTCGTGGAAGGGCCATTGCGCTGGCAGCGCTTGTCGGGTTCGGATTGGGATCCGGGGTTCTGGCCCAACAGCAGACTCCCGTGCCGGATGCACCCACCCCGCAAGCGCCCACAGCGCTGCCGGGAACGCAAGGGCCCATCACGCCTGGAATGGGCGCCGGAGAGACGCCAAGCGGTCCCGGCGGGTCTTCGTCCAACCCCAGCCAGCCTGAGCAACCCCCTGCGCCGCCTCCGAGCCAGCCACCCGCCGCGACCGCCCCGCCGCCGAACGCGCAGGATACACCGCCGGAAGAAGGTGTTCGCGCCCTGAACACGGTGATTCACGCGCAGGTGACCGAAGTCGTGGTTCCGGTTACGGTGAAGGACCCCAAAGGAAACCCGGTTGCCGGCCTCACCTGGCGGGATTTCACGGTCTACGAGAACAACGTTCGCGAGCCGTTGCGCGTCTTCAGCGTGGATCCAAGGCCAATATCGGTTGCGTTTGTCATCGACCAGACCCTGCCCTCGAATTACATGCGCGAGGTGAACGAGTCGATGAACGCGATCCAGGGCGCGCTCACACCCTACGACGAGGCCGCGGTATTCACCTACACCAATGGAGCCAAGGAGTGGACAGGCTTTACGGGCGCGCAGGGCAATCGCCTGCCTGCGGTGCTCTCGCTGGCACAGTCCACGGGCACCGACCCCATGGTGCCGGTTGTGGGTGGCAGCCCCATGGCTGAGTCGTGCCCCCTCTATCAGAACGGCAACTGCGCGGACCCGAATCTGCAGCCCGAGAAGTCAACGCAGGCGATCTCCGGTCTCCAGGTTCCCAAGGAGATTCACACCCTCAATGACGCGATTCTCCTTGCGGCCAAAGAACTTTCCACGCGTCCCAAGGATCGGCTGCGGATCATCTACGTGATCTCCGACGGCAAGGAATACGGCAGCAAGGCCACCTGGAAAGAAGTGGTCAAATACCTCCAGACCAACAACATTGCCGTCTATGCCACGCTGGTGGGCGAGTCGGCCCGCTGGGGCGAGGGCTGGCTCGATCGCTTCCACCTGCCCTTCGAGGCCTATGACAACATCCTGTACAAGTACGTGGCGGCCACCGGCGGCGACATGTTTTCAGAGCGCGGCGTAAACAATATCGAGAAGAGCTACGCCAAGATCGCCGACGAGGCCCGCAACCAGTACACGCTGGTCTACGCCAGTCATTTATCCATCTACGACGACCGGTACCGCAAGATCGAAGTGCGCGTCAACCGGCCTAATGTGGTGATCGCTGCCAAGCCCGGCTACTATCCCTCGGCGCAGGAATACAAATAAGCCCGCACGCGTGTAGCGCCGGTCTCCAGACCGGCTGTATTGGCACAGCCTGCCCTGAGCGAAGCCGAAGGGTCCACGCCGCCTGAGGCGATATGTGGGCTTGGAGGCCGGCGCTACCAATGGCTGCAGAAAATTCAGTTAAAAAAACCATGGCCTGTGCGAGCGCACAGGCCGTTCTGTTTTCTTGGTTCCGTTTGAATGGTGCGCGATCATTTCAAGCGGCGCGAAACTCCCCTGCCTTGTTTCGAGTTCCGCCATCTCAATTAGACCAGCGCTGCCTTCTTATCGAACTGGCTTCCGCATTCGGGGCAGAATCCTTTTTCTTCTGTGGCATTCGGATTCGGGGCGTTGGCTGTGAGAACATTCTTGCAATTCGGGCACCGATAGGTCGCTTTGCCGTTGCTTGTCGATGCGCTTTGCGGCGCCACGTTCACGGTGGACTGTTGCGCAGGGGCTGACGGCCCCGGATCGGTGATTCCCTTGATGCCTTCGCGGAAGCCTTTCAATCCCTCGCCCAGTCCTTTACCCAGCTCCGGCAAGCGCCTGGCGCCAAACAGCAAGAACGCAACTGCGACCACCAAGATAATATGCCAAGGCTGAAGTAGATCGCCCATCGATAGTTCCTCCGCGCGCTCGGAGTCATTCGGCGCGCTTCCTCAATTCCATATTGTCGCACAAAGTCCCCGGAATGGTCCTCTGACTTATGGCATCCTGAGAATAGCCTCGGAGGTCTCCTCATGAAGACCGTCAAGCTGTTGGTTCTGGCGGCGCTCTTGTCGCTTGCCGCCGGCACGGCTAACTCTGCCGCCCATGACATTTATCCCGATCCCTCGCAGGCCCGGGCCGACCTGGCCGCCGCGCTGAAGGCCGCGGCCACAACGCACCGCCGCATTCTGCTGGATTTCGGCGGCAACTGGTGCGGCGACTGCCAGGTGCTGGATCTTTACTTCCACGACGCCCGGAACAAGCCGATTCTCGACGCGAATTTCGTGCTGGTGCACATCAACATCGGCTATATGGACACCAATCTTGACATTGCCGAGCAGTACGGCGTTCCCGTCCAGAAGGGCGTTCCCGCGCTGGCCGTGCTGAGCGAGCGCGGCGTGTTGCTTTACAGCCAGAAGGAAGGTCAGTTCAACGCCATGCGTACCATGCAGTCCTCGGCCGTCACCGAATTCCTGGTAAAATGGCGTCCCGCTCGCGACGGCTGCTCGGTGATGGTGGTGAACTGCTAGCCCGCATTTCTCACGCGCGGCGAGGAACCTGTAGCGCCGGTCTCCAGGCCGGCTGTAGCGGGGGTCTCCCGACCCCCGCGAGTAGGACTCCATTCACAAGCAACAGGTATTCTTCTCCTGACGCTCGATGTGCACAGCGCGGCGTGCGCCAAGCGGTGTTCTGCGGGCCGCGAAGGAGGCTCGATGCATCCGGTCGATTCCAACCCGGGCTCCAGCGCAAACCTTAATGCCGGGTCCAATTCCGACGCCGGCGCCGGTCGCACGATCACCACGCTCTCCAGCCGCGAAGTCTACCGCAACCACTGGATGCGCGTGCGCGAAGACGAGGTCCTGCGCGGCAACGGCGAGAAGGGCATCTACGGCGTGGTGGAGAAGCACGATGCGGCGATCATGCTGCCCATTGACGGTGACCGAATCTGGCTTGTCGATCAGTTCCGTTACACCATCGGGGAGCGCGCGCTGGAGCTGCCCCAGGGTGGCTGGGAGATGGAAATCGAGAATCCCGAAGAGCTGGCGCGCGGCGAACTCAGAGAAGAGATCGGCATGGACGCCGCCGAGATGACGCGCCTGGGAACGCTTTGGATCGCGTACGGCCTACTCCGGCAACGGCAACACGTGTATCTGGCCACCGGCCTTACGCCGGCGCAGGCAGATCCCGACGCCGAAGAGCACGATCTGACTGCCCGTTCCGTTCCCATTGCCGAATTTGAGCACATGATGCTCGATGGCGCCATCCGCGACAACTGCACGCTGTCGGCCTGGGGACTCTATCAGCTTTGGAAGGCGCGGCAGCGATAATGGAACCAGCCAATCCAATTCGGGCCGCCGCGTGACTCACGTCACACCCCATTGCAGGCAATTCCTGAATAATCAATGCTGAACGAGCAGGCTGGAAGTGTGCTTCGGGGGATTCTTTCGCTCGGGAGCGTTTATGTCCGTTGAGCCTGCGCGCAAGGCTAGCACCGAAGGACGAGTGGAGCTGTGTTCAGGATTGTGGAAGCCCGCACCGCCGGTCTCAACATCCGGCAATTTACGATCGCGGCGCCGCGCATCGCGCGCAAGCAGCGGCCGGGGCAGTTCGTCATTCTGCGCGTGAAGGAATACGGCGAGCGCATTCCGCTTACCATCAAGAGCGCCGATCCGGCGGCCGGAACCATCACGATTGTGGTGCAGACCGTGGGCAAGACCACCTCGCTGCTCAACAGCCTGGAAGCGGGCGACGCGATTCTCGACGTCGTCGGCCCTCTTGGCCGCCCCTCCGAAATCAGAAACTACGGCACAGCCGCGATTGTGGCCGGCAGTGTGGGCACGGCCATGGCGCTGCCCACCGCGAAAGCACTGAAGGATGCCGACAATCATGTGATCTTCATTGAGGGTGCACGCAGCCGCGAGATGGTGATCTTTGAGGAAGAAGTGCGCGCCGCGAGCCACGAGGCCTACATCCTGACCGACGACGGCAGTTACGGCGAACACGGCCTCGTCACGAAGAAACTCGAAGAGCTTCTGGCCACCGGTCGCAAGCTGGACTTTGTGCTCGCCGTGGGCCCCGTGCCCATGATGCGCGCCGTGGCCCGCGTGACTGCGCCGCTCGGCATCAAGACCATGGTCAGCCTGAACTCCATCATGGTCGACGGCACGGGCATGTGCGGCGGCTGCCGCGTGCTGCTGGGCAATCAGAGCAAGTTTGCCTGCGTCGATGGGCCGGAGTTCGATGCCTCGCTGGTGAACTTTGACGTGCTCATGCAGCGCAATGCCATGTACCGCGGCCAGGAGTGCCAGTCGCTGAAAGCATTTGAGCAGCACCGGCAGGAGGAGCTGGCACGACATCGCGCCACGGTGGCCACGAAGGAAAATGAAAACGCGCAACTGCGCGCGAAACTCGAAAAACAGGGACTGGAAGCGCAAGGGGAGACCCATCATGTCTGACGCCAATCTGCTTCCGGCGAAAGAACGGATCAGGATCCCGCGGGTAGCCATGCCCGAGCTCTTGCCGCAAGTGCGCGCGCATAACTTTGCGGAGGTCAACCAGGGACTTTCGGCACCCGCAGCCGTCACGGAAGCCACGCGATGCATCGCCTGCGCCCGGCCCGGTTGCCAGCTCGATTGCCCTGTCGGCGTCAAGATCAAAGAGATTGTGGCCCTCATCTACGCGGGCGATTTTCTCGCCGCAGCCGCGATGATGCGCGAAGACAACGCGCTGCCCGCCATCACCGGCCGCGTGTGCCCGCAGGAGAGCCAGTGCGAAGGCGGTTGCGTGATGGGCAAAAAGGGTGAGCCCGTGGCCATCGGCAACCTGGAGCGTTTCATCGCCGATTTCGAGCGCCTAAGCGGGCAATTGGGCCTGCCCACCATTGCTCCGCCCACCGGAATGAGCGTGGCCATCGTGGGCAGCGGTCCGGCGGGGCTTTCCGCCGCGGGCGATCTGATCCAGAAGGGCCATCGCGTGCGTGTTTTTGAGGCGCTGCACGAGCTGGGCGGCGTTCTCGTCTACGGCATTCCCGAGTTCCGGCTGCCCAAAGCCATTGTGAAGGAAGAGGTCGACAACCTGCGCCGCATGGGCGTCGAGTTCGAGACCAACGTGGTGGTGGGCAAGAGCGTCACGCTCGACGAGCTGATGCGAGTTGAAGGGTACGATGCAATTTTTGTGGCCACCGGAGCGGGGCTGCCGGTGTTTCTCGGCGTGCCCGGCGAGCACCTGAACGGCGTCTACTCCGCCAACGAATTTCTCACGCGCACCAACTTGATGCGCGCTTACCGCTTTCCGGAGTTCGATGAGCCGATCTACGATTGCCGCGACCGCGACGTGATCGTGGTGGGCGGCGGCAACACCGCGATGGACGCCGTACGCACTGCACGCCGCCTGAGCGCGAAGACGGCCACCCTGGTTTACCGGCGATCTGAAACCGAAATGCCCGCACGCGCCGAGGAAGTGAGGCACGCGCGCGAAGAGGGCATCGAGTTCCGCATGTTGACCAGCCCGGTCGAGTTTCTGGGCGACGAAAAAGGCTGGCTCACCGGCACGCGCTGCGTGCGCATGGAGCTGGGTGCGCCCGACGAAAGCGGCCGGCGCCGTCCGGTGCCGATCGCGGGCTCGGAGTACGTACTGCCCGCCAACGTGGCCATCATCGGCGCAGGCACCACCGCTAATCCCACTGTCCAGAGCACGACTCCCGACCTCGCCACGAACAAGTGGAACTACATCATGGCCGATCCCGTAACCATGCGCACCTCCAAGCGCGGCGTCTTTGCCGGCGGCGACATCGTCACCGGCGGCGCAACAGTCATCCTCGCCATGGGCGCGGGCCGCAAGGCGGCAAAGGCAATGGATGAGTACCTGCAGACGGGAAGGTGGGAGTAAGGGACTACGGGACTTCGGTCCCGAAGCCCCTATCACAATATTCGCGCCAAGAACACGAAACTCGTGCACACTATTCACGTATGAAGAACATCACCCTGAGCGCCGATGCGGACCTGATTGAGCGGGCGCGCCTGATCGCGCGGCAGCAGCGCCGAACATTGAATGAAGCGTTCCGGGTATGGCTCACTGAGTTTACGCAGAGCGTGGGAGATGCCCAGGGATTCGATGCCCTGATGCAGCGATTGCAGCACGTAGACGCGGGCCGCCGCTTCAGCAGGGAAGAATTGAATGAGCGATAGATTCTTCCTCGATACAAACATCTTCGTTTGCTCATTCGATCAAAGCGCTCCCGCGAAGGCCCGGAGAGCCGCGCAACTCATCCGCCTGGCGTTGACCACGCAAAAAGGAGTCATCAGCTATCAGGTTGTGCAGGAGTTCTTCAACGTTGCGCTGAAGCGGTTCTCCAAACCCATGCAGGCGGCAGACGCCGGACAGTACCTGATCGCCGTCTTTCGCCCGCTGCTTGCCGTGCATTCGTCGCAGGCTCTCTACGCGGAGGCATTGTTTCTGCACGCCCAAAGCGGCCTCTCCTGGTATGACGCTCTGATCGTCTCGGCCGCAATTCAGACGCGGTGCGAGATCCTTTTTTCCGAGGATCTTCAGCACGGCCAGCGATTCGGAGCTCTCCAGGTCAGGAATCCCTTCCTCTAATTGCTCAGAATCGGCGTATCGACCTTCTCAATCCGAAGCGTCTCACTAAGGGTCCTTTGTGAGACGACCTGGAAATAGGCTCCCCTATTTCTCTATTTCTTTTTTCCGTTCGTTTCCGTGTCGCCGAAGACCGCCAGACAGTCCCCTCCGCCGCCCGCCGTGCCTCCGCCGTGATATTATTCTCTGTTCTAAACGGGAGCCGAGAGCATGATGAGACCAAGAATAGGCATTTTGTACTTGGCCGCCACGCAGGCGGTGCGACCATGAGCTTCTGGAAGAAACTTTTCGGCGGCGAGAAACCGTCGCCAGCCGCAACATCACAATCCCGCGCAACCAAAGATGGCGGCTTGGAAACGGTCGAGGCGCTGGTCAAAGACAATTCTGATTTGGCTGCCGGCAAGCAAACGAAACCCACCGCTTCCCTGGAAACTGAAGTCCTCACGGCTGCTACTCAACCTGTCCCCGTGAACTGGCGCACGCAAGACAGCGGAAAGAGCGACGACCTCCGATTTACACTCTCTTTTCCCTCCGACTGGGTTGTAGGCGTTACACCTGATCGAAGTATGGAGCATGTTGCGATTCACCCGCGGTCCGCACGAAATGTGCAGGCCGATGGGAAAGCCATGATTAGTCCATGCGTCACAGTTGTTTCAGAACTAGTGAAATTAAGAGATAACGATGTGTTGGACTCTTGGGCTTCGACTAGAGCTCAGCAGTTCCAGGGGTTCCGTCTACTGGAATCCGTTAAGACCACAATCCAAGGCATGCCCACGCTGCTTATGTCCCACGAGTTCACACTTGGAGGCGAGGCATGGAATTGCCTGATGGTTCTCCGCGTTTCCGGTCAGGCAATTTGGTATGCCGATGCCAGTGGGCTTCCACAAGACTTCTCGTGCGTACGTCCGGAATTAGTACGCGTGATCGCATCGCTCCGCCCCAATAGGGTTGGGCCCAACGCGGGCCGCAAAACGGCGACGACCCCAGGTCTGCAGGAACTCAAACAGATGATTGAAAGAGACCGCTCGGGAAACTCCCTGCCCCAAATGCTCCACACTGCCGGTTACACTTTCGCGCAGAGCGGCTCCATGTCCGCTGTGGGACGCCGGGGCGACGATGAAGTGGTCGTCGAAATAAACGAAGGCGGGCGCGGTCTACGTAGACTGAGCTATCGGTGTCCGAAAGCAAATGTATCGGAAGATCTCGTGGTGTCTGGAAGAGTACTCCTTTAACCGGGATTTCCCGTTTGTCACCGTATTCGTCACCCACCGTATTCTCGCAAACGGTAGATTTTGGCGCGCTTCCCCGCCCCATTGATTTCAAAAAAGTGGGCGGCAAAGCTCGCGCCCTGCCGCCGCCCTGTCCCTGGGTTGTCTTGAAGGTATTACAGTCTTACGAAACCCTGTTTACTGCAAGAGCTTGGTCACTTCCTGCTGCACCTGGTTAGCTTGCGCTAATGCGGCGATGCCGGTCTGGCTCAGAATCTCGTACTTCGACATGTTCGAAGTTGCCGAGGCGTAGTCAGTGGCCTGCACCGCGTTCTGCGCTGAGACCACGTTTTCCTGCTGCGTGCTCATGACTTGGCTAAGCGAGTTGAGAGTATTGATCTGGGCGCCAATGTAGCCATCCTGCGCGGCCACGTCGCTAACGGCCACGTTGAGCATGTTCAGTGCCGCTTCGGCATCCGTCTGATTGAGCAGATCGGTCGTGTTCAGCGCCTCGCCTGCGTCGTCGGAGTAGCTGGTTGTGGCCACACCGCCGGCGCCGTTGTTGTCCGCAACCATGCCCTCGTTGAGCGCGCCGCCACCCGTGGATGTATCTACTACCGAGCCGGTCACGCCGACGCTGTAGTAGGCGGACTTGCCTACAGCCGGTGTGTCCTGGGCCATGCTCACAGCCTTCGCCGCATCCGCGAGAGCCGGTATCGTGAAGATGGCTCCCTCCGAAGCGGCGCTGTTGGAGACCATCGTCAGGGTCGTGTTTCCTCCCGCCGAGTTAGCGGTTGCAGTAATGCCCAGACCAGATTGCGTGATGGCGGCTGCCAGCCCTGCCATTGTCAAGCCTGTGGCAGCGAATGTCGTACCGTCGATGACCAGGCTGCCCGCTGTGAAGGTGTCGGCGCCTCCGTCACCGGTCACAGTCACCGTGCCGATCTGGTTCTGGTTGGCGACGTTGGTCGTGTAACTGGTCACTGTGCCGCCGCTGGCGGTGGCGGCGCCCCAGGTCACGGCATCCCCCGCGTTCGCCGACTGGATGGAAAGTGTGGAGTTGGCTGAGTTGTAGGAGGCAGTCACTCCGTAGTTGCCGGCGTTGAGAGTGGCCGCCAGATTCTGGAGAGTATCGGTCGAACCCCCGACGCCGAGCGTGATGGCGGCATTGGAACCGATCGTCAGAGTGCCGCCGGTGAATGCCGCGGCGCCATTGGCGCCGACGATCGTGCTGATGATGTTGGTGAACGAGCCGGTGGTCGTTGGAACTCCGGTCAGGTTAAGCGCGCCCGCCGAAGCGGTCAGATTGGTGCCCGATACGGTCACAGCCGGATTGGCGGAAGTGAAGGTGAGGAGCGTGTTGCCCGCGTGGCCGTCGAGATATCCAGAAGAATTCACCGCAGCCGTGACACCATACCCGGCGGCATTGATGGTGGCCGCCAGGTTCGCCAGCGTGTCCGTTGAGTTGGCGGTCCCAAGGGAGATGACGTGGGTCTTGCCGTCGGACCCGACAATCGAGAGCGTGCCGCCGGTGAGCGTGTCCGCAGCCGCGGCGATGGTGAGGGTGCCGACTTCGCCGGCGCCGTCGGTTCCGGCGCCTAAGCCGTCGCCGGAGATGATGATGCCGGTATCGGTACTGCCGCCGCCAGCGGTATTCGCCCCCGTGGCCGCGCTGGCCGCGGCCGTGCCTGCCTGGGCTGCGGTGCCGAAGCTCGCGCTCAGTCCCAGGCCCGAGTTGTTGATGGCGTTGATCAGGCCCTGGGCAGTGTTGGTATAATTCGTGCCCGTACCCACTGTGACGTTCGCTGTCGCGGGCGTAACGGTCCCGGTCGACCCCCTGGCAAGGTAGCTCACCGTGATCGTGGTTGAGCCAATGGCATTCAAGCTGTCGGAGGCGGAGGCATTGGTCCCACCTTTGGTGAGATCGATGAACACGTTGTTCTGCCCGTTGGTGTAGGACATCGCGCCGCCCGTGTCGCCTACGCTCGACGAGGACAATGTGCGGATGAACAGGTCGTCCACCGAGGAGCCGGCCTGCGAGGAATCGCCGGTGTAGATGGCGACCGTGGAGTTGTTGAAGACCTGCTCCTGGTTGTAGGTGGTCGTCGATCCAATATTGTTGATCTCGGCCAGGATGGATTGGTATTCCTGGTTCGCCGCTCCCTCCTGGGTGGAGTTGAGCGTGCCGTTCGAGGCTTCGGTAGCTAGCGTCACCGCGCGGTCCAGCAGGCTTGTCACCTGCGAGAGCGCGCCGTCGGCCACCTGCATCAGTCCCACGCCTTCCGTGGCGTTGGTCTCAGACTGCGTGAGCGCAACCGAATTTGCCTGCAGCCCGTTGACCAGTGAAAGGCCAGCCGCGTCATCCGCTCCAGAGTTGATGCGCGACCCTGACGACAACTGCTGCAGCACCGTTTGCAGGCTGTTGTTTGTGTTGTTGAGATTATTCTCAGCGTAGATCGCCGAAAGATTGTTCAAAACACCGAGGGCCATGGGATCAACTCCTTCTCGGATGCTTCGTGGCTCAAATCCGTTGGCGCCTCGCTGATCCTGCCAAAGTCGCCGTCACTTCCGGATGGGCCTGTTCGCGTCCACACGGTTCATCGGTCGGGATCGGAATAACTTTAGTCATATTTTTTAACCTTCCTTGCGGCCGCTTTTGCAGCGGCGCGATTCAGATTGTCGCGATTACGTGCAAACCGTGTTGCGATGCGCTGCGATCTCTGTCGCGGAATGGTGCAGGCCTGTGTCGCGGTTTGGGGCAGGCTGGTGGCGGCGTGGCGCGCAGAAACGCCCTTCGCAACCGCCGATTTCTCCGCTCGCGCGGTCGAGCAAACGGCAGAAACATCAGGCCCTCCGGTGCGCCGGAGGGCCTAATGAATGAATGCTGAAGAATACCTAGCGCTCCGGTTTGTATCCCGAAACACCGTAATACGTCATGAAGAAATAACAGGCGATAGGCAGCAGGAATGCGTGCTGGTAGCCGGCATTGTCGGCGATCAGCCCGAAGAGCGGCGGAATCACTGCTCCACCGAAATTGCCGATCGTGATTACGCCCGAGCCCTTGCTGGTCAAAGGTCCCAGTTCAGCGATGCCGAGCGCGAAGATCGTCGGATACATGATGGAGTTGGCGAAGCCGCAAAGGATCAAGCTCCAGATGGCGAGGTGGCCCGACGAAAACATCCCCACGATGAGCAGGGCAATGCCCAAAACGCCAAGGAAGGCCAGCAACTTGTGGGCCTTGATGGTCTTCATCAGCACGGTTCCCGCGAAGCGCCCGATCATCATGGCAAGGGGATAGCAGAAGGCCAGCACGGCGGCAACTTCCTTTTCCCCGATCCCCTGCGGATAAAGACCGCTGACCGCATGGGCGAAGGGTTGCGCCCACCGCAGGTAGTCGTCGATCGCACTGCCCTGCGTCTCGAAGAACTTGATGGCGTTGGCGGCCAGCGCAATCTCAAGGCCGACATAGAGGAAGATGCCAATCATGGCCAGCACGGTGTGCCGGTAGGTCCAGATGCTGCGTCCGGCGATCGCGTCGTCGCCTTTCGCCGGACGGAAATCGCGCGTCCCGGTGATAGCCGGCAGATGCATCCCCATGATGATGAAGCCCAGCGCCAGCAGGGCGCACGCAATGGCGATATAAGGCCCCTGCACCGTGTGCGCGATGGCCGCTTGGCTTTTCACCTTTGCGGGATCGGTCAGGATGAATACGCCGACCACGATCGGGGCCATGGCCGTGCCCAGGGAATTGAATGCCTGCGCCAGAGTGAGCCGCGCCGGAGCACTGCTTTCCGGGCCAAGAATCGAAACGTACGGATTTGCCGAGGTCTGCAGCCCGCAAACGCCCGTTGCCAGCACGAAGCTGGCGGTGAGGAAGAACGGGAAACTGATCATGGCGGCTGCGGGCACGAAGAGCAGCGCGCCCACCACCATCACGAACAGCGAAATGACCATGGTGCGCTTGTAGCCCACATGTTCGATCACTTTGGCCGCGGGAACCGAAAACACCAGGTAGGCGAAGAACCACGCCGAAGTCACCAGGTTCGACCAGGCGTGGCTGAGATTAAAGATGTCTTCGAGCTTCGGCGAGAGGTTGCTGTTCAGATTGGTCAGGAAGCCAAAGATCAAGAACAGACCGGTGACAATGATGAACGGAACGGTGTAATTGGGCACACTGGGTGCAGCCGCGGGTGTGGAGCGCGATGCCATAGAAGTTCTTCCTCCGCAGGATGTGAAAAGGATCGCCTGAAAGGTGCCGCAACCACTCTACGCACTGCGGGCGGGTGGCGTCCAGCGGCCATTGTTTGCAGCAGCCCTTTGGACCAGAGTTCTCGGCGAGCCCGGCCCTGAAACCTGACACCTGCCCGATTTACACTGGAAGAGCATGATTCCCACCCTCACCTGGACCCCCGAGGGCGTCCGTTTCCTCGATCAGACCAAGCTCCCGCTCGAAGAGAGCTACGTGCTCGCTGCAACCTACGAACAGGTGGCCGACGTGATTGTTACCATGGTGGTCCGCGGCGCGCCGGCCATCGGCGTCTCCGCGGCCTACGGCGTGGCCCTGGGAGCGAAAAACACCCAGGCCCGGACGGCGCAAGAGTTTGCTCCGGAGTTTGAGCGCATCTGTGCCCGTCTGGCCGCAACCCGCCCCACGGCCGTCAATCTTTTCTGGGCCATCGACCACATGAAGGCGGTTTTTCAGACCCTGGCCGGGTCGGGCGTACCTTTGGACGAGATCAAGCAGAGACTCCTGGCCGAGGCGCATCGGATGTACGAGCAGGACATCGCCGCCTGCAAGGCGATGGGCGCGTTTGGCGCCGAATTTATGCCCGATGATGGCGGCGTTTTGACGCATTGCAATGCCGGCGCGCTGGCCTCCTGCGGTTTTGGGATGGCGCTGGGCGTCATCCGCGCGGCCGTCGAGCGCGGCAAAAAAGTTCACGTCTACGCCGATGAGACGCGTCCGTTTTTGCAGGGCTCACGGCTCACGGCGTGGGAACTGATGGCTGACCACATTCCCACTACGGTCATCTGCGACAACATGGCCGCCAGCCTCATGCGGCAGGGACGCATCCAGGCCGTGGTGGTGGGCGCGGACCGCATCGCCGCCAACGGCGACACCGCCAACAAGATCGGCACCTACAACGTCGCCATTCTGGCGCGCGAACACGGCATCCCGTTCTACGTTGCGGCGCCGTGGTCCTCGATCGACCTCGCCACCGCCACCGGCGACCAGATCCCCATCGAGGAGCGTCCGGCGAAAGAAGTAACGCATCACGCCGGCAAGCAGGTCACGCCCGACGGCGTGGGTATCTGCAACCCGGCCTTTGACGTGACCCCGGCGAAGTACATCACGGCCATCATCACGGAACGTGGCGTGTTGCGCGCGCCCTATTCGGAATCGCTCAAAGAGATGGAAGCTGCAAGCCGCCGCCTCGGCTTCCTTGAAGGCCAAGGCGATGTTGGCCCGGAGTTCTTTGAGCCGCTGCGGGAAGAGACGATCTAGTTCTTTTGCGCCACGGCGCAACCCAAGCGCCTGGTTCATCCAACGAAAAGCAGCTCAATTGTCTTCATGGGCAGGAAGAGCCGGTTGGGCGACGTGGGCAGCGGAATGAAGTCGTGTTTGAGGTAGAAACTCCGCGCGCCGGCTTTGGCGTCGACGACGACGGCCCACGACGCGACCTGTCGCGATCCATTGAGTGCCCGGCTCAGGGCGTCGAGCAGGAGATACTCTCCCAACCCCGCGCCTTGCAAAGCCTGAGCGACGGCCATTCGCCCGAGAAGCGTAACCAAGAGCGGAAAACGCGGCAGCCGCTTCGCCAGTTCCGGTGGCAGATCCGCGCCCGAGATGGAATGCGCAGAGAGAGTGTAGAAGCCTGCAATGGTCTTACTGTCTGTTGTGAGAACAAGAACCGCGGCGAGCTTGCGCTTGAGGTCCTGACCGGCCCGTTGCTGCAGATAGCTATCAAGTTCCGGGACCCCGCAGCAGAAACCGGCCCGATCGTGATGCGCTTCGAGCGCTTCAATTCTCAAGTTGGCGGCCAGATTCTTACGCGCCACTATTGACCCGTGTGTTTCTTGTAGCCGTGTGCTTCTTATAGCGCCGGGCTGCCTGCTTCATGCGCGTGCTGGGCCGGGGCGGGTTGAGCAATGCCTGGACAAAAACATCGCGATCCCGGTCCCCGAGCACCCAACTGGTGTGCTCCTGGATGGTTTTTCTTGCAGCTTCGTCTGCATGCTGCACCATAAAGTCGGAGAGCGAAAGGCCCTTGAGACGGGCCGCGCGCTCGATACGCTTTTTCTGTTCGGGAAGCAGGCGAGCCTCAGTCCGTTCCGTGCGTAGAGCGAGCGCCATGGGATACACCTCCACCGATGTACGGGAGTTTGCCGTACATGTTCAGTATACACCCGAAACCAGCCGGGCGGAAACGCGAGGCCGCTCGAGCCGGAGTGTCCACCTCGCTCATGGATTTGCGAGCCGCGCCGCCAAAACCGCGAACACCGGAAACGTCAGATACACCAGCCCAATCTCCGAGTAGTAGCCAAGCGGCGTCATCTTCATCGGCCCAAAGGCGAACATCGGGTAATCGAGCATGAGATTGATGGTCATCCAGAAGGCGCCGACAAGACCCGCCTCGCGCACTGAGAGGTTCCGCTTGCGGAAATAGAGATGCAGTAAGGCTCCCGCCGTGACCAGAACCACCAGGTACATGATCGAGCTGAAAAGCGGGGCGTTGATTTTCTTCACCGGAAATGCGGCAAATCCGGCGACAAACGGAATCAGCCAGCTAAAGAATCCGATCCATATTGCGCGAGTCCACTTAATCATCGTGGCTTTCCTCCTGGGCAGGCACTCTGCCTACGTCCGCAAAAGCGTTGGGCGATTGGCCAGGATTATAACGCCGCGGCAAACAGGCGCGGCAAGTCGTCGCGCATCCGCCCGAACGCCGTGTTAGAGTGAGATTCCACGGGGGTCTGATGGCCGACGCACAGCTAGCAGCAGGCGGCGAGACGATCGAGCTACAGCAGCAGGTGGCGCGCTTGCAGGCGCTGCTTGAGGCCTCGCGCCAGGTGCACTCCACCATCCGCGAGGAAGAGGTGCTGGAGTCTGTGCTCCGCATCGTGGTGCGCGAGCTGGAGATGGCGGGAGCCGCGTTTTCGGGCACCAGCCTTGCCCACGGCGACACCACTACCAACTGCGAGGGGCTGCTCATCTTTCCGCTGGCCGATCGCGGCGGCAACACCATGACGGAATTGCTGGTCGCATCTCCCGGTGGGCGCGAGCTGACGCTCTACGAAGCCGATTTCCTCGACGGTTTGGCGCTGCAGGCCGCCGTGGCGCTCGAAAATGCGCGCAACCACAAGCGCAACGTGGAATACGCACGCTTGCACCAGGACCTGGAAGCGGCGCGCCGCATTCAGCGCTCGCTGCTGCCGCAGGCGCTGCCCGACATTCCCGCGTATTCGCTGGCCTTCCGCTCTGACGCCTGCTACGAGGTGGGCGGCGATTATCTCGATATTGTGGAGCAGCCTGACGGCAGTTTATTGATGGCGGTGGCCGACGTGGCCGGGAAAGGATTGGCCTCGGCCATCATGTCGATGAGCTTCCGCGCGGCGTTTCGCGGCATGGCGGCGACGGGAATGCCGCTCGACGAGCTGGCCACCCGTTTGAACCAGCACCACTGGGCCGAGGGCGAAGAGGCGCGTCGGCGCTATGTGACGGCCATCTTCCTGCGCCTGCATCCTGAGCGGGGCGAGCTCGAAATCGTCAACGCCGGCCATAATCCCGGCTTCCTGATCCAGGCCGGCAAGGAGCCGCGCCAGTTTGACGCCGCCGGCACGCCGCTGGGCTTGTTCCCCGGCATGAGCTACACCAGCGAAAGATGCGGTTTTCCGCCCGGAGCCAGGCTGCTCTTCTATACCGACGGCTTGACTGAGGTCTTCAGGGGGGATGAGGAGTTTGGGCCGGAGAGGCTTTTGGATGAATTTTCCAAGTGCCCATCCCGGAAGGCCGATGGTATCCTCGATGCATTGTGGACGGCCATTGAAGCCTTTGCTGAAGGCGGACCACAGGCGGACGACATGACCGCATTGGCGCTATGCCACCGATCGGATGCGGCGGAGATGCCGGGATGAGCGAGTTAAAAACCACCACGGTGGAAGTAAAGCTGCCTACCCGCCTGGGCTACGAAAAGGTGGCCATGAGTACGGCCTCGGCGGTCGCCAAGCTGATGGGCTTTCCCGACGACCGCATCGAGGATCTGAAAACCGCGGTCGCCGAGGCCTGCATCAATGCCATCGAGCATGGCAACCGGCTCAACGAGAAGCTTTCGGTGGGCGTGGTGTTGCGCGCCGAACCCGACGCTCTGGAAGTGAAGGTGATCGACGACGGCATCGGAATCGGCAAGAAACCGGCCAAGCCGGATATCGATCGCAAGATGCACGGCGAGGAAGACCCGCGCGGCATGGGCATGTTCCTCATTCAGGCTCTGGTTGACGAGGCGGAGTGGGTGACCGGCCTGGATGGAAAAAGCAGTTATGTGCGGTTGCTGATTAAGCTGGATAAAGACGCGGAATGACCCAAGCTCGCGAAGCGAAGGAAAGCGGAGGAAATCGACAAGTGCAAAGTGAGACCAAATCCCGTGTTGACCAGCTGACCGCTCCATCCGGCCATCCCGTTGCCGTTATCCGCTTTGAGGGCGATATCGCCAGCACATCCAAAGAGGCGGTTCTGGGCGCATACCAGTCGCTGCCGAAAGAAACCACCAGGCTCATCCTGCTGGACTTCACGGGCGTCGATTACATCAACTCGAGCGGCATCGCCCTGGTGATTCAACTCCTCATCGAAGCCGCAAACGCGAGCCAGAAAGTGTATTGCTTCGGCCTCTCCGCGCATTTCACCAAGGTCTTTACCATGGTGGGCATCACCAAGTACGCAGGATTGTTTGCCACGCAGACCGAGGCGCTGGCGGCGCTGTAGTTTCAGTTGTGTTCTAGCGCAGTTGCCGCTCCGTTATTAAAAGAAAGGCCCCTTTCTTTTGATAATGCTTCTCCTTATTCAAGAAAGCTGCATAATGGAGGGCCTTCCCTCTATTGCGGTCCCTTGTCGCCTTTGGAGAAGAACGGGATGTGGAAAGGCTCTTCGGCCGAGGACGGCTTCTTCTGCTTGCTGTTGGCGTCCTGGCGCAGCACGGTGCGCTGCGAGTTGATGCACAGCCAACCGCCGCGCACGCGCTCAAACACGTGCGTAAACACGCCCTTCTCGTCCACCTCTGCCGAATTCACCCTGTGGCGCATAGTATAGGTGCCATTGGCCACGGCGATATCGCCCAGCATGCGCACGGTGATCACCTGCTGCGCGAGGTACAACGACTTGTCCTGGCCGCTGATCACCTGCACCACTTGCTGGTTGCGCGTGGTCACGTCGCCCTGGGCGGAGACATCGACAAACAAGGGTGAAAGCACCAGTTCCAGCGCGTACTGGTCGCGCCGGTTGACGGCGTCGGACCAGCTGTCTTCAATCTTCTGGAACTGCGCCACCTCGGGACTGACGGTGCTGGTGACGCCCGGCTCGGCCGCCGCTGGAGAGGCAGGAGCAGCCGCGTCGGAAGAAGGGGTCTGGGCGGCGGTAAAACTGCACGCAAGCAGAACAGCAGAAATGCAGGCAAAATAGCGCTTCATAAGCGGAATGGACTCCAACCCTGGAAAGAGGATGGCTCTTCCAAGATCATATCTCCTGGACTTGGGAAAGCGGCGGGAAGGGAGCGAAAAAGGGCGGGGAAGCTGGCTTAGCGGAGGTGGCGGGGTTAGCGGTGTTAGGCAGAATGCGTGCGCCAAACGACATCGTTGATCTTCAGCGTCCCTGATGTATAGGGCGTATTCGGGAGTTTGGGTGGATCCCAGGCTAGCTCCGCTAGCACCGCTAACTCCGCTTATTTCTACTGGAGGCTTTGCAGCCGGTCGGGACTGTGCAGCGTCAAGATGGAGTCTTCGATGGAGATCCAGCCTTCCTTGCGGAACTGGCCCAGGGTGCGGGTAACGGTCTCGCGGGTGGTGCAGGTCATCGAAGCCATCTCTTCGTGCGTCAGCAGCAACGGGAAGCGGTATTCGCCGGCTTCGGTGTGCTCGCCGATCTGATGCGACAGCTCGATGAGCAGCCGCGCCAGGCGCGCGGCCACGGTCTCGGCCAGCGCAATCCGGCAGGCATCCTGCAATGCGAAACGGTACTCCTGGCAGATGCACTGCACGGCGCGCAGCTGAGCTTCCTTGTGGCTGCGCAGGAAAGTGAGGAACCGCTCGCGCTCAACGGGGCGCAGTTGGGCTGGTGTCAGCGACTCCGCGGTGACCTCGTAAACCCCGTGCGAAAGCACCGCGTACAGGCCCAGCATGGAGCCGGGGCCGGCGACGCGCACGATCATATGCCGGTCTTCCGGGCGGCCGGCGGTCAGCTTGAGATAACCGCTACAGATGAGATAGAGGCAGCGGGCATCTTCGCCCTGAGTGAAGAGCGAAGCCTGTGCAGGCAATGAAATGGTGCTGGTGGCAAGTTCCAGGTCGGCCAGGACGGCGCTACCCAGGGAGCAAAACCAACCAGGGCGGCGATTCGCACAAGCTGCGCAACCCAAAGGTGACGACCGGCCCATATGCCTTGGCCGGATCTGCTCTTCCAACGTAATCTGCGTGTCCGCCATCGTCTTCTTCCGTTCTCTACATCGATGCGACCCGCCCTCCCGCCGATCCCGAGCCTTCTTTGTCTCTGCACGAGCTGCGGCTGAGGCCAAGATACCCGCCGATCCTTGGGGATGCAGGCATCCAGCTTGAGTTTGCTTGAGCCGGGATAGCTTTGGATGTGATGGGCCTCACGTTTATCGCGGGCATGACAAGTGCCTGTGATGGAGGGGTTGCAATCCCGATCACTTTAGGATCGGCAAACTGCTCGTGCAAAGGGCATTCCGCGTCCGGAACGGCGGTCCCACCGTGTGTGATGAACATCACCGCCCGTCAACATAACAAGACCGTAATCTCACGTGCATGTGGTGATGCTCCACACCAGCAGAACGCCGCCAATGGCTATCAGCGGTGCTCACGCTCACATGGAGAAGACGCCACATTCAGCGTGGAATGGCTGCTGAGGTTGGTTTCAGGTTGTGCCAGGAAGTTCTTTTTAAGGCGGTATTTTGCATGCATACAAATAGGCCGGTAACGCGGATGTTCGGTGCGGCTCCCGGGAAGCTATCGGGACTGCGAGTGTTTTTGATGTTCCTGCTGGGCACAGGCATCTTATGGGCTACGGCGCTGGGTGCTGCCCAGGCGCCGGCAGCCAATGCCTCTAGCGCGCCGTCCACTGGGGCCGCGCATGCTGACTTTGTGGGCTCAGACACCTGCGCCACCTGTCACGACGAGGTGTCCAAGAAATTTGCTTCGAACCCTCACCGGAAGATGTTGTTGATGCCGGGAAATCACGAGGGCGTGACCTGCGAAAACTGTCACGGCGCGGGTAGCGAACACGTAGCCGGCGGCGGCGACGTGACCAAGATCTTCAACCCCGCCAAGCACTCGCCTAAAGAAGTGGATGAAAAGTGCCTGGGCTGCCACTCCAATACGCACCCCGACTTCATGCGCTCGCCGCACGCCAAGGCCGGTGTCAGTTGCATCAGTTGCCACGATATTCACGGCACAGACGTGCAGCCGTCGCTCCACATCATGGCCCTGCTCGGCAGCACTGCCTCCAGCACCACGTCCAGTAAGGAGCGCGAGCATCTGCTCAAGGCTCCGGAGCCCGTGCTCTGCTATCAGTGCCACGCCGAGAAGAACGCGCAGTTCAACATGCCCAACCATCACAAGGTGAACGAGGGCCTAATCAAGTGCACCGATTGCCACGACGTGCACGGCACATTTGAGAGGAACAACGTCCGGTCGAGGAACGATTCCAATCAGATCTGCACCAAGTGCCATACCGATAAACGCGGGCCGTTTGTCTACGAGCACACGCCGATCAAGGGCGAGGGTTGCCTCGGGTGCCACACGCCGCACGGGTCGCAGAATGCAAGGCTGCTCAATATGCCGAACATCAACGTCCTGTGCAACCAATGCCACAGCCCGGTTGCGGCAGCCACGATCCATGGCCAGGCTGGGGGCTCCTCAGAGCTTGCTCCTTGCACCAGCTGCCATACCTACATTCATGGTTCCAACATGAACGTGGCGTTTCTCCGTTAGGCATTATCGGGTCCGCGCCGCGTCCTGCCGGGTGATGCGGGGCACGGCGCGGATTCCAGGCAGATTCTGTACGCGGGTTCAAGGTTTTTGGGTAAGCGAAGTTTTATTCAAGTGAGGCTTCATATGAACATAGTCGGCTGGTTTTCCAAACAGCAGCATTCTTCCGCAATGGCCCGGTGCTTCGCCGGATTCGTTGGGGTTGCCATTCTGCTTCTGATGACGGTCGCCGCTGTCGCGCAGGATCCGGCAGCGCCGGCTCCGCCGCCCGAATCGCAGATGAGTATTCCCATCGGTTATTCGATGCATCAGGCGGTCGATTTCGGGGGGCGCATCAGCGACGCCGTGGGCAGCGGGGCCATGTACGACAACCTCGTTAACCTCAAGACCGGCCCGCGTATTCTGGGCCAAACCTTCGAGATGCATGCGCTTCCCACCAACAAGAGCCCGCTCGTCGACGATCTCACGGCTTTTGGCAGTGGCTTCGGCGGCGATCCCTACAATATCGTCAAGGTGGACGCCTCGAAGAGCAAGTATTACGAGTTCTCGGCCTTGTTCCGCCGCAGCCGCAGGTACTTCGACTACGACCTGCTTGGCAATTCGATGGTTCCGGGTGGGCAGACGATACCCATCGGGCCCTCCACGGCGCCCACCAGCTCTTTTGCGTACCCGCAGGAGAACCAGTCGCCCTTCCTGTTTAACACCGTCCGCCGCATGACGGACACCAGCCTGACGCTGTTTCCGCTGGCCACCTGGACGTTCCACGTGGCCTACGCGAAGAACATTTCGCAAGGGCCGACTTACACGCCCAGCGGCTATCAGCTCGCAGGCTCTTACTCGATGGTCCTCGAGGAATACGCGCGCAACAGCACCGACGATATTACCGCGTCGATCGACTGGAAGCCTGTGCAGGGCACCAAGTTCACCTTTGAAGAGCAAGTGAGCCACTACAAGGGCGACTCTTACTGGACCATGGGGCCGACCTACCTGAACGTGCAGGAGGCGGATGGCACGGTCGCCTCTCTGCTGACGAACGAGTACAACCTGAGCCCCTACGCCGTGAGTAGCTGCAACAACAACAGCATGGGAGCCGGCAATTACACCAGTTCGAGCAACTACACCATGCTCACGGCTCCGCCCAACGGCGGCCCGCCCGTCATCAATCCGGCCTGCGCGGTGATGACCGGTTACCAGCGCTACCAGCCGACCCGCGTGCTGTTCCCCACCGAAGTGCTGCGCCTGCAGAGCGCGACCCTCAAGCACCTCTCGATGAACGGCGACGTGCGCTTCACCAACGCCAACATGTCGCTGCCCAGCTACTACGATGCCTTCCAGGGACTGTCGGGCACCAGCCGTTTCATCACTTACACCGGCAACGCTTCCGCACATCGGCAGGTGCTGTCTGCCGACTACGGCGTTCTCTGGCAAACCTCCGACCGGTTCAGCCTGTCCGAGCAGATCACCTTCTCGACCTGGCACCAGCCCGGCACTACCAATATGACGAGCGGCGTCACTCTGGCCACGCCAGCCGTCGCAAACGAAGAAACCATCAACTATCTTCCGCTGACCTCGACCTCCCTCGCCACTGGCAAATCCACTTTTGAGGGTAGCGCCAACATCAACACGCCCGCCTTTGGCTACATGGGCCAGGTCTATGTGACCAACAACATCACGGCAGACTGGGACGTCTCTCCGCGCGCCATATTCGGGCTCACCTATCGGTACCAGAAGCACGACGTTGCCGAGGGTATTCCGCACAACGCGCCCATACCGGTAGACAGCAGCGACACAACCGGCGGCGTGATCACCATGAATGAGAACGCCGGAATTCTGGACGTTGCCTTCCGTCCCACCACAAACTGGGACCTCAACGGCTCGGCTGAAATCGGATATGACGACAACGCGCTGACGCCGGTGTCGCCGCGCCAGTTCAAGCAATACCGCGTGCACACCATTTACAAGCCGGTGCCCTGGGCCACGATTTCCGGCGCCTACAACGACGTGGAGAAGCACAACAACACCAACAATAATGCAGCCACCGTCGCGTACTTGATATCTGTGGAGACGCCGACAGCCCCCACCTCCACGCCCTACGAGGGACCGCTCAACTACGTCTCTTACAGCCGTGTCGCCAGCGTGGCTGCATCGTTGTATCCCAACGAGCACTACGGTCTGGATGTCGACTACACCTACAGCGACGTCTACTCGGCGGACAACATCTGCTTCGATAACGGCAATCAGGTGCTGAGCACCAAGCCGGGCGTCTACCCGGGCACCGCTACGTTGACCGCGAGCGGCGCGCCGAATCTCTGCCCCGGCGTCTTCACCCGCGGCTCGACGACGGAGCTGGCGGACTGGTATGGCCGTGATTTCATGCACGCGCCCACGCAATTCGGCATGGTCGCCCTCTCCTGGGCTCCCACCACCAAGGCTCACTACGGCCTCGGTTATCGCCTCAGCTCCGTGAACGGCAGCCGGTTCTTCACCGATGCCCGCGATGTAAACGGTTCGCTGGTCTCCTCGTATCAGACGCCTTATCTGAATGCCTCCTACGCCTTGCGTCCGGGGTGGGTCGTGAAGGCCGAGTACGACTTCTTCGGCTATGGCGAAGGCGGTCCCGCCGGTCCGCAGCTCTGCAGCTTGTCGACCGACAACGGCGCGGTATCGGGAAAGCCCTCCACGGTTTCTCCCTGCACCAGCTTCACCGGTGTTACGGGTGTCACAGGTTTGACCGGGCCGGCCTGGGGCCAGACCGCGCCGCGCAACTTCCACGCCAACAACATCGTACTTGGATTGCATTACGAGTTCTGAAACAGAACGTGAACCTTGGTTTGTGATTGGTGAATCGATCGCGGACCACGGGTAACGAACGACGAATCACGAGTCACGAATCACGGGAGTTCTACTATGAGCAAGACCATTCGCACGCAGTCAGCGCTGGCAGCGGTCATTCTGCTGTCTGGCGCCGTGGGCTTCGCCCAGTCCTCTGGGGAAGCGACCTACAAGGCCAAGTGCCAAAGCTGTCACGGTGCGCAGGGCGTGCCGAATCCGGGAATCGCCAAGGCCATGGGCGTCAAGCCAGCCAGCGATCCTTCGGTCACGTCCCTGAGCGAAGCGCAGATGATTACAGACACCACCAACGGCAAGGCCAAGATGCCGGCCTTCAAAGGCAAGCTTTCCGATGCCGAGATCAAGGCTTCGGTGGATTACTTCAGGACCCTGGGTAAATAAGGGCGCGGGTTTCTGAAGTAAAGCAAGTGCACGTGCAAGTGCAAGAACCAGCTGGCGCGATCGTCGCTCCCAAAACCTCGATCGCGCCGGTCTGCGTTAGTGGGTTCCTGTTACCATGGCCGATGCAGCACCAACGGCCGGTCACACGGGCCTGAGTTCTCCACAACCACCACGCGGCAAGCGCAGTTCTGCGAGTACGGGCCGGCAAACATCAAGGAGTTTTCGAATGACTAAAATGCTTCGTTCCCAAATTATGTTGGCCGCAGCCGTATCGCTGGCTGGCGCCATGTGCTTCGCCCAGGACGGCGTAGCGACCTACAAAGCCAAGTGCGCCATGTGCCACGGCCCCACAGGCACCCCCAGCGCCGGAATGGCAAAGGCAATGGGCATCAAGCCCGTTTCCGATCCATCGATGCAAGCTCTCACCGTGGCGCAGATCGAGGCCACCGTCAAGAACGGCCACGGGAAGATGAAGCCCATCGCCGGACTGACCGATCCGCAGGTGACGGCGGTGGCGCAGTACTTCAAGACCCTGAAGTAGGCCTGAACCGGTCCGCCATGAACCTCTGTGAACGGCTTGACCGCGAAGCGTCGCTTCCACGAAGGAAATCCCGCATCGCGCACGCCCGGAAGCAGCGGTTGCATTGTCGACGCGCTCGACTAATATCGGCGCAGTAAATTGAGGGCGGGCTCGCCATCCCATGGCGGGCCCGCCTACGCATGGAGGCTGAACCGACGTGTCGGCATTTCAAAAATTCCGCGAAGAATGGCTTCGTCCCGCGCTGTTTTTCGGCAACAACCCGATCAGCCTGGCTGGCGGCGCCATCACCACCGCCTCCGGCGTCACCATGATCAGCTACTGGCTGGCCGAGCTCTCGGGCCACCTCAGTGACAATCCCTATCTGGGCATCATCTTCTTCCTGATTCTTCCCGCGCTTTTCCTGCTGGGCCTGGCGCTTATCCCCATCGGCGTGTATCTGCGCCGCAGAACACTGCAAAAAGCGGGTCAGATTCCCGCCGCATTTCCCAGGATCGATCTCAACGATCGCATCTTCCGCCACGGCATCGACATCGTGCTGGTGGCCACGATCGTCAATTTTCTCGTGGTTGCCACGGCCAGCTATCACGGCGCGGAGTACATGGATTCGCCGCAGTTCTGCGGCCGCTCCTGCCACGTGATGAATCCCGAGTTCACGGCCTACCAGATCTCCCCGCACTCCCATGTGCCTTGCGTCGAGTGCCACATCGGCACCGGAGCCCACGCCTACTTCAGCGCCAAGGTGAACGGCACCAAGCAGCTGATTGAAGTTTCGTTCCATCCGCTCGCCGCCCTCGCGCCCAAAATCATTCCCAACTATCCCACGCCCATTCCTTCGCCGGTCACCAGTCTGCGCCCCGCGCGCTACACCTGCGAGGCCTGCCACACGCCCACGCGCTTCGACGGCGACAAATTGCTCGTCAAGTCATCGTTCGCTGACGACGGACAGAACTCCGAGTCGCAGACGGTGCTCATTCTCCACCTGGGCGGCGTGGACTCGTTCTCGCAACGCAGCGGCATTCACGGCGTGCACCTCGGCCACATTGAATACATCGCCACCGAACCCACGCGTACCACGATTCCCTGGGTGCAGCGCACCAATCCCGATGGCACTCTGACCACCTATGCCGCTACGGCCCTCAACGGCTCCGAGCCTCAGGGCGAGCGGCGCGTGATGGATTGCATCGACTGCCACAACCGCGCCGCGCACACCTTCGTCACCGCGGAGGAAGCCATCGACAGCGCCATGACCGCAGGCGTAATCAGCCCGTCGCTGCCCTTCATCCATAAGGAAGGCCTGGCGCTGCTTAAGAATCCCTACGACACACAGGATGAAGCCCGGGTCCAGATCCCTCTTCAGCTTGAGGCCTTCTACCGCAGCCAGCATCCCGAGGTTCTCACCGACAAAGCGGCGCTGGTGAAAGATGCAGGACAGGAACTGTACCTTCTGTACAGCCAGAATGTGTTTCCGTACATGAAAGTCACTTGGGGAACCCATCCCAACCACATCGGGCACCAGGAGTATCCCGGCTGCTTCCGCTGCCACGATGGCGACCACGTGGCCAAAGACGGCACCAGCATCACTCAGGATTGCTCGGCCTGCCACAACCTGCTGGCCGTCGAAGAAGCCAAGCCCAAGGTGCTTTCCGACCTCGGCATTCAATAACGGCAGGGAATCGCTCGATTCCGGCGAAAACTCCGCACCTCGCGTCTCCGCATACGCATCCCGGAGACGCGGGGCCCGTTTCGCCCCGCCGTCGCCAAATGGCCCCGGATTTCCTACGCTCAGCACCGCAAGAATCTGTTCTCTCCCCGCTCGCAATCGCTATACAATCGGGGCAAAGCGCCATCGCATGTACGCACCGCTCCCCAAAAGGTGGAGTAGTGCCAAGGCTTTCCCTACGGGATGACGAGAGATCGACCGTTTCAGCTGTAGCGCAGAGCGTGACGCGGGACTTACGGAGTTCATGTTCGACGAGGAATAACGTGCAGCTACGAAGCCTGGGTTTGCCGCTTGCAACTGTGCTGCTGGGCGGTCTCCTCGGCGGCTCCGCCAAAATGGCGGCGCAAAGCTTGCCGGCTGCGGGCGTCTCTGCGCCGGTGCCGCGCGTGCTTGCCGATTGGCGCGGCAGCGCCGGCGTGGCCATCGCGCATAGCAAGCCCTCCATGAACCCGGCGGCAATCGATCTGGGCCCCGCGCCCGCCAATCAATCGCTCGGCCGCATGATTTTGCTGCTCGCGCCATCGCCTGCCCAGCAGCAGGCGCTCGCCGCCGAGCTTGCCAGCCTGCAGAATCCCTCCTCGCCCACCTATCACCGCTGGCTCACGCCGCAGGCGTTTGCTCTGTCCTATGCAAACCATCCTTCTGACGTTGCCGCCGTCGTAGCCTGGCTTGAGAGTCAGGGTTTCGCGGTGGCGCCGTTGCCTGCAGGGCTCGGCTGGATTGAATTTTCCGGAACCGTGGCGCAGGTGCAGCAAGCCTTCGGCGCGCAGGTCGACATGGTCGCGATTCCCGGGAGCACGGGCTCCGGCAACACGCGCGCTTTGCTCACCACGAACATCATGGTTCCCGGCGCTCTGTCGCCGGTCATCGCGGGCCTCTCCTAGCTCGACGGCGTTCTCTCAATGCCCGCGATTACCGCGCCGCAGCCTCTCGCGGTCTCGGACGCCGATCTTGCGTCGCTCATTTCCCCCGCC
>JBEKAS010000003.1:0-51622 GCA_050015795.1 Occallatibacter sp. | reverse complement strand
GGCCGGCCTGGACCGCCTCTTCGGCGCGGCGCAGGAACTGGCTGCCGCCCTCGCGCGCCGCGCCGCCGAAACCGGTGTGCGGGCAGCCATCGCCCTGGCCGCCAATCCCGATGCCGCCATCTGCGCCGCGCGCGGATTTTCGGGCGTCAGCATCGTTCCGCAGGGCGATGAGGCCAAGTTCCTGGGCAGGCTGCCGGTCGCGCTGCTGCGGCCTTCCGCGGAATTGCAAGAAACCCTGGAGCGCTGGGGCATTCGCCGTTTTCAGGATCTGGCCGCGCTGCCGCCGCTGGGAATTGCCGAGCGGCTGGGCGCGGAAGGGTTACAACTGCGCGAACTGGCGCGCGGCGAAGCGGAGCGCAAGCTGACGCCGCTCGAAGAGCCGCCGCGGTTTGAAGAAGAGCTCGATCTGGAGTATCCGGTGGAGCTGCTGGAGCCGCTCGAGTTTCTACTGGCGCGCCTGCTGAATGGCCTCACCACGCGGCTGGCCACACGCGGGCTGGCCACCAATGAGCTGCGCCTGCACCTGCATCTCGAAACCCGCGCCACTCACGAACGCACGTTGCGGCTGCCGGCGCCGTCGCTCGACGGCAAATCGTTTTTGAAATTGCTGCGGCTCGATCTGGCCGGCCATCCACCCGCGGCGCCCATCGAACGGATCAAGCTGGGCATGAATCCAGTGAAGCCGCAAGCCGCACAGGGCGACCTTTTCGTGCTCGCCGCACCGGAACCCGTGAAGCTGGAGCTGACCCTGGCGCGCATTCAGGCGATCGTCGGCGAAGGCCGCGCGGGCTGCCCCGAACTGCTCGACACCCACCGTCCCGATGCGTTTCGCCTACAGAAACCGGGGGACAGACACCACTGTCCCAAGGCGCCGCTTTTGCGCCGCGTGGACAGTGCTGTCTGTCCCCCGCACCTAATTCGCATGTATCGACCGCCCCGCATGGCCCGCGTCACCCTGGCTTCCGGTCAGCCCAGCTTCCTCGCCGCCGAAGGCATTCGCGGCCGCATTCTCGAACGCGCCGGCCCCTGGCGCACCTCCGGCGACTGGTGGACCACCGACCCCTGGTCGCGCGACGAATGGGACATCGCGCTTTCCGATGGCGCCCTCTACCGCATCTATTGCGAGATAAGAGGCTGGTTCGTGGAAGGAAGTTATGACTAAGAGACCGGGGGACAGACAACACTGTCCCAAGGCGCCGTCTTTGCGCCGCGTGGACAGTGCTGTCTGTCCCCCGCACCTTATGTATTGGTAGGGCATGCTTTAGCTTGCCCGTTTATGTTCTTGTAGCGAACTTCATGTACGTGGAACTGCACGCACGCTCCGGTTTCAGCTTTCTCGAAGGCGCTTCGGTGCCGGAAGAGATGGCCGGAGCCTGCGCGCAATCGGGCGCGCCCGCCATGGCTCTTTTGGACCGCAACGGCGTCTATGGCGCGCCGCGCTTTCACATGGCGGCGAAAAAGGCCGGCATTCGCGCCCATATTGGCGCGGAAATCACTTGCACCAACGGCAACTCCTACCCGCTGCTGGCGGCCACCCGCGAAGGCTATCAAAACCTCTGCCGGTTGATCACCCGCATCAAGCTGCGCGCCAAGAAGGGCGAAGGCGCGGCCACACTCGATGAGCTGGCCGAATTCGCGCGCGGCCTGATCTGCCTCACCCGTCATCCCGAGGCGCGGCTGCTCGATATCTTCGGCCGCTCCAACGTGTACGCAGAACTGCAACGCCACCACCGGCGGGAAGAGGAAGCGGCCAACCAGGCCATCGTCGAACGCGCGCGGCGTTTGCGCATCCCGTTGGTCGCCACCAACGGCGCCGCCTACGCCACGCCAGCCCAGCGCGAGCTGCTGGATGTGTTCACCTGCGTCCGCAATCATGTGACGCTTGCCGGCGCCGGCCGCCTGCTCGAGCGCAATGCCGAACGCCACGTCAAAACTCCAGCGGAAATGGTGCGCCTGTTCGCCGACCTGCCCGAGGCGCTGGCCAATACGCTCGAAATCTCTTCTCGTCTGGAATTCACGCTCGACCGTCTCGGTTACGAATTTCCGCGCTATCCCGTGCCCACGGGCGAAACCATGGCCGGCTTTTTGCGCGCGCGCGTGGACGAAGGCGCGCGCCGCCGCTACCAGCCCTACCACGACCGCGCGCGGCGGCAGATCGAGCGCGAACTGGCGCTGATCGAAAAGCTCAAGCTGCCCGGCTATTTCCTGATCGTCTGGGACATCGTGCGCTTCGCCAAGGCGAGCGGCATTCTGGCGCAGGGCCGCGGCTCGGCCGCCAACAGCGCGGTCTGTTATGCGCTCGAAATCACCGCCGTGGACCCGGTCGGCATGGACCTGCTGTTCGAGCGCTTTCTTTCCGAAGAGCGCGGCGAATGGCCCGACATCGATATCGATCTGCCCAGCGGCGATCAGCGCGAACGCGTCATCCAGCACGTGTACCAGCGCTTCGGAAAGCTGGGCGCGGCCATGACTGCCAACGTCATCACCTATCGCGGCCGCTCCGCCGCGCGCGAAGTGGGCAAGGCGCTGGGCTTCGAAGTTACCTCGCTCGAAAAACTTTCCAAGCTGGCGCATACGTGGGAGTGGCGCGATCCCAATGACACCACAGACCGCCAGTTTCGCGAGGCGGGCCTCGATCTCACCCATCCGCGCGTGCGCAAATTTTGCGAGCTCTACAAAATGGCGCAGGACATGCCGCGGCACCTCGGCCAGCATTCGGGCGGCATGGTCATTTGCCAGGGGCAACTGGATTCGGTGGTGCCGCTCGAACCCGCCGCCATGCCCGGCCGCGTGGTCGTCCAGTGGGACAAGGAAGACTGCGCCGATATGGGGATCATCAAGGTGGATCTGCTCGGCCTGGGCATGATGGCGGTGATCCAGGACAGCTTGAAAATGATTCCCGAGGTTTACGGCGAACCGGTGGATCTGGCGCGCCTGCCGCAGAACGATCCGGCGGTGTATCGGGCGCTCCAGCAGGCCGACACCATCGGCATGTTCCAGGTGGAAAGCCGCGCGCAAATGTCCTGTCTGCCGCGCATGAAGCCGCGCCGCTTTTACGACATCGTGGTGCAGGTGGCGATCATCCGGCCGGGGCCGATCGTGGGCAAAATGGTGCATCCTTATTTGAACCGGCGCCAGGGCCGGGAAGCGGCCGATTGCCTGCACCCTTCGCTCGAACCGGTGCTGCGCCGCACGCTGGGCGTGCCGCTGTTTCAGGAGCAGTTGCTGAAGATGGCGATGATCGCCGCTGGATTCAGCGGCGGCGAAGCCGAGGAACTGCGCCGCGCCATGGGATTCAAACGCTCGGAAAAACGCATGGCGGATCTCGAAGAGCGGCTCCGCGCCGGCATGGCGTCGAACGGCATCACTGGCGCGGTGCAGGAGACAATCGTGCATTCCATCACCGCCTTCGCGCTGTATGGTTTTCCGGAATCGCACGCGGCGAGCTTTGCCCTGCTGGCTTACGCCAGCGCGTATTTGAAATGCCATTACCTGGCGGCTTTCACCTGCGCCATGCTAAACAACCAGCCGATGGGGTTTTACTCGCCCGCCGTGCTGATCAAAGATGCGCAGCGGCACGGCTTGCGTGTGCTGCCGGTGGACATGCTGGAATCGGATTGGGACTGCACGGTGAAAGCTCGGCCCGGCCTGCCCTTGCGCCTCGGGCTGCGCTACGCCAGGGGATTGCGCGAAAAGGCCGGCCGCGCCATCGTTCGCGCCCGCCCTTTCTCGAGCATCGACGACTTGGGCTCGCGCGTGCCCGAGCTGCGCAAGGACGAGATCAACCGCCTGGCGGAGATCGGCGCGCTGAATTCCATCGGCCGGCCGGCGCGCGGTTCCCATCGCCGCGACGCGCTCTGGCAGGCGCAGCGCGCCACACTGCCGGTGGGCCCGCTGCTCGAGCCGCAGGAGGAAACCGGCGAGGGATCTCCGCTCGCGGCGATGGACACCGAAGAGCGCCTGTGGGCCGATTACCGCGGCACCGGCCTGACCATCGGCCGCCATCCCATGGCGCATCGCCGCGCGGAAATGAACGCATTCGGCGTGACCCGCGCCGCCGATCTGGCACGCCTGCCCAACGGCCGCCTGGTGCGGATTGCCGGGTCTGTGATCGTGCGCCAGCGCCCGGGCACCGCCAAGGGCTTCGTCTTCCTCAGCGTCGAAGATGAAACCGGCGTCTTCAACGTGATCCTCGCGCCCGACATTTTCGATCGCTTCAAATTCGTGGTGCTGAGCGAGCCATTTCTGCTGATTGATGGCGTGCTGCAAAACATTGATGACGTAGTCTCAGTGAAAGCCGCCCGTGTGGCTGCCCTGCCCGAAGGCGCCGCGGCGGAAGTGCACAATTTTCGGTAAGGCAGCTTCCGGGCCCTCAGTCCGATTTACCGCTCTTCGGTTCCGCCAGAAGTTTGAATGACTTGTTCTTCAGATCGCGCTCGCGCCCGGCCTGTTGCGCTTGAGCGAGCCGCTTCACGCACTTCTGCAGCTCCTCACGATCGGCGGCGGAGGTTGAATGCCGCAGAGCGACGATCAGGTGGTAAATGGCTGCTTGATCTAGAGGATCCTCCTTCAGCGCCAGTTCCGATTGCTCCTTTGCGAGCTGATACCGTTCAGCGCTCAGATACAGACTCGCAAGAAGGTCCCGCGCCGATACGAAGGTTGGCTTCAGCTCGACAGCCTTCAACGCAGCCGCAATCGCTTCTTGCGAGCTCCGGACATCACCAGCCGACGCGTCCTGCTCAAGCAGCTTTCCAAGCAGGTAGTAGAGCTGTGCGCTGGTTGGATGAGAGCGCAACTGGGCACGCACCTTCTCTAGCGCCAAATCCGGACGGTCCTTCTCCACTTCCGCCAGATCCATGGCGTATGAACTGAGACTCTGCTTCAGATCGAGACTCCCGGCCATCTTGAAATCGGCTTCCGCCTTATCGTATTGGGCGAGTTGAGCGTACATTAGTCCGCGAGACACATAGAGAGAAGAATCTCTGGGGATCTGCTGGAGTCCGAACGTGAGCATCTTGATGCCTGCTTCGAAGGACTCATGGTCAAGGCAGAGGATGGCGAAGGAAGTATAGTAAGCGGCGTTTTTGGGATTCAGAACAATGGCCTGCCGCAGATGAGACACGGCATTAGGAGTATCCCCTGCCGCTTCGTAGGCTTCCGCCGCGAGGGTGAAGGCGTCAGGATCTGACTGATCAGGCCCCAGTAAGGGCTCAAGCGTTGTGAGCGCGGCAGTATGTTGCTTCATTTCCATCTGCAGGACGGCAAGATCGTACCTTGCAGAGGCTCGTTCAGGAACAAGCGAAACCAGCTGCTGGAATGCCGCCAGGGCTTTCTGCACTTGCCTCGTCTGCTGCAAACAGTGGCCGTAAAGTTCAAGTGAGGCGGCGTGGCCGGCAACGCTTCTTGCGCTGGATTCGAAATGGCCGACCGCGGTTGCGCAGTTTCCTGCTCTGGCCTCCACCACGGCCAGCATTTCATGCGCAACCTCATCTGTCGGGGCGAGCTTTACCAATGTCCGCAGGGTTGGTAGAGCCTGACCGGGCTCCATGCGATAAAGGATCTGGGCTTTGCCTTTCAGTGCGGAAATCAAGTTTGGTGACAAGCGAAGAGCCGCGTCAAATGCAGCTAAAGCGTCATGGCTGTTGTTCTGGAGTGAAAGGGCTATGCCCTGCAGCGTCCAAACGCGCGCGTCGCCCGGGCTCTCCCGCAATGTGGAGCGCGTGAGTTGCAGGGCTTGATCCAATTGGCCGCTGCGGATGAGGGACTCTATGGACGCAACGGGTGCCGGGCGTTGCTGACCGGTCGCGGTGGCGCTCAATACGGCAAACAGTGCCAGGCAGGGAAGATGAAGTGGTATCCTCTTGTCCCCCAAGTGTACGCCTAGGACCGTGCCCAACCGAAGTTCGGAACAATCCCTTTGCCTTCCCGGATCGTAATAAGCCGATCGCACTTTATAGACCGATAAGTTTCGGTTGCACCGCTTGGCCAATGGACCGTTATGTCCGCGGCCGTCGCTTCTCCCAAGCCAAAATGAAGGCGGGAATCGCTGCAAGAATAGTAGCTCGACTGGCTCAGAACTGGCTGCGCCTGAGTTCGCCCGCTGTAGCGAACCAGCGCTCGAGCGCCGATGGCGCTGCGGTTCGACTTCGTCCCAATCAGCTTCACCTTTAGCCAATGGTGATTGCTCTTCAAATCGTTTCGCAAGAGCGACGGTGGCTCGTTCATGTTGAAAATCAGGATGTCCATGTCGCCGTCGTTGTCAAAATCTCCGAAAGCACAGCCGCGACTTGAATGCGGAGTCGAGATGCCCGGACCTGCGGTTTCGATCTCCTCAAACGTTCCGTTTCCCAGATTCCGGAAAAGAATCCGAGGAGATTTGTCGGGGTTTTGCGGCAGAATCTTCTCCACCTCGGGATACACGCTGCCGGTTACGAAGAAAATGTCTGGCCACCCATCGTTATCCAGATCGCAGATGCCGGTTCCCCAACTGATAAAGCGGGTCTCGACGCCCAGTTTTGCGGCGTACGTAACATCGTCGAAATTGCCTTTGCCGTCATTTCGATAGAGGACGTCGTTATCGTTGACAAAGTGGGTTTTGAAAATGTCGAGATGCCCGTCCGTGTTGTAATCGCCAACCCCAATACCCATGCCGGCCTGTTCGCCTCCGTCGCTGCTCAACGCAACACCGCGAGCAACGGCATCTTCAACGAAAGTTCCGTCATGCTGGTTCATGAAGAGCAGGCTTGGAGTGGAGTCGCACGCGACGTAAATGTCGGGCCAGCCATCTTCGTCGAAGTCTGCGGCTACGACTGTCATGCCATAGCTTGGCCACGGCTTGGCAATTCCAGCCTCAACGCTCACATCCGTGAAGGTGCCATCGCCGTTGTTCCGGTACAGCGAATGCCTCCCATAAGGAAGGCCTCGC
Source organism: Occallatibacter sp. (assembly GCA_050015795.1). Lineage (GTDB taxonomy): Bacteria > Acidobacteriota > Terriglobia > Terriglobales > Acidobacteriaceae > Telmatobacter. Next base: position 44,697 of record JBEKAS010000003.1, on the reverse strand, counting down.
GGACCACAGTTTACCGGAATTCCTTTCCAGTTGCAATTGACCGAAGCACCGGGCCTTGGCACGTGCTCCAGGTCAAACTTGAGATAATTCGAAACGAAGAGATCGAGGTGGCCGTCGCGGTTGTAGTCGAGGAAGGAACAGCCCGCCCCCCATCTGACCTCGGGACTCTCCAACCCGGCTTCTTTGGTCACATCCTTGAACGTCCCATTTCCCAGATTGCGATAGAGGCGATTCTGTCCCCAGTAGGTGCAAAAAAGGTCTTCGTATCCGTCGTTGTTGTAGTCGCCGATACAGACAGCATTCGCCCAGCCAACTGCTTCGAGACCCGCTTGCGCAGTCACATCCGTGAAGGTCCCGTCACGATTGTTCTTGTAAAGGCGATTCGAAGCTCCAGGAGGAGCTCCTTCGAGACGAGTTCCGCTGAGCAGAAAGATGTCAATCCAACCGTCGTTGTCGTAGTCGAGAAAGGCGCAACCGCAGCCGTCTGCCTCGATAATGTATTCCTTGTGATCTATGCCGCCATAGACCATGGTCTTCGTCAGACCCGCCGAGGCGGCAACATCGGTAAAATACGCGTTGAACGGCCGGCCGGATGCCGCGGCTCTCTTTTGAGCGGCTGCGACGTGACCGCCCATGCCTTGCTGCGAATAGCATCGGGGTGTCACGTACCCGGCTGCTGCGGCGAGTGAAAACGAAAGAAAGTGACGTCGTCCCAAACGCATTTGAGCTAGTGAGACTCCCGGGAATGGATGTCTAAACGCATGTTTCTCCAGCGGCGTGCCCGGCGACGTCCCGCACACAGCAACGTGGATGTTCCACCTCGCCCAACAGCACCGCCCTTACCAGACGTACACGGCGGCTGCACGAGGAGGACCAGGTACGAAATCAGTCACCTGTGTCTGCAGAAGAATCTCGATGTTCTTCTTCTGCCAACCCGGAGGAAGCGTCCGCATTGCCGGCTCCAACAACTCTGGACGGGTAACCAATTCGCTTGCCGCCTGCGTGCCTTCCGTGCCAATACCGGCTACGATCATCGTAAACTGCCCAGTGGCCGAGTCCAGCAGCCGGGCCACTAGCGCAGTGTCGTCGACGGGTTCCCGGTTCCTTCCGTAATGCCGTTCCCAGTATCGGCCATTGGCGCCCTGTTCGCGAATCCCGAAGCGAGCGCCATCGGTGACAAACGCAAAGTGCAGAGCGGACGTGATTTGCAGCGTCCAGCGGTTGTTAAAGGCACCTACAACCACCGCGGGCGAGTTCTTCAAGTCGCCGAATGAATAGTCCGAGCCAATCCGGACCTGGTCTGGCTTACCAATCTTGCCCATGAGAGTTGCGAGCGCGATGGCCGCGTATGTGTCACCCCGCGCGACTCCGTAATCCGGAGTCCTCGCCATATCGCCCCAGGCGATCTTCTGGTGCGGATCCAGGGGCAATGCGCCGAGTCTCTCAATCGGATTCTTAAATGTTCCGGGATGCTGCCGTGCATACTCGTCGTATAGCGCCTTCGCCGGCCGGTATACCACCGGCATGGACAGACAGACGAGTACTGGCTGCGGGGTCGCGAACACTGGTGCCCAGAACTCATCAATCGCTGCCTTCTTTTGGGATGCGCGCGAGCCCCGGACCCCGACCGCGACCGCGCCAGCGACCAGCAGGATCGCGCATATCAAAGCAGCCACCCAGGATTTCGCCAAGCTGCCCAAGCGATCAGCCAGGCCGGCATCTGGAGGCCGGGATGGCGTGAACGGAACGGGACTGAGTGGCGGCTCAACCGGCGCCTCGCTGAAGACTGGGGAATAGGAGCCCACGGGGAGTTGAACGCGGATTGCCGACGGAGTGGTGAGTGCTCGATAGTACTGGTCAAGCCTGCGACGAACTTCGGCCGCCTGGACGCGAACTACCGGGTCATCGCCCGTGGCGTAGTCGCGGCGACGCCCGAACAGCTCCACGCCGATTGTGCGTTCCTTGATTGGCTCAGTGCCATCCAGGGCGTATTCAACCACATATCGAAGGAACTGCTTGGATCGTGCAGCCTTGCGAAAGAAACGGCTTTCCAAGATCTGATTCAGCTCCCGGAGTACCAGTTCACGGCTTCCAAGCTCAATCGGAACTGCGTTGCCAAATGCCATTTCAGCTGTCAAAGTCACTTTCCGGACGGCTTGCGCGTCCGAAGCGCTCTTGGCTGCGGTAGTGAATGCTTGCCCCCCACCAGGCCTCGCGGGCCATTGCGAGAGAAATTGTATCAGAACGGAGGGCATCCGTAAAGGTCCATTTTATTGCGTACGGTTACCGTTCCAAATGTGGTTATAACCGACTTACAATCAATGACGTACATGCCACCCCGAGCGGCTGTTACATCGACAAGAAACATCTGCCAAGCCGACAGCCGACACGGACCTCACCAAGCACGGAGCGGCTTCGCCCGGTGTGCTGAGCCAGGATCCGAAGGCACCCCCCGAAATGGTAGCGGTGCTGGGTCGCCCCCAACGCCACAGATCTTCCATATCTTGGAGACAGCACTGCCACTTGACAGTCTCGCTCCTGAATTCCATAAGACTTCAGGGCCAATGCCGCGCTTCGTTGGCGTTGGCGGGAGCGTGGACTTCCTCTTACTGTAAAAAGACTGTTCATTACGTTGCGCCCCCGAGTTGGGTGGGCTACGCTCGATCACTGTTCGTCCGAGCGACATTAGGGTCGTGCCTCGGCCAGACGAGGGGTTGGTAGAGTCTTTTGGCGACAGCGCCGCTAAGAGGAGGTTCCATGGAAGTTCAATTGAGACGTTCACTCATTGTAATGTCGATGCTTTGTCTTGCCTCATTGACCGCTTTCGGTCAGTTCTTGAGCGGCCTGGAGGGGATAGTTCGCGACAAAAGCGGCGGTGTCGTACCTGGTGCGAAGGTGACCATAACGGACAGCCGCACCCAGGTGTCGAAGAGCACCACAACCAATGACTCCGGCTATTTCCGAATCGAGAGTATTGCGGCCTCGACGTACGGCGTCCAAATCGAGAAGTCTGGCTTCAGAACTTTGGAACTGAAGGATCTTGAGATTCCTGTTGGCCAAATTCGAACGGTTGAGCCTACATTAGACATCGCTTCGATGGAACAAAAGCTCGTCGTGACGACCGAGGCGGCAGGGGCCGTCGACCTTGTCAAGGCTGAAACCGGGTCGGTGATCCAGGCATCAACGGTTCAGGAAACGCCCTTGTTGGGACAGAACGTTTACAGTCTGACGACCTTGGCGCCCGGCCTCACCGGCAGTGCCGTCACCGCTAAAGGTTCCGACAGTTACACGAACGAATACGCCATCAACATCAACGCTGCCGGATTGCGGCAGGAGGAGAACGGGTACGATATCGATGGCGCCCAAACAAATACTCCGTCACGCGGGGGCGGCACGTCCTTTTCCCCTAATCCGGCAATTGTCGAATCCGTCGAGGTACGAACCAATGACTTCGACGCATCAAAGGGGAGAAATGGCGGTGCGATTGTGGACGTCTATACGCGCTCCGGCAGCAACCAGTTGCACGGAAACGTCGATTACTACTTTACCAACAACGACTTGTCCGCCAGAACGAAGTTCGATCCGTCGCAACTGCCTTCGTCCCACCGGGACGAAGTAAGCGCCGCGTTGGGCGGTCCAGCGATCAAGAACAAGCTATTCTGGTTCGGAGCCGTCGATGTTCTTCGGTCGACCATCGACAGCCCAGGCAGCGCCACAGTCGAAACACAGGATTTTGTTACCTGGGCAAAGGCGAATCTCCCGAATACGGTCGCCCTTCAAGCCCTTACCGCGGCTCCACCACTCCACTACGCCACCGCCAGCAGCCCCGATGTCGTAACCGTGGGCCAGATCACTGGAAGCTATTTCCCCCTGCCTGTGGGAATCCCCGCGGGCCTTGACGCGTACGGCAACATTACCTACACGAACGTGTCGCCAAAAGACGGCGTTCAGTGGAATGGCCGCGGTGACTACTACATGAGCGACAGCGACCGCTTCTATCTCGATATCATGCGGATGTCCACCACCTCTACGAGCACCAGTGTCAGACCGGCATTCGCAGCGCCCAGCGCGGGCCATTCCACGTTTGCGAACGCGGATTGGACCCATACTTTCAGTCCGACCCTCTTAAACGAAGGTGGGGCGAACATCATTCGCCCGTACGGACAAAACGGATCGAGTCCCGAATTCGCCGTACCCAATATCAACGTGAACGGGATTTCGGGCTTCGGCAACTGGGGGCCCGGCAACTTCACCCAGCAGACCGTTGGCTGGCGCGACGTCCTGACCGCGATGGTTAAGGGCCACACGCTCAAAATCGGTTTCGCGCAGAACAACGTCCGCGAAAACGATGAGCAGGCCGGAGCCTTTGACCGGCCGTCGTATAACTTCGATAGTCTGCTCGACTTTATCCAAGATGAGGCGGTAAGCGAGAGCGCAACTCCGGTCAGTCTCGTGAACCATCAGGAAGCGCCCTATTACCGCAACTACCGTGCGCTCATCAGCGGCGTCTTCATTCAGGACGATTGGAAAGTGGCCCCTCGTCTCACGGTGAACCTTGGCGTTCGCTACGACATGATGAGCAACTTTTTCTCTATCTATAGTCCTCAGTTGAGCGACTTCAACCTGGGACAAGGCTCGGGGTTGTTTGGCCAAGTCGCGGCTGGCACGGTCGAGCTCAGCCCGAGCTCCAAGGTGCTCGACCACAATATCTGGGCTCTCACTCCACGCGTAGGGTTCGCCTGGGATGTCTTTGGCAAAGGCAAGACGTCGATCAGAGGCGGGTTCGGCATGTTCGCCGACCAGCCGCCATATCTGCACCTCACGGATATGACAGCAGGCAACCTGCCAAACTACTATTACCCGTATCTCGCCGTAAGTCAGGGACAGACGATTAACTTCCAATTGTGTCAGCCGCCTGCTGGCTTCACAATATCGTGTCCGGTGGTGCCAACCAACAACGCCACCATCAATCCCACGACTGGTGCGCTTTACATCAATGGCGTCTTGTCACCCGCGGGAATCGGTGGCATCGACTCGAACTACAAACTGACGCAGGTGGAGGCGTGGAGTTTGAGCGTGCAGCAGGAGCTGATGAAGGGTCTTGTCCTCGAGGTTAACTATTCGGCAACCGAGGCGCACCACCTGCCCGTGTTCAACCAGGACGTCAATCGCTACACAGACAGTCTGATCATCAACAATGGCACGTTGGGCCGTCTGAACCCCAACTTCTCGACGATACAGTACGCCACTTCCGACGCCAATTCGATCGGTAACTTCGGCTCGGTTAAGTTGCGCCGCCAATACTCGCACGGACTCACGTTTGGGGCGGTCTACACGTATGGAAAGGCGTTGGACGACTTCACCGGTTCCGGTTCGTTGGATAGCGGAGCAGCGGCTACAGGTACAGGGGCCAATGGTGCAGACCAGGTGATGACGAACTACAACCTGGCTGCTCAGCGCGGCCGTTCTGATTTTGATATTCGCCAGCAGTTTGCATTCGACTTGAGTTGGACCACACCGAAGACGTACGACGCGCAGTGGGAAAGGTCCTTGCTGGGCGACTGGCAAATCAGCGGAATCTGGCTGCTGCAGAGCGGGCTGCCTTTCACGGTATTCACTAGCCAAGGCTTTGTACCCGTGTACAATGCTGCCGGTCAAGTGATCGGCAACAAAGGCGGCGATTACAACGCCGATGGAAGCAATTTCGACTCTCCTAACGCACCCTCGTTCGGAACCAATGTCAGCTCAGGGAAAAATAACTACCTGAACGGCCTGTTCCCGGCTTCCGCATTTCCGGTTCCCGCGCTCGGGCAAGAAGGTGACCTCGGCCGGAACACCTATAACAACGAGGGCTACAACAACATCAACCTGACCGTTGGCAGACTGTTCCCGATTCGCGAGAGGCTGAAGATCGAGGCGAGAGCCGAAATATTCAACCTCTTCAATCGGACTAACCTCACTGGGGTCAATGGGGACCTGAGCTCGGGCACCTTCGGACAAGCTACGGGCCAGCAACCGGCGCGCAGCCTCCAGTTGCATCTAAAGGCAACGTTCTGAGTGTGCCGGCAGACAAGCATGGACACGCTGCGGGGCAGCGTGCTCCATGCCTTCTGGTGAGGAGTTTCGTTCCGGTAGTTACCTCTTTGGCGTTGTGCTTGCGGCTCCTCTGGAGGAGCCGCCTTCTTGCTTATGGCAATGCTGCTGTTGTCGTCGTTTGACCCCGGCCATCTGTATTGCTGGCTGAGCAATCCCCGGTGGCAAAGGCCGGCCGCGGCAGCCGATGCACGCAACGAACCGAGGCGGTTTCGCACGCGGGCCGTACCGGTGCCAGACTGCCATGGTCGTCCGCGTCCTGCAGAGCCGCTATTCTAGCTTCCGTGAACAACAGGACCGAATGAAACTCCAGTCCGGGGCAGAGATGCCAGAAGGGAATAGAAGGACGAGTTCATCGGGCGGTTCTTCCTCGTCGATGGGAGAGGCGTAGATTTCTCGCGCTCGGCTGCGTTTGCGGGGGTCTCGTCATTGGCGCCGCGGCTTGAGCTTGCCGAGGCGGCGGCGACGGAGTATGTCTGCCAGTCGACATATTGCTTGACCCAATTGAACCACTCGGGATGCTGGCGGCCCTGCGCTCGTGCTCGACACGTTGCGGAAGCTCGTTCGGCAGGATCAACCTCCGTTCGGACGCGGCTGTCACCCCATTGCCGCCGGGCCGAAAAACCAAGGCGCATGGCAGTTGTCAACACCGTTCCGCCTTCTAAATCCATTACAACTTCCGCCGCCATTCGCAGACCACTCACGCCAGATCAGCATACTGCCGGCAGAGCCATCCCCGATTTGCGGAATCGCTGGGTCGAGATCAGAAGCCATTGCATGACCGGAGAAAGTGATTTAGAATCAGACAAGTAGAATGTCGGGGCGTAGCGCAGCCTGGTAGCGCACCTGCCTTGGGCGCAGGGGGTCGGGCGTTCAAATCGCCCCGCCCCGACCAATGGAATCAAATAGATACAGCGGTTTTCCTGGGCCCGGGAAAACCGCTGTAGTCGTTTTTGTAGCTGCGGCCCGCCTCACGTTTCAACACACCCCAATTGCGCTGAGAGGAACCTCGCCGTCCCCCCCGATGAGAATTCAAATGCAGCGGGCAACACTCCGGTCAGCTAGCCGACGAGCGGCGTCGCTCCATTCGGCCGTATGATCGTGACGAAGTGCTTCGCACGCGTCAACCCCACTCTGAGCAGCCTCCGGCTTCTTTCGAACGGCGCCGGTTCTCTGGCCGTGTCAAAGAATGGTGCCCGGTGAGCGTCTTCCACCAACACGACGCCGTCAAACTCCTTACCTTTCGATTTGTGGATCGTCATGAGCATGCAGCCATGCGGGGTCCGTTCGCTTTCCAGGAGCCGCTGCCGGTCTAAAATCGTCCTCACCCTTTCCGCCGCGCCGACATAAGATGCCGCGGCAAGCCAGAGGTCCGCCAAGCCAGACACCAAGGCTTCGCGGGCTCCGAACAATCTGACCATACTGGCGTCCCCAAACACGTCCTCAAAACCGGTGACCGATTGAAGGACGCTCCGAGCGCGCACCCAGTCTTTCATAGGGTCGCCGACGAAATTGATACCATCAGTGAAGGCCTTGCGAAACTGCTGAAGCGCCTTACTCCGGATGGCTGACCCAGCCTCCACCGCTTCAGCCATCTGGGTGCATTTCAACGCTGCATCTGCTGCTTTCTTCGTGGTCTTCTCCGCATTCTTGAGCTGATAATAACGACACAGCAGATTGAGCGTCTTCGCAAGGGTTGTCGCATCACCAGATAACCATTCCATGATCGAAGCAACGGTTACTGCCGCAGCGACGGCAAGTTCCGCATCCCACACCACGCCGTGTTCGATGGGCCGGAGAGTATTGCCTTTAAAGGTATGTTGTGTCTGGAGAATGTCGGACAATGTGGCGACGAATTTGTTATTTCTGCAAAGCACAGCGACCGAGGGGTGCTCAACTCCTCGCTTTCGGATCTCGCTGAAGGTCCACACGGTGGCGGCATGAAAGATCGTCTCAAAGTCTTTGCCGTGGTAAATGACGAACGTCACATCGTTGGTTTTGGGAAGGGGAACTCTGTTTTGGAGGACACAATCCGCGAACTGAAGGATGCCTCCGTTGGGACTGCGATGATTCTCGCTGCCGAGGCCAAACTCGGCGGGAGCCAGCTTCTCTCTGAGTTGTTGAACCCGCAGCGGGTTGACGTTCGGCCGGTAGTCGAAGATTCGCTGCTCCGGGTCCGCGAGGCAGCACATGGTAGCTGACATCGCCATAGCCTGGACGATTCGCCACTGGTCATCGTCGGTGTCCTGGAACTCGTCGCAAATTACCATCGGGAACTTGGAGGTTAGCAGGGTACGAACGGCTGTTGATTTCTCGAACAAGTCGGCGGCACCTGGCGCCAGCAGGTCAAAACAAAAGGCGCTCTCCTGGCTGGCCATCCGTTCTCGCTCGGCATCCCAGCGGCCTTCAAAGCCAGCCTTCCGGAGGCGTTCCTCTCCGGGCACAACGAACTTGCACCGGCGTCCGGAAAGCAGGCGTCCGTGGGATTCAAGAAGCTCAATGCAAAACGCATGATACGTCTGGACGCGGATAAGCGAACGCTCATCGCGGTTTAGGAGATCCTGGCTCTTCTGGAGTATCTGCTGGATCGCGGAGCGAGAAAAACTCAGGAATAGAATCTCCTCGCCCGGCCTCAATGAGTGAGATGCGTCTGCTGCCTTCAGCAGGGCCACCGTGGTCTTGCCCGACCCCGGCCCGCCAGTCACCAAGACGTGACCCTCCTGCTTTATAATCGCCTTTCGCTTGTCGCAAAGTGTGATGCTGCTCACGTGCCTGCCTCCGCGCCGTCTTTGGCCGGCGTCGATTTGGGCTGGTCAGGCGTCGCCGCGGCGCTGCCTTCTGCGGGTTTCGGGGCGGGCGGTGGTGTCAAAGACTTGTGAATCGCCAGCAGGATCTCGCGGATCGTCGCGGGAAGCTCGCTGCTGCCGTTGCATTGGGCGATAAGCAGGGAGGCGTAGCCATAGTTATTTCCCTTGCGCGCTTCCAAAACCTTCTGACCCAGGCTTCGCACTTCGGGTTCCGTCAAGGTATCCATCACCGTACCAACCTGTGGGAAGTCCGCCCGATCTTTTACGGTGTCGAGGAAACGGCGGAGAACCGCCTCCGGCAGCTCTTTGACAAGGAGCGATTCAACTCCCTTTTCTGAGGACTCCCAGACTTGTGTGTAGCTGGCAAGTTTCGTGATCGCGTCTGCCGAGAGTTGGCTATTCGGCTTATCATAGAAGCAGAAGGACCGCTTGCCAAGGGCCGCAAAGCAGGGACCATACTGCGGCGTCGATCCGTCACCGCCAGCGTCAAAAACCGTTACGCCAGCGATGTCAAAATGGCTGTAGATTTCACTGCCCAAGTCCTGCTCCAGCACCGACGACGCAGCCGGGAAGATGGCCGCTTCGGTAGCGCCTTCCACCACCAGTACCGCGTTCGCCAGAATGGCCTCAGCGAACTGCCGCCGCTCTCTGGCGAACACTTTCGGCTTAATGCCGTGCAGGTCAATCGGTATCCCCGAAAGCTTTCCTTGGTCGGCTCGGGCCAGGACAACTATTTGCTCCGGCTGGAACTGCTCTATAACGTATGGGGAATGGGAGGTAACAATCGCCTGTCCCATCTGGCTCAGGACAAAGCGGGTCACCCGCCGTTGGGTATGCGGCGGCAATGCAATTTCCGGTTCTTCCATCGCAAAGATCACAGCCTGTCTATCTTTGAGTTCGGCTATGAAAGTCAAAAGCGCAAACACCAGTAGATTCACGGAGCCGGTGCCCAAGCGCTGAAAAGGCAGCAGGTAGGCGCTCGGTTCTGCGGAGACGAAGAGGCGGACGACCTCCCGCAGGTGCTCGCGGGTCAGGTCAGAGGCGAAGAAACCCGTGGCATTATCCCCAGGGGTGAGATTTACGAACTGTGCCATCCTCTCCCGGATCTCCTTTGATACCCCCTTGAGCTGCTCAATCTCGCCAATCGCCGGGTCCAGTTCGCGCAGGCGCTTGAGTGTGTCCTGCCACATCTCCGCAAGGCCGCTGCCGGGAAGACGAAGGACGGTATCCAGCAAAGAGCCCCTTTGGAAGGTCAATGCGCGAGATCCGGTCCTGAGGGCGCGCAGAAAGAGAAAGCCACAGAGGCGTTTGTGTTCGCGCGTGAACTTCTTTCGCCCACTTCCCAGGAGTGCCTCCGGTTCGTCATTTTCCTCATCCACATTCTCCTGAGGATGGTCAAAGAACGTATTGCCGATGAAATCGTCCTCTTTCGGGTCGTAGCGGCCAATGAAAAGCACCGGCAGCGCCCACATTGTCCCTGGAGCGTCTCCGACCTCCGGACCCGAGTTGCCTTCATCGGCAAAGACTCGCTGCTTCTCGTCCCAACGCCTCAGGTGCCGGTAAAACTGTTTTTCAGCCTCTGCCGACAAGCTCGTCAGCACGGCCCGAATCTCAATCTCAACCGGCTTGCCTTCGCCGTTGAGGTACTGGCCACGGTAGAAATCGTGCTCGTCAACGACGGGTCGCCGACCCAAGCGCTCTGGACCAAGCACGAGATCAAGCGCCTCGCAAACAGTGGATTTGCCGATGTTGTTTCCACCGACCAAGAGGGTGTGGCCAGCGAAGTCCACCTTGCCCTCGGCGATCCCTCGGAAGTTTTTGATATGTAGTTGTCGTACTTGCATGATTGTCCTATCGCTCGAAGCCGGCCCGCTAGAGGCGCTGACGCGAGATTTGATACAAGTATAGACCCGCCAATAAGATGCGTAAAGACAATCGGATTCTATTGTCTGCTTAGCGGCCCATCAGGACTTGCAAGCCCCGTCGTTCGACGAAACTAGGCGATCCATCTGCACCGCAAGCGCGTGGAGTAACTTCTCGGATCGGGGCCGGCACCTCGCTGGCTCAAGCCCGATCTACTACAGTACTTCATCCACGATCAAAGCCGCCCCCGCGCGGAATGGCGGGTTTGATCGGCGGTTGTGTCCGGCGATCCCTTCGGACGATGTTTATCTTCCTTCGGCATCTGCCTCATGCCCTCCATCCTTCCATAGAGTGGATAGTCACTGCGCGGCGGCGTCAGCCGGATACTCTTCGAACGCCGCCACTGTTTGGGAAGATCAAGGCTGTTAGACAGAAACATCACCTCTTTCCCTTGATAGCGACTCTGAGCAGAATACCCAAGGCCGTATACCATGCGCCGGTGGCGCCGATAGAGGTTGTACCTGGCAGCTGCGTAGTCATAAGTTACGACCCACGGGCTTTCAAGCAGGCAAATTCGGTCACCTAGTTCACGATGGTCGACCAACTCATAGTTGTTTAAGTATAGGTCTTTGCCGTTCTCGATGTATGGAGGATCATAAAAGGCAAACGTATTCGTACCAATTGTCGGGAGGACCTGCTTTGTGAACTCAAGAGCGTCGGACTGGTATAGTAAAATGCGACTCCGATACCTGGCGATCCTTCGAATTCGCTGCGCAAGCTCGGCTCGATTGAACCGGGCATCAAGTCGCCAAGTTCCGTCTTGACGCTTGCCGCCGATTACTCCGCCAGCGATGATGCCCGACCGGTTAGTACGATTCAGAAATAGGGTCGAGAATCCCAGTTCTTCAAGAGGGGCTGTTTCACGTCGTTCGTATACTGCGCGTTGTCGCCGCCACTCCGGCATCGTTAGACTTACTGTTTCGATACGACGGCACAATTCCTTCGAGTTGTTTAGGACCGAATGCCAGAATGCATAAACTGGACGGCTGAGGTCGTTGATGTGGATCCTGGACGCATATTCTTCCATAAGGAGTGCTAACGCGATCGCTGCGCCACCCGCGTACGGTTCAACGTAGTCCACATCTTTTAGACGGTTTGCCTCCAAGAGGCTCATCATAACGGGGGCTAAGCGGCGTTTCCCCCCTGGATAACGCAGTGGTGTGTAGTATGGCATCGAAGACGGTCCGAAGAATCAGCGCCTCGCTTGGCCCATTCGTTCCTATGGTGCCCAAATCGCGATCACAAAGGGCTGGAAGCTGTCCCAAAATGCGCGCAGGTCCGCAGGTGCAGGAAATGTGTGTTGATTATGGATGTACTGATGCATGAGGGTCAACGTCGGGACCAACACAGAGGTTGGGTTGCAGACCGCACGAGCTGACTTGGCTTGCTGCCCTGTTAGCTTCTTGCGACTAACCAGATGATTGATGACTTCCTGGATCTTGTTCGACAGGGTCTTTTCTGGAGAGGTCGTGGCAAGTTTCATGGCGTCAATATAGGCATCCGCGCTCAATTCGATGAACACTCGCAGCAGGACGCTGACCGCGTTCGTATACTCCGCCAAACTGAGACGCCTTAACTCTCGTTCGATTATGCGCAGCCGGGGATCAACGATATTTAGCGCACAGTCGCGAGGAATCAACTTGTCCCGATTCCGGGGAGCCTTGATGCCCGCGCCGCCTTTCTTCGCCTTCAGCGATACTTGCTTGCCATCGCCGCTGGCGGGTACACCTTCTCCAGGCTTCGCGGTCGGGACTACGGTGACGTGTCTTGGCAGATCGGTCGCGAACTTAACGCGCTGCGACGCTGTGTAGATGTCTCTGACCTTGACGTCCCCGGAGACCAACTTCTCGACTATATACAACAGCCCTTTCGCTACGCGATCTTCGTCGGCCAGGAGATATAGTTGGCCCTCCACTACTTCATAGCCAAGTTTTGCGCGGACTGCCGGTGTCTCCAATAGGCGCTTCAAGCTTGTCGCCGGGATCTTACGGCGGCCTTCGGGTGTCAGATCGCCTCGACGTTCCAACAGATTCAAGGCCTGCGATTGTATTTCCAATCCGACCGTCCTAGCGCGATATCTTGCAGCATCGTCGCTGCCCCAAGGCACAATGCCGGCTCCCGCGTTCTCGCCCGTGTGCCGCAGTTCGATCCAATGCCGGGCCTCATCTCGGTCTCTGACGGAGGCGCACATAACCGAATCAATCGGGGAATCTTGGTATTGCTTGCTAAGCCTCCGAATCTCCTTCAGTACACCGGGGCTAACGGCGTCCACTAGAAACTCTGGGTTTTCCAGCGCTCTCAGTGCCGTTAGCCGGCGATTTCCTTCAACGACGACATATCGTTTGAGGTCGTCCTTAAGCGGCATCACAATTGGCAGGTCCGACGGGTTGAGACCGTGCTGGACGATATCCCTGGCTAGGGCTTGGAGTTTCTTGTTTTGGTGTGTGGCGATAGCCCGAAGCGCTTCGCGTTGCCCCACGTTCGGCTGCGGGAGCCGTGGGTTCTCAGCGTCGATTAACAGGTCCGCGAGAGGAACCGGAACAGTGTCAGGCATGGTGTCGGCCAACGCCGTTTGGCAACGAACGTCACACATTATACAACGTTTGGCTGCGTGACTTTGCATGATCAACAGCGCCAGCGCACTGAATGATTCGCCCGGCGATTGATCGAACTGCGACGTTTATGCCTTCGGAGGTACCGGAGCCGCCCTGAGGTGGCCACGCGTGAAGTATGGCGCGCTGGATTGCGACCACAATGTTCTTCGACCATCTCCGCCAGGGCCTCCCTCATAAATAAGAGGAATTCAACACGCGGCGGCGCCAGTTCGCCCAGGTCTTAGCCTAAAGCTCTGAGACGTTTCAGTATTCCCTCGGCCCGCGCGGAGAGTCCCATTTTCTCAAATCGCTGGTGGGCTTGGTTCCAAAGTTGTCGCGCCTTTTCTGTATCGCCGCGCCCGCGATAGACTTCGCCAAGATACTCTTCAGACGTCGCTTGGCCAGCAGGCTCGCCGATCTCAGAATAGGTACTAAGTGCGGCCTGAAGGAAACGCTCAGCAGATTCCAGCTGACTTCGTTGCACCTCAATAACGCCGAGATTCAGCAACGCGCTTGCCACGCCATCGCTTCGCTCCATCTGAATATTGATGTTTAGAGCCTCGCGGAACGACAACTCGGCGCGTTCTGCGTTTCCCTGGCTAAGGAAAACAGCTCCCAGGCCGGCACTTGAGATTGCGATGCCCTCTTGAAATCCCAGTTGACGACTCAAGAGAAGCGAGCGGGAAAACATCTCGCCGGCGGCGACCAGTTTACCCCAGTCGACGTTCAAGACGCCCAAATTCGCGCACGCGGTCGCGATCTCCTGTGTGCGGCCTCGCCGTTCAGCAATCGCCAAAGCCTCCAAATGCGCGCGCTCGGACTGTTCAAATTCTCTCTTGTCGCGATAGAGCAACCCGAGGTTGTTATAAGCTCGACCTACAATATCGTCTCGATTAGCTTTGCGGCCGTTTTCCAGCGCCAGATGGTATAGCTGCTCCGCTCGTGCAAAGTGCCCTTTCCGGTTCTCGATAATGCCAAGATTGTTCTGGACCTGGGCCACTCCGTCCAGATCACCCAGTTCTTGGTGAATGGCCAGGGACTTCCGGTACATCTCTTCCGCTCCGGCAAAATCATCGGAGAGCTCTCGGACCAGGCCGATGTTGCCGTAGGCGATCGCTTGCCAGGTTCTATCGCTTGCGGAAGCCAGTTCGAGGATGCGATCGTACATCACTTCTGCCTGAGCTCGACGACCGGCTCGCAGGAGGAAAGCTCCATAGCTGCGGAACGCTTCAGGATCGTTACCTCGGGCGGCGCTACGTGCAAAGAGGGTTTCGGCCTCTGTTAGCCTCCCTGCCTCGGCGCATCGCCACGCTTCTTCGAGGAGAGCCTGATTAGGGCTGGTGGATTTCGGAAAAGAGATCTCATCACTGGGAGGCGGCATGAGCGGTAGTCGTGGGCTGCCCGACCGTCCCTTGCCGAGGTTGCCGTCCTCATGGTCCCGGCGCCACTGCGCCAGCAATCGGCGGAGGTGACGCTCGAACTCAGCGTCCCGGTCGAATGCGCGGAAAAGCAGCTCGCGCGAGGCTTCCAGCTTTTTGCGAAAACGGAGTACGGCCTCCAGTTGCAGACCAGGATCGTTCAATTGCGCCGGACTGACGCCTTTGAAGAAGACCGCAATCTCTCGTAAGGAATGCTGCGGATCGTCGTAACAGCCCTTAGCTACGTAATACTCCTCTTCTGTTCCTGACGTATATGGGGAGTTTTCAGCGCCGTTGGGCGGTGTCCCCCATCGGTCCCAGAACATCAGGAGGAAATAGTCGGAAGTTCGGATCTCTTCATTGATCTTCGCCTGCGGACGTCCGATGCCAGGCTGCGTATCCTCCCAGCCGACGGCCACGAAGTGAACTCCGCGCTGACCCGACTCCGACTCGTTGTACTCAGCGATGATGTCCCTGAAAGCGAGCCGTTCCTTTTGGAGGCCTTCAGGAGATGCGAAGAAGATGCGATATTCCTTGAGGTCGCGGGCCATTTCCCCCCATCATTGCAGAAATGTTGTCCCGTCGGTTACAGTCGTGTTGGTTTCTGCGCATTCGGCAAACGGCGCTGCCAGACGCCGGTGCCGGTGGTCGTGTTATCAGAGCAGTCCAATCTGTTGTGCCCACCGGGCATTCTTGGGAACTTTCCATCTTGTCCATGAGGAGTGACAGACTGCGACCCGCACGTCCTGGCGTTGAGGCCACCAGTGAACCTGGACTATCGCTGATTATTCAGCTCGGTGGTCCGTGCGGACAGGAAATTAGCGACGCAGGTGGCGCGGTCGTTGTCGTTGGCAGCGCGATTACATGTGCGGCTGTAGTTTCTAAACCAGGCAAGGTGTTCTTGTTTGAGGGCCTTGCGACCACCATCTGGCAGACGGTTCAGTGCCTGATTGTAGGCTGTTGCCATCCCGGCCTCGAGGGACGCGAGATGCCCATCTCGGCAAATAAGGAGCTCGACCAAGGTGCTGGCCTTGGCGCAATCGAAGCTTGGTGTGGCAACTGACTTCTTCATTTTCGTCTTCCTCTGGACCTGGATGCCTCGCTGTGACGGTACCACCATCGCGCTTGTCTGCCGGGGTATAACCGGCTGCGGCCCGGAGGCCTGTTGGACTGCATAGATCCCGATCCCAGCCGCAACCGCGAAGACCCCAACGACGACGCTTCGGCTGACGATCTCAGAATTCTCTTTATTCGGTTGACACAGGCCCACGATCGCCTGAATCGGAATCATAAACGCCGCCGCTTCAAGCCGAAAAGCGAAGCCAAAGACTACACCACAGAACCAACCGACAATCTTGGCGACCCAAGCGCCTTCGCCGTGTATCCCAGAGGTCATGTACTTGGCCATCCTGCCAGCGGCCTCGAAAACCGCCTGGACTTGCCGGATCGTGTACATGCCTGAGCCGACGTACCAGGTGTGGCCGCACACCGGATCGGTGAGCTTGCCCAGGAACCTCCATTCAAACCAATCCAGCTCTCCGCACTTTGGGCAGCAAAGTCTTACGGCAACCTTGTCGTCAAATGGGTTTAACTCGGCGTTCGCGTGCGGCCTCGCCGAAGGTGTAGAACCTGATACGAGTCCACTTCCTCCACACGTTGGGCATTTGCCCGTGCCGTGACAGTGCGGACAAGGCCGCTTCCCGCCGGCGATGTCGTCCGCTATGGAACCAATTCTCCCGCTCCCGTAACACTTGGAGCACTTACCGTTGCCGACGCCGAGAACGCCACCACCCGCGCAATCAGGACACTGCTGCGTCATCGAGGTTCCTTTCGAAAGAAGAATTATAGCTCCGATTTAAACTACTCGAGGTCCGGGCGCAAAAAAGCAACTGGTTCTACGCCTGAAAGGACGAATGGCGGCCCTCTGTCATCCCGCCACAGTGGCGGAAGGACAGAGGGCCTATGGCGACGGAGTGCAATCCACACCAGAGATGCTCAGGCGGTCCACGATGTCCTGATAAGAAAAGTTGGGAATGGCCCAGTTGATTTGGCTCGGCTCGAAAACGCCGTTGTCCCAAGAGCTCCGGTAGGTGTCGGCACCGAGGCTTTTGACCCAGAAGTGCCGATGATTCCAGAACTTAATCGCCAACGGCCCGCGCCTGTGGCCCCGCCACCGCTGAAGCATCCTGTCAGACGGCACAAGAAAGCCTTCACAATCCCAGGAGTCCGGCGTAGTTGCGCCGGGCGGCAGCACATATGGGGAGGTGTCGAAAATCGACCGCTCGTTGTCATGCTTCGGGCCGTAGACTATGAGGTGCTCTTCGGTTTGATTCGTGCACTGGCCCCAGCCGCGGCCGTGGAGGATGCGGAACGGCGGACGAATCAGGTCCCCGTAATCCAGATCAAACAGCAGCATGTCTTCAGGTCGGCACTTCATGCTTCGGCACTCGCTCTCAGATTACCGATCATATCGCCGTGGTGTAGCGTGCGGAGATATCCACCTCCAGACCGGCAGAATTGAGCGCCAAGCTGTTTTGGATTGCAAGGGCACCCTGCCTTCGACTGTGCGAGCGGACCCCTCCAATATCTCCTTAGGAAGCAGGCGATTCGACCGCGTGATGATGTTTCACGGCCACAATGCCTTGTTTCCCAAGCGGACGTGCGAAGCTGATCTGTCAACTTACTGCCGTAGCTCGTCGTATTCGACGGGGTTACTATGGACAGAACCGCTTACCTATGCTATACTTAGTGTAGATACTCTCTTCCGCTTACGGAAGGGACCTCTGGAAGGCCCACCAAACTCCTCGGGCCATCCGCGAAACCAAAACAAATAACAACTCAATATCCATATGTCCGCGACCACTCACCCTCTGCCCTCGGCAGAGGAGATTGGAGCCATGGTTCCAATCGGGCGGATTGCCAAGGACACGCCTTACTCCGCAGACTTTCTGCGCCAGTTGGCGCGCTCTGGCAGAATCCGCGCATACAAGTTTCACCGCGACTGGCTGACGACCCCTGAGGCGGTACTGCAATACATGCAAGATCAGCAAGAGCGTCACAGAAAGGCTTTGACCATTCTGCAAACCGCAGAGAAGGCCTTCTTGACCGTCGTGCTCATGATAATCACCTTTTCGGCCGTGCCCAAGGCGCGCGCACAAGACCGGAACACCTCTCCAGTCCGGTCAGGCTCCACCATCTCGGCAACGCTACATAACCTAGTCTCGGGATGGCAAGGCTTCGCCTCCTTCTACGCTGAGGAATTCTCGGCTGTTTTTCGCATGAGTGCATCAAGCTTCGGCGAGGAGGCAACTCAGGCTCACTTGGCTCTGGGCACATTGCAGCGCTTTGGCAGCTTCTATTGGCAAGGCCTTTCCGCCGTCTTCCGCGTTAATGAATCAGCGCTCGCGCAACAGGCGGACGAAATCAAGACCGCCCTGCTGTGGCAGCGCCAGGAAGCCGACGCGGTTTTGGCTTCTCTCGGCGGGTCCCCGCTGGGAAAAACATCGGAAGGGTATCGGGCCGACGCCCCCGCCAAGCCGTTAGCTCTTGCCAAGCACCCCACCGAGCCCCGTGGCCCTGAAGTGTCGCCCAGCAGTTCAACCACAACATCGGAACTAACAGATGGGTCGTTCAATCAGCAGCCTCGAGTCCTCGGCCTCAGCACAACCGGAACGCCACAGCCGTCGGCTTCAGAAGACAATTCAGCAGGTTTCGGAGTGACTCTAGTTCAGATCCAAGCCTTGATTGACCAAACCCTTGCGCGATATGTCGCATCTGGTGCCTTTACCGGTCCCCAGGGACCGCAAGGTGCGTCAGGCGCTAGCGCATCAAGCATAGTGCAAAACGGCAATGGTCAAACCACTGCCGTCATCGGCGGCAACCCGATCGTCACTTATGTTCCCGCTGTGCCGACGAGCAATTTCTCCGGTACTTCCTTAGCCGGCTTTGGTACCCTGTCGGCCGGGACATTCACATCTGGCAACACGACAATCGGCGGCACCCTCAATGTCTCCGGCCCAGTTTTCGTCAGCAACCTTACGAATTCCGGCAACGAAGCCGTTGGCGGTGCCCTGTCCGCGGCCACTTCTACCCTGGCATCTTTGACCGTGTCCGGTCCGGCGACATTTACCGGCTCCACGACCATCGCTGGGTTGACTGTCACCGGCCTTAATCCCGGCCTCGCAGTCGGCTCGGTGGCCTTTCAAGGCGCATCCGGCCTCGCCCAGGACAACGCGAACCTTTTCTATGATTCAACAGATCACTTCCTCGGACTCGGCACGACCACGCCCTCCCAACTCCTTACGGTCGCCGGCAATGGCCTGTTTACCGGCCAACTCACGGTTGCTGGACCGGCGATCCTGGGTACGACCACGATTGCCAGCCTGACCGTAAACGGCAACAGCATCTCCGGCACCAACAGCGGTGATGTCACCTTGACAGGGCAGAACTACTTGTCCCTGTCCGGTCAGCAGATTGCAGCCAATGCTATTGATCTCTCCGGCAGCAATGCCACCGGTATCTTAGCTGCCGGCCGCTTCCCAGCCTTAACAGGGGACGTGACCACTTCCGCTGGTTCTCTAACCACCACCTTGGCCACGGTCAATTCCACCGTCGGTAGCTTTGGCGGTGCCTCCCAGGCCCTTCAAATCACCGTCAATGGCAAGGGCCTGGTCACGGCTGTCTCCACTACCACCCCCTCCATCCCCGTGGCCGACCTTGCCGGCAACCTGCCTATAGCCAGCGGCGGCACCGGCGCAACCACGGCAACCGGAGCCAGCGCCAACCTACAGTTCGTGCAGACCGGCACCGGCGCGCTTGCACGTAGTCTAAGCGACAAACTTACGGATATTGTCAGCGTCAAGGATTTCGGCGCAACAGGCAACGGTGTCACAAATGATGCTGCAGCGATACAAGCGGCTCTCAATTCAGGATCATCTGACATAGCGGTTCCGCCTGGGACATACGTCCTCGGCGCGACGGGAATAACGGTTCCTTCGAGCGTCAAGCAATTTATCGTCAGTGCTGGGGCACTGTTAACCTATTCGGGAACCGGCACCGCCATAACGGTTCTCTCCAACCAGATGACGGATATATCTGTTCGGGTGATGAGAACGTCAATTGGTTGGCCGACTACGGATCAGTCATCCGTCGGAGTTAAGCTTGAAAATCAGGGTACCAGCAATCTCGAGGTGGATGCCAGCAATTTTTATGTCGGCGTGCAATTAGATGGCGATGCGTCATTGGAATCTTCTTGGGGATTCGTAAACAGCACGATACATCTGGGAAACATCGAGGATAATCAGATTGGTCTTGATTTTCACGGAGTCAACGGAGGGTATGTAAACCAGAATACTGTAATCGGTGGCAGTATCAGTTTGGCGGGCTTCTCCGGCCAACAGCCATCGACGCAATTCATCGATATGTGCGACGGGGAAGCCAATGCCAATACGATAATAGGGACTGATACGGAAGGCAACCAAGCGGTATACGCACTTAATGTCTGTCATAATTCCAATAATCTTTTCGAGAACGTGAGGTTTGAAGCGGTTGGGGTCGGGTCTGTGTTCTTTGATTCGGCTTCACTGGCCAACACCTTGATAGACTGTTATGGTATCTCTGCTGCTTATAGCAACATCGTTAATGACCAAGGCCAGTATTTTACCTATGGGTACGCCAATGGGGAGATGGACAATAAATATCCGCTCTTCGTTTCTGGTGGATTGGAGACCTACACGGATATCCATGGCGTGGGGCTATACACCACCGACATAAGAAATACGAATACGACTACGGGCTCGACATTCTACCTGGACACACCGGTGTTTTCACTTCGCGACCCGACACAAGGATCGAAGGTAGTACTAACCTATAACACCCTCAATGTCGGTATCGGCACCGCAACTCCGGCCCAGGCGTTGACGATCCAGGGAAGCGGCAGCTATGACCTCCTCAATGTCGTAAACACAGGGGGCGCCAGTGCCTTGTATGTGGCCAATAGCGGCAACGTCGGGATTGGGACGACAAGTCCAGCTTCAACTTTGGCGGTAAACGGCAGTTTGTTTGTGGCTACAACGACGAATACCAGCGCCTTAACGATTGCGGGTCTCTCCGGCACCCAGTGTTTGCATGAGGTGAGTGGGGTGGTCAGCGGCACCGGCAGCGATTGCGGCAGCGGGGGCGGGTCACTTTCCGGTGGTGCTGCCGGTTATGATGCGCTATGGACCGGGCCTTCCACCCTATCTACCGGCATTATCCTGAATTCTGCCGCGGCCACCGGTTTGGCCGGCATCAACGCCACGTCTTCCAACTACACATTTGACATCGAAGGCTCTGCGGGCATAGCGCCCTTGAACGTAGCCTCTTCTTCCGGCGCATCTCTGTTAGCTATCTTGGGAAACGGCAACGTCGGCATCGGGACGAGTACGCCGAACGCTCTGTTGGTTGTAGCTACTTCCACCAGCACTAAAATTCTATCGGTAGGAACGAATGGGGATGTAGGGATTGATAATGCGAATCCGGCATACGCATTGGATGTTGTCGGTGGAATAAATGCATCAGGAAGTATAACTACTCCATTGGGTGCTATTGGCGCGGGTGGTAGTCCCTTAGCATCAACAAGAGGCACTTACTACACAGCCAATACCGGTGTGGTTGGGCTTATTGTTAGAGGTTATACGAGTCAAACTGCTGATTTGCAAGATTGGCAGAGCATCGCACCAGCAACGCTAAGTGAAATAGATAGTCAAGGGTATATGGGAATTGGGTATACGAGTCCTGGGACAGCGGCATTAGCAATCAACGGCAACGTCGGGATTGGGACGACGAGTCCGAGCAGTAGATTAACTGTGTGGGGTGCGGATACCGGGGCGGACTTGCTCGCAAACTTTGTGAATTCCGCATCAACTACTCTGATGAGCATACTGAATAACGGCAACGTCGGCATTGGCACCAGTTCGCCGCAGTATGTTTTGCAGGCCGGCAACTCCTCTATCTCTGGCATCGTGGCGCGCTTCCAAAACACCAATGGCACCTGCGACGTCAATCCGACCACAGGCACATTGGCGTGCTCCTCTGACGCGCGCCTCAAGAAGAACATCACGCCTATGGGTGACGACCTGAGCCAGGTTATGACCCTTCAGCCTGTGTACTTCAACTGGAATGCGGAGGCGAGTGGTACTCCAGAGCACCCCGGTTTTGTTGCCCAGCAGGTGCAGCAGGTCATGCCTGAGGTTGTTTCGACCGATCCGACTACCGGCCTTCTGTCCATTGGCTATTCCGACTTGGTGCCTGCCGTGGTTAGCGCCATGCAACAAATGCAGGCGGAGATCACGGCGCTCCAGGGCTCGCTGAACGGCAACGCCAGTTCCAGCGATCTTGCGGTTTACGTTCCGTCGAGTTTCTCGGGCGACTCGGTCGGAGAGGCCGAGATTCCTGCTGGCCAAAGCTCGGTTCGCGTGTCCTTCAGCAAGGCATACGAGTACCAGCCGGTTGTGACGGTTACAGCCGTCGATGTTCCGACCTACGGCTACGTTAGCGATGTGAACTCCACAGGTTTCACCGTAAACCTGCCGACGCCGGTCGCTTCAGAGGTGGTTTTTGATTGGCACTCCTTTGCCTCACCTAATGAGCAACTGACGGTCAGCGGCGGCACAACCCAACCGATTGTGCTGGTCGTGGCCTCGTCCACGCCAACGTCGGAGCCCCAGGTAGCAGTGGTCTCAGATGCGACCGATTCATCGTCCACCTCCCAGACAGAGCTTGGTTCCCCTGCCACAAGTACCCCGGCCGTTCCTTGGAACCTCTCACCGCCCGCTTCTACCCAGGCCGGGGAAGACTCCACCACTACAACTTCTTCTCTGACTTCATCGTCGGTCCCATCGTTGGAAGCCCCGATTCCACCGCCGGCCTCTACTCCCACGGTAGCGACCGACTCGACAGCGCCACCGGCGTCTTCGGTCAGCCCCGCGCCTAGTTCAACGGTTACCGCGCCGCCCGCTGACACGGGCACATCTGTGGACGCCGATTCTGGTTCCGGGCCAAGCACAGCGAATTGATCAACTGCTTTTAGAGGCATTCCCTCACGGGAGTGCCTTTTTTGTGTGTGGTATCCCCGTTACGTCTGGAAAGGCTGGCTTTACCCCGTGCTTTTCGACCGGCCGACACGGATCGTCCGCCACGCTGTGAATCAATCCCTATTTCACGAGGCCGCGACACCAGTTGTTCGCACCCACGCTCGGGCGGTCTTGGACGCTCTCAGCTTCCCCGCCAAATCCTGGGTCTCGATCATGTCGGCAACATCGATAGCGCCGGAATCGCAATTCTCGTCGACTTCGGTCGAGACGGTCACCACAAACGTCCGGCCTTGCGCTTGAACGGACAACGCTGTTGCGAAGCTCTCCGGGTTCGTCGACCTGCGTACCGTCCCGCCGAACTCTGCGGCCAAATAGCCTGCAACACTCTCCACGCCAGCGCCCATGCTTTCGAGAATAGCATGCTCAGATGATACGATGAGGCACATGGGTTGGACCAAGTGGCGGCTCTTGGCACGCAAGGGTGAGTGGTTCGACGACGCCTTCGACTATGAAGGCCCGGCCTGCTACGAGCTCGGCACCGGCGGTCCGCGCGGCGGAAGGATCGAGCCGCACTACGTGGGGGAGACGAAGAACGAGCGTGCCAGAATGCAACAGTACGCCAGCCACGGGTCGCATCTTTCGGAGACCATAGACTGGCATATCAACCAGGGTTGGAGTCTCTTCTATCGTGGATGGATGCTTCCATCAAAGAAAGCTGCCGTGGAAATGCAGAACCGGCTCTTGGCACAGCACAAATACGACTGGAACATTGTGCTGAATCCCCGCTGACCCATCGCCTGTCCCGGACCTTGACTCGGACCAGACCTCAATATGTCGAATTGAGGATTTGACATAATCTGTCGTTCTGGTATCCTTCAACTGAAATCAGTCGTTCATTAACAGACCAGCCTCGCACATCACACCCCGAAAAGGTCCCCCGAACACCTCCTTTCTAAGGATATTTTTACTTAACAGACGACATTTCGATGTTTCTGTCAAGTACATCCGTGGTCGTCATCTTGGGTTTTTGCCCAAGGTGCACATACTCTAACGATTTGACGTAAACGTTTGGTGTTGTACTTTCTAGTCACTATCTAGCTGTGAAAGCTTACACGGGACCCTTTTGGTAAGGCGCTGATGATGCGACTGATCGAAAGGGTCTTTTTGTATGTCCACAATTCACACCCCGGCTCCAGCAGCGCCGCTGCTGACTGAAGCCGCTCCCCGCTTTCTGGCGTTTGCCACGGTGGAACTGGGTTTTGCGCCCCAGACCATCGCCAAGTATGGCGAGTGCCTCCGCCAAGTGGCCCGCTGGGTCGGCGACCTACCGGTCACCGATCTGTCCAAGCAGCACGTTCTCGCCATCAAAGCCGTCATGCTCAGCCGCAACCACAGTGCCGGCCGACAGGTCTGCATTCTGGCGGCGGTGAAGCGTCTTCTAATGTTCTGCCAGCAGGAACTGGGCCTGCCAGTCATGCAGCCGGACTTGATTGTCCTTCCCAAGCGCCCGCGCCGCGAAGTGGTCTATCTCAACACCGCCGAGGTCGAGCGGTTCCTCTCGTCAATCGAGATTTGCAACCGGGACGAGACCCCTTTTGAAGCGGGCCTGCGGTTTCGCACACTTGTTGAAGTGCTGCTCGGCACCGCCATGCGCATTTCCGAGGCGCTGTCCCTCAACCGACAGGACGTCGACTGTGTAAATCGCGAAGCTGTTGTCATCGGTAAGGGCAACAAACAACGAACCGTGTTTTTCACGGAGCGGTCTCTGTTATGGATCAAGCGGTATCTGGACCTGCGCCGGGATGCGCACCCGGCTCTATTTGTGACCCAGGGCGGACGGTCCCGGCTGAGCCGAACCGACGTCTGGCGCCCATTCGTGCGCTGCCGCCAACTGGCCCAAATTCAGAAGCGGGTGACGCCGCATCTTTTGCGCCACACCGCGGCAACCCAGCTGTTGCTCAACGGCTGCCCCATCGGCCACATCAAAGAGATCTTGGGACATGAGCGCCTGGATACCACCTGTCGCTACTACCTGGGTCTGGACCGCCGCGCGGCCAAACAGGCCCACCAGAAGTATCTGGTGTATGCGGGAGATCCGGCCCTCGCGCCGGCGTTGTGACGCCGTCCGGTCGCCAGCCGTGGATCTGACACCGCATCAGCACACGTTTGAGCGATGCCTTGTCCACTCCCAGGTAGTAGCGGGCCGTGGTTTGGATATCCTGATGCCCGGCAAGCTCCTTGATGAACATGATATCGGCCCCGTTGTGCAGCAGGCTGGTGCAGAAGGTGTGCCGGAGCAAATGCGGCGTCAGTTTCTTGGCGATGCCGCTTCTTCTCCGGAGCCGTCTGAATACCTTGGACATGTCATTGCGGCTCAGGCGTCGGGGACTGGTGCCGGTTGTTGCAAACAGGGCCGGGCATGTATCGCGGCGGCACGCGAGGTAACGGTTAATCCAGGATTGGCAGACCGGCGAGAAGAATACCACTCGCGGCCTATTGCCCTTGCCGACCACCTCGGCCTCTCCGGTCTCCGGATCAATGCTATCGCGGTTTAGGGACAGGGCTTCGGAGATTCGCAACCCTGTAGACAGCAGCACCTCGATGAGGGACCTTAGGCGCAGTCCGGTATAGGTGTGAGTCGGGATGATGCGGACAAGTTGTGCCACCTCCTGCTCTGTCAGGAACTCCACTTTTTTGGACACGCGACGCGGCAGGCTGATTTCGGCCGGGTCGTAGCAGGGGACGCGCAACCGCGTGCGGCAGAATCGAAACAAGAGTTTGAGGACCATGAGGATGCTGTACTGGCGGGCAACGCTCAGGCCGGCTTCATCCATGGCCCTGCGGAACTCCAGCAGGTGCAAGTAGGTGATTTCCTCCAGCGCTGTCTGTCCGAGCCTGGGCTGAATCCATGACCGAAAACACTCGCGGAACTTGTCGAGAGTTTGGCGGGAGTAGCCCCGTTCCACCTGCCCGTGCAGCAGGAACGGCGGAAATGCGTCATCGAATCTCATGGCCGGTTCACCATATAACAGCACGGCCATCTTGAAAAGACGGGAAAACTTGGCTGCCTGGCCATCCGGGCGCTGTAGCCACGTTTTCCCGTCTTTTCGTATTCTCCGATCAGCGCCACCATCCCGGCATGTTCGTCCTCGATACCATCTTCGAACTCGTTGTCGAGATCATGCGCTCCCTTCTCATCGATGGGCTGTCTGGGCGTGTCAGCGGTGGGCTGTGGCGTTTCCGCATTGGTCGCCGCTTGCGCGGCATGCACGCCGTGCGTCGCCATGTGCATCATCAATGCCGCCGCAGACTTTTCCAAAGGTTATCCACATAGGCGGCAGAAGAACGGGCTAGTCCGACAAGTTTTCCCTACTTTACGAAACCTGCCAGACTGCTACAGTGACTTCGGAAGTCGAAAATCAAATCACATGCAACAAAACAAACACCGACACCAAAACCAGCTCGACCATTTCCGCAGGAGGATGAGGTTTACTACTTCACAGGTGGCCCGCTTGCTCAGGCACCAGGATGCCTCAACGCTCTCAGACTACGAGCGCGGTGAGCGTCTGCCGTCCCTGGCCAACGCCTTTCGCCTCGGGATCATCCTTCGCGTGCCGGTCGAGTTCCTTTACCCAGCCCTATACGACGGGCTGCGGGATGAAATCCGGGCAGAGGAGGTACGCTTGGCGCAACCCCAGCAGCCGACCCTGTTTTGATTGTCCTTCGTAACCTCACCATTCATGATCAACATTCTTGACCAGATAGCGCGGACGAACTCCCGTGCCTTAAGGGTGCAATTCCTGCCCGGGACCCCCCGTGAGTTTTTGGCGCTCCGTTTGGCCGCGCGTCTGCATGACCACGCCGCCGTTCGTCACTACGTGGCGCTTTCGGAGCGCTACAGCGACAGCCATCTTTTAGCTGCATATCGCCGAGTTTGGGAAAACGACCGCCATACCGATCGCGGCCGCGCGTTTCTTGGAGAAATAGAACGGCTGGCCCGAAGGGATATAGGGGGCATTGAAATTACTGCCCGGCGCCTGGCGGCCATTCGCATTGAGCGCCGAGCTGTGGCCGTCGTAATCCTCTCCGGGGACCACCTGGATTCGTCGCCGCAGGTCCGGCAGCTCTCCTCCGATGGTGACAAAGCTCTTAACAGCGCCGCCGCCTTCATCGCCCGCTTGCTGGAGAGGCGCCCGTTCACGAGCGCCGCTATGGAGGTCATGCCCGACCGCGACGAAGTCCAGCGGACCATGCTTGACCACGCCATCACCCGAGTACTGACCGAAAGTGGGAACGGCGTCAGCATTTGGCGCGTACCCAAACGGGAGGTACTGTCGGCATTTGGTTATCCTCCCTTGCGATTCCGTAATCAGGCGCGCGAGGCCATCGAGAGAATGTACCCGGATGTCGATGGCAGCTTCGGCGGTCCGCTGATCAAGGATGCCTTGGCCCTTGGCTTGTACTGCCAAATCGAATACCTTTTCAATCTCTTAACCCGCCCAACCCCATGATTGGCCCCCTATCATATATAGGCGGCAAGAACCGCCTCGCCAAGCAGATAATTTCTATCCTGCCGGAGCACATCGCATATGTCGAACCGTTCGCTGGTGGCGCCCAGGTGCTGTTCCATAAGCCGCCCTCTAACGTGGAAGTCATCAATGACCTGGATTATGAGGTCGTGAATTTCTTCCGGGTTTGCCAGTGGCACTATGAAGAACTGGTCCGGTACTTGCGGTTCTGCTTGGCTAGCCGCAAGCTGCATGAGCTTCACGTGAAGACCGATCCCGCCACCCTCACCGACATCCAGCGCGCCGGGAGGTTTTTCTACCTTCAGAAGAATTCCTTCGGCGGGTTGATCGTCAGGCAGAAGTTCCATTACGGCGTGATCCAGAATCCTAACTACAACCCCGAGCGCATTCCGGAAATCATCGAACAGACGCACAGGCGGCTGGCCCGCGTGCAGATTGAGTCGTTGCCGTACGAACAGGTCCTGGTAAAGTATGACCGTCCAACCACTCTGTTCTACATGGACCCGCCGTACTGGGGACGCAAACTCTACAAGTTCAATTTCAGCAGTCAGGATTTCACTGAACTTGAGCGGCGGTTACACGATATCCGCGGCAGGTTTATTCTCTCCCTTGACGATCACCCGGAGGTTCGCAAGCTCTTTCAGCACTGGAACATGCAGCGGGTTGAGCTTGCGTACACGGCCCAGACCAAGACTGGCAAGCGATTCGCAGAGTTGTTCATCACGAACTTCGAACCTAAGCAGGATTTGGCAAACTGACCACAGGAAAGATTACCCTGAGAGCAGGGAAACAAAATGCCCCAGCCGCGCACCCTGTCACTGGGCCCGAAGGTATCGGGGCTCTCGTCTGCCGTGGCGTGGCTCAGGGACCACGACATTCCAGCCAAACGGATTGCGGCATTGCTCGCCATTGAGGAAGCCCATGCCAGACAATTGGCCTTCCGCGGCCAGTGGCGACTCAGCCAGCCAAATATCCCGGCGGTCTTGGAAGACCCATTCCGTCCCCCATCCGACCCGTTCGGACCAGTCTCCGATGAGTTGCGCCAACATCTCGGGGTCCGCCCGAGGCAGGATTCATGGACGGTGACACTGGATCTGGCTGAACGTCGCAGCCTCGAGGAGTTGGAGTCGCTCGTTGAGCAACTCGGCGCGGCTTTCTGGTCGGGAGTAAGGTACGGTGCCGGACTGGCGCGCCTGAGAAGCGTACTTCAGCATATCGGGCGGCCGGCACACTACCGCCGCATAAGGCTTTTAGCCAGGTTGCGGTACCTGATAGCGGAGACCTATGCCCATGCCGGATACTCGTCCACGGCAATTGAACAGGCATTCACGTCAATGTTGCTGTCAAAGGCCGCGTATGACGAGGGATCGGAATCGCTTGACCTGGAACGGTTCGGCAGCGTCGCCCTGCTGATTTCCCAGAGCTACCTCCTACGTCACGACCCACACAGAGCACGATACTACCTAAACTTGCATCGCGACGCTCGAAATCGCCTGGGCTTGGTTCTCGGTGGCGAGTACTTCCGGCAACGCGGGACGGCGGCATTCCAAACCGGCGACGATGAGCAAGCCCGTCGTAACTACGGCTCTGCAATGGCAGCACTTGCCGAGACTGTGGAGTATGGACGGTCAAAGCAGTGGTATGAGGTGTTGAATATTGGCACCCGGCAAATGAACCTGGCCGGGAAGGTCAATTGGGACGGCGCTCAGGAACTCCTGCGGTACATGCTGGACGTGCTGCCTCCGGGTGAAATCCATATCAGCATGAATGTGAATTGGACGGCCGCTTGCGGCTTTGCCACGGACAGCCCCAATGCCATTCAGACGGCGCGAGAACTCCTGGAGCGGTACCGGCACGCCTCGGTTGGCTTCGGCCACCAAGCGACCGTGGCATGGCTCCTGAGTCTGGCGCCAGATCTGCCCATGAACATCCGGCCTGCCTGGGTCAGGTGGGCGCTCTACGAAAACACGTTCAAGGACCGATAGCCTCAGCGTTACAAAACCTGCCAGGGGTGGCTCTCGACCAAACAGCCTCGGTGACTGCATTCTGAGGTTGCGATGGATGAGATCCACTCCAACCTGCTTCACCCAAGACAGAACCGAAACCTCGGCGGCGAGGCATTTGCCATCAGTGCCGGCCGATGTAATGGCCATTCCGCCAGTCTACATCCTCCCCTAAATATCAGCGGCTTCACGATGAGGCCCGAGACTGCCAGCAGCACAAGCAATCGCAAATTGCCATGAGTCACTTTATAGAACAATCCGTCGCCAACATCTGGAACCGGCTCAGCAGCCGGCGCTCTGCGCACGCCAGCGGGGCCGATCTTGAGATCGGCAGCCCGATAGTAGACGGCAGGATCTGTTCCGGCGCGGTCACGGTCCCGCAGAGCAAGCGCGCCGAACACATCGCCATCCTCGGCAAGACGGGAAGCGGCAAATCCATGCTGCTCCGCCATTTCGCGAGCCAGGACATCGCGTCGCGTCGGGGCTTCGTCTATTTCGATCTGCACGGAGACGCCTCGCCGCAACTGCTGAAGCTCATCGCAGCCCAGGAGCGAATTACCGGAGAGGACTTGAGCGCGAAGCTCATCCCAATCGAACCTGCGGACCGGGAGTTTAGTGTTGGCCTCAACGTCATTGATCAGACTACGGGCCAAAACAGTTTTGTGCAAATTGCCGAGTTCGCGCAGGTGCTGAAACAGCGCTGGCACCTGGACGCGTTCGGCGCCCGCACTGAGGAACTGCTGGGCAATTCACTGCACCTGCTGGCTGACAGCCGCTGCTCTATTCTGGAGTTGCCGCTCCTTCTTACCAGCGGTCCCTTTCGTGCCGCCTGCGTGCGGCGCAGCCAAAACCCTGAGGTCAAGGATTACTTTGCCCTGCGCTATGACCGCGCCAGTGAGGCCATGCAGGCGACCTGGCGCGACGCCATTCTCAACAAGGTCTCCGCGTTTACAGCCGATCCGCATTTCCGCCACATTTTGGGACAGCTCGAGTCTTCGTTCTCGCTGGGCGACGCCATTGATTCGGGCTACTGGATCATTCTGAACCTGGACAAGGGGCGGCTGGGCGAGCAGGCCGCCACACTGGGCAGCCTGTTTCTCACCAAGCTCAAGAACGCGCTGTTTGCGCGTCGCTCGCGCAGACTGTTGACGCTATATTGCGACGAGATACAGAACCTGGTTGTTTTCGATAGCGGCCTGGACACGCTGCTGTCAGAAGCACGCAAGTTCTCTGCTTCCATTGTCAGCGCCAACCAGTTCATGGACCAGTACCCGCCCGCCATGCGCTCGGCGCTGGCCGCAGTCGGCAGTCACATCTATTTTCAGCTCTCCGCTGGTGACGCCGAAAAAGTGGCCGGCACCCTCGATGGCGGGCGGACCCTGACCCAGGATCTGAAGAATCTGCCGCAACGGCACCTGGTACTAAAGAGCGGCCATCACCGTTTCGTACGCGCCGTTGTGCCGACCATCGCCGCACCCGACGCCGATGCTCGCGACCTTCTGCAGCGGAGCCTCCAGCGTTGGGCTCGGCGCCGTTCCGACATTGAAGCAGCTATCCGGCAACGCCACCAGTCCATGCGCGTTTCCACCAGCGAGGTGCTACGTGATTGGGAATAGACGTGTCGGTTTGATCGCACAAGACCGCGACCGTCACCTGCTCCGGGAACTCGGCACCATGCGGGTCATCGACCGGCAGCAGGCCCAGGTTGTCGCGGGCTTTTATTCGGTTCGTCGCGCCAACGACCGGTTGCTGTCGCTGACGCGGGCAGGCATGCTGCGGCGCATCTTTATCGCCAATCCCGCAGTCGGGCAAAAGGCACTCTACACCCTGTCACCCAAAGGCGCCGCCCTGGTCGGCGCACGGCTGCCCGGTCTGCCCATGCGCCAGAGCCGCTTCGGTGCCAGCCCCTTTTTGCTGCACCGGCTGGCAATCAACGAGTTCTACCTGGCCGTGAAGTACCGGGCCTTGCCGAAGCCCGACATGCGTCTTGCCCGGTGGATCAGTTTTCGGGAGCCGCTGACACCCGCGATTCCCCTGACGCCCGACGGCTATTTCGAGGTCGTTTGCGGCGGGGCCGAACGGGCGATGTTCCTGGAGGCCGATCTCGGTTCAGAAAGCTCGCTGGTCTGGCAAAAGAAAGCCCAGATGTACGTCCAGATGGCGCTCTCCGGCGCCTGCAATGAGCTCTTCCGGCAGCCCCAGTTTCGGGTGCTGGTCATAGCCACGACCGACCGGAGGCTCGCGCACATCAGGTCCGCAGTCGCCAAGTTCACGGACAAGATCTTTTGGCTTTCCACCTTCGACGAAATTAAGCTGCGCGGCTTCTGGTCACCCATTTGGCTTCGGCCCACCGGCGATCAGCGGCTGCCGCTCTTTTAGGAACTCTATGCTTTACTGTCACCAATGCAAGCGATTGACTGCCGGCGATCCGCTCTACTGTAACCACTGCGGCGCCACCTACGACGCGAAGCTCTGCCCGGCCCGGCACCTCAACCCCCGCAATGCCGAGGTCTGCGCTCAATGCGGCTCCCGCGACTTAAGTACCCCCGCACCGCATTTGCCGCTGTGGCTGCGGCCAGTGTTGTTCCTGCTGGCACTGCTGCCTGGCGTCCTGCTGGCGCTGCTGCTGCTGCTGGTCGCTGCGGCCATACTCCAGCAGATTGCCACCAATGGTCAGATCCAAGTCCAGCTCATCATCCTGCTATTGCTGCTGGCACTGCTCTGGTGGATCTATATCCACCTTCCGAAATTCATTCAGAAAGCATTCCGTTCCTTATGGCAAAGCAAAAAGAAAGACACGCACTAATACCGATGGACATCCTTGTTGACACTCGCGCCCCTGGCGGGTCGCGCAAAGCCGCGCGTTTACGGGGCTTTCCGCCCCCTACCCCCGGCCACCATTGGCCGGGGCCTTGGCCGGGGCAACCTAGGCCGAGTGTGCGCGAACCGTGGCCATTTCCCGAGGCCTTCGGCTCCCCCCGGCACGCCTCGGTAGCTCCGCTGGGCGAGCCGCTTTGCCTCATAGAGGCCGCCGAACTGATCGGCTGCTCGCCCTGGACCGTAAGGCAGACCCTCATTCCCAAGGGCCTGCCGCACTTCCGGTTCAGGGCCAACGGCCGACTGATCTTTTACCGGGATCAAGTCATCCGCTGGATCAAAAACCAACAGGAGGAAAACAGTGAGCCTGTTTAGGCGCGGCAACGTCTGGTGGTCATATTTCTACTCGGACGGGATCCGCCACCAGTATTCCACCGGAGCTTCCAATCGCAGGCAGGCGGAAACCATTGAGGACAAGCTCAAGGAAGACGTCAATAACCGGCGGTTTCAGATCGTGCAGACCGACCCGAACATGAAGTTCGGCGAGCTCGCCGCTCGCTTCATGGCCGGCAGCTCGGTCCACCCGCATCATGTTTATCACCTCAAGTTCTTGTTGCCGTTCTTCTCGGAAACGCCGGTGCTGCGGGTAACCAAGGCGCTGGCCGACGAGTTCCGCCGCTCCCGGCGGGCGGCCAACAAGACCATCAAGGACGCCACCGTTAACCGGGACCTGAGTGTTCTGCGGCACATCCTTTACTGGGCTGTGGACGAACAGCTTCTTGCTGCCAATCCGCTCGCCCGCCTCAAGATGGCCCGCGAGCGCCGCACCCGCCGCCAGGTGCTGAGCGTGGCTGAGGAGGAACAGCTGCTCAGCTCTGCCAAAGACCACCTCTACGCCATGGTTGTCATGGCGCTCGACACCGGGATGCGGCGCGGCGAAATCACCAGCCAGCTGTGGGAAGACGTTGATTTCTCGCAGAAGGTCCTGTTCGTCACGCACTCAAAGACCCCGGAAGGCGAATCCCGCGAGATCCCGCTGACTGAGCGGTTGCACCAGTACTTGCTGGAAAACCGCAAAGCTGAGGGCATGGTGATCAATTTCAAAGGGCAGCCTGTCCGCATCGTGAAGCGCACCTGGAAGACGGCGCTCAAGAATTCTAAGCTGCGCCACATGCGTTTTCACGATCTCCGCCACACCTTCAACACGCGCCTGATGGAAGCCGGCGTCCTGCAGGAAATCCGCATGGCGCTCATGGGCCATTCGTCCGGCTCGAAAGTCCACTCGACCTACACCCACATCGAGCTGCCGGCCAAGCGAAAAGCGATCCGGATGCTTGAGGCCTGGGTCAACCAGCAACAGCAAGAACTCAAGAAACAGGAGAAGAAAGATGCCAGCACCGAAACCGACCGATCCGAAACCGGCCCCGGCAGCGAAGCCGGAAGGCCGCAAACCGTGGAAGAAGAAATCACCCGTTGAAGTGGTGATGGAACAGGCCGACAAGCTCAAGGCCGAGATCGCCGAGGCGGAAGAAGAGCTCAAAGCCAAGCGGCGCCAACTCGAGAAATTCGAGCAGGCCAAGAAACTGTTCGAGGGCGTGTAGGACCCATATGGAACTGCTGCCCGACGAACTGAGAACCCGCTTGCCGCCCCTGCTGTCGCAGGAAGCCGCTGATGAGCCGGTCGTATACGCCCGGTACTTCCTGCCAAACACGCGCTGGAACTGGTACGTAATCGAGGGCGAACCCGAAGCTGACGACTTTCTGTTCTTCGGCTTCGTAACCGGCCTCGCCGACGAATTTGGCCAGTTCCGTCTTTCGGAGCTTCAGACCGTCCGCGGCCCGAGCGAAGAAGCCGTGGAACGCGATCCGAACTTCACTGAAGGCAAGCTCACTGATGTTGTGCCCGCGCCTGATCTATGAGGGCGCAGGCCAGCCAAGAGACCAAGGAATTCTCCCTGGTCTCTTTTCTTAGGCGCGGCTCGCTCGGAGGGCCGCTGGCAATGGCAAGTAGGGGGAGAGGGCCCGCCTCCCAACACAAATCGACAAGGAGAAACGAACGTCTATGAAGAAACTATCTGTTGTGGTGGCCGGCAGCGGCCAGATCCGCGATGTGGAGATTCAGCCCGGCACCACCGCCGGTGACATCCTCCACCAACTCAACCTCCCGGACTACCTGCTGTCCAAGGGTCCGAACGATCCCTTCTTCGCCGCAGCTGAGTCCGTGTATGACAAGGTCAAGGACGGCGAAAAGGTCTTCGCCTCAACCAAAGCCGATGTCGGAGTGTTGGCGCTGTGCGCATAAAAGACCTCGGCACCCGGCCTGCCCCCGCTTCCATCAGCGAGCTGTTTTCGCGGTTGGTGCGGGGGCATGGCCCCGCAATTCCCGTCGAGCGCCGCCAGATTCCTTACTGGCAGGAGCGCGGCTGGGACCAGACCGGGAACCGTTACAGCGGTGCCTATCAGACCCCGTACGCGGCTTTTCAAGGTTGGATTGAACAGCACCGCTCCGGCCAGATCGACTTCTATCTTTACTGCCCCTCGGACGAGATCCGCCGCCACAGCCATTGGCCCTGTTTCCAGCACCGCGGCAACGACTGGCACCTCATTCACATGGCCAAACAGCCCAAAGACGTCAGCTCGGGAATCATCACCATCGAGCGCTTGCTAACGGAGGCTTACGAACAATGAAGACAACTCACTTGGAAGCAAAACGGACGGAGCTCGTGGAAAGGCGCGAAAAACTGATCGAACGATTTAACCAGGCCGCACGCAGCCGTAAGGGCATGGCCCGCCTGTTTGCCGAGATTCACAAGACCAACGAGTTCCTTGACAGCCTGGATCGCATCGCGGCGGAGACGACGGCCAAGCCGGCAGGCGGTCGCCGGCTGTACACCGTCAGTTCGCTCTTCCTGCACGAAAGCTTCAAGAAGCTCACGGCTGACCAGGACGAGCAATTCTTCTTTGTCACGGGCTCGGAAGTCGAGGGCGTCCTGGTACTCGATCAGTGGGCCGAATTCGCCCACCAAAAACGCAGCGTGATGGGCGTTACCGCCGACACGCGGTCCACCCACAGCCTGCTCATCAGGCTGGAGCAGTTCAAACACCGGTTGCTGGCGCACTTCCATAGCCATCCAGGCAACGGCGCCGAGGCAACTCGCCCCTCGGGCATCGATGAAA
This sequence comes from Occallatibacter sp., assembly GCA_050015795.1. GTDB lineage: Bacteria > Acidobacteriota > Terriglobia > Terriglobales > Acidobacteriaceae > Telmatobacter. The sequence continues at coordinate 9,264 of JBEKAS010000003.1, read as the reverse complement.
ACTTCCAGAGGCGCCTCGAAAGCGCTGGGCATGTTGCGGTGATGGCAGTTTTCAGCCGTGACGGTTTTGTCCGCTTCGTCAGGCTAGACCAGAATATCGAAATCGAAATCTATGGAGAAGGAGTTGAAAAACATGAGGCCGGCATTTACCGTCTCACAAACCTCAATTAGGTTGCGCGGAAAACCAGTTCCGGGCGCCGAGGACCGCCAAAGCAAAATCGCCGGTTTTGAGCAACGGGTGTTCTCAAAGAATGGCGTGGTGTGCGTCGGAGCGGGGGGACTGATTTCCCACATCGCCCCCACGCTGGCGCGCAAGGGTATCGGTCAGATCACGATTCTGGACGATGACATTGTTGAGGCGAGCAATCTTAACCGTCAGCGCTTCTATATGAAGGATTTGGGAAAGAACAAGGCGCTGGCCTTGACCGAAAATCTGGAACGCGAATGCATCGCCGCCACCGAAATCCGCGGCGTCGCCCTACGTCTTGAGGAGGCCATCGCCCGCGGAGTCGAATTGTTCTGCGGTGTCGCTGTCTGCGGCGTGGACAACAACCCGGCGCGCGTTGCTGCTTGCAGGTATTTCCGCGCTAAGGGCATTCCGGTGATCTTCACGGCCGTCAGCGCTAACGGCGATCACGGCTACGTGTTCGTTCAGGAAAAGGACGGCCCGTGCATCGGCTGCCTGTTCCCGGATATGGTGAACGACGACCGTTACCCCTGTCCGGGCACTCCCGCTATTGCGGACGTCCTGCAGCTGGTCGGCGCCCTGGCCGTGTATGCCATCGACTCGCTCCTGATGAAACGCCCGCGCGGTTGGAACTACCGGCGCATCAGCTTGTCCGACGGCACGCAGGACGGCGCTTCATTGATTCCCGCCCGCCCTGGCTGCCGGATGTTTGCCCCGGAAAGCGATGCGCATTGACGAGATTCAAATCGGATTTCGGTATCGCAAAGAGTTGGGAGATCTGCGCGCACTCGCAGATAGCATTGCCGAGGTCGGCCTCCTTCATCCAGTGGTGGTCACGCCCGAAGGCAGGCTGATCGCGGGACAGCGCCGCCTGCAAGCGTGCCGGCAACTCGGTTGGACCGAGATTCCGGTGACCATCGTCGATCTGCTCCAGGCCGCACGAGGCGAAGCGCACGAGAATTTCGTGCGCAAGGACTTGTTGCCCAGCGAGATAGTGGCCCTCAAGCGCGCCATCGAACCGCTGGAGCGACGCGAGGCCAGGGCGCGCCAGGGCGGCCGGGCGGACCTCTGTCATCCCGCCACTGTGGCGGAAGGTCAGGGGGACGCCCGCGACAAGATCGCGCGTTATCTGGGTGTCGGTCGTACCACCATCGACCGGGCCGAGGCCGTGATGGAAGCCGCGGAGGAGGACCCGGAAGAATATGGCTATCTGGTTGACCAGATGGATCGCAGCGGCAAAGTGGCCGGTGCTTTCCGCAGGCTGACGGTTCTAAAGCAGGCCAAGGAATTGGATGCCGCGCCGCCGGAACTTCCAACCGGCCCCTTCCAGGTGATCGTCGCCGATCCGCCCTGGCAGTATGACACCGGCAGTTCGTTGCCGTACCCCACGATGCCCCTTGAAGAAATCAAGGCCATGCCGGTGCAGGACATTGCCGACGAGAACGCCACGCTCTGGCTGTGGACCACCAACACCCACCTGCCGGTCGCGTTCGACGTGCTTACGGCCTGGGGCTTTGAATACAAGACGATCCTCACCTGGGTGAAGGACCGTATGGGCACGGGCGAATGGCTCCGGGGCCAGACCGAGCACTGCCTCCTCGGGGCGCGCGGCAAGCCGGTCTTTCTCCACGGCAGCGATGGCACCGTTCTGGAAGCTGCACGACGGGAACACTCGCGCAAGCCCGAGGAATTCTATGCCCTGGTTGAGAGGACCTGCCCCGGCGGCCGGGTGGAGCTGTTCTCCAGGCAGGCGCGTGAGGGCTGGCGAGCCTTCGGGAATAATACCGACCTTTTCCATGAAGAATCTTGAACGTTCAGGCGACTTTCCTGCAAGTCATTGGAATATTGGCTTTCTACTAAGTTGTCGCCATCAAATATAGAACTTGAAATTCGGGCTGATCTGCTTCACGGTTGGGTTGGAGATGAGAATCTCACCCACGACATGCGAGAACCCAACTGTGACGGGCATCGAATCTCCAAGTTTGCAGGCGTTGTAGTTGAGCTTCGTCAGTCCGAGGATGTCGTTGGCAACCTGTACAATATCACCATCGCCATGCTGGACGTCAATCCTAAGGGGATTCGGCACGTCCCATCCGTCATAACTCAATACCGTCGGCTTGAAACCACTGGCCCAGAGATAGCCCGTCCGCTCACCTAACCGCCAGAACGTGCCGCGGAGGATCGGCCATTTCCCTCGCCGGAAAAGCTTCACCCCGCTTTCCGGTCTCACCCGTACCCCGACCAGCTTCACTCCTTCGGGGCAGGCATCCCTGTAACCTTCGAACTCCTCCGCGTCAATGGAGGATCGGGAGTGCAGGAAAATCTCCTTTAGCGGCTGACCGCCCTGATCGGCGTAGGTCTTGAGGACCCCGCTGAGCAGGCTCCGCGCCGCCTTCTTGTCAAGATGGAATTCCTTACGCTCGGGCGAGTACCACCTTCCCACATCACCCTTGAAGACGACACCGTCACCGGTATCGAGGAACATTTGTGCGGCGCAACAAGCTGAACGGCTGCTCTCCCCGAAATCAGTGCGTCGGAAGGCGAGGCCCACGTAGCAGACGCCGGGCCGGGCCGTGGCCAGTCGCCAGGGCTTTCCTCCCGCCTTGTAGTACAGAGTGGTCCAAAGATTCCACGCCCGGTCTGATTCCGGCGTCAGTTCTCTTTCCGAAAGACTGGTTCTCGTACCGATCCGCAGGGTGGATTCCCGAACGATCTGGATCGGGATACCAAACTCCATGGCGCGGGCTTTCAGTTGACGCCGAAAGTCCACCGACATGTCGTACTCTTCCTCCGTGTCGAACAAAGACATCGTCTGCCGCTTCAGGAAGATCGCCTTCGCGGACAAAGCGCGGCCATGAGCGCCCTCATGCACCTGCGATTGTGGCCGACAGTTGAGCCACACCTCGTCCGGGATCACGCAAATCATGACGTGGAACGCCTCGTCCCGTTCTTTGGCCTTGCGAAGGCACTCACAGTACTCGCCAACAACGTCGTAGGCTCGACGATTGGCATCCCGATGTGTCGCCAGTTCAATCAGTTTCGTTTTGTCCAGTTCCCACTTACCTGAATGGCGCGAGGGCCAAGTTGCGTGGAAGGCAACTTCGAAACCCGGGAACGGCGGCCACAGAAGATAGGTCTTCCGCTCGTCAGTGTGTTTCTTCCGATTCTTGTCGCGATTCGGCTCCGCGTGATAGACGATGCCTCCCTGGATGAGTCCGGACCACCTGTGGAACAAATCCAGGCCATCCGGAGGACCGATGACGCCGTAAACGATACTCTTGGGGTGTGATGCAGCCTCCGCATCGTAGGGCCCGAATAACGACAAGCCTGCATGGGGGTCGTGCAGCCGCTGGCCGTAGTTGAACTCCAGGTCCGGCTCGGGGAGGAGGAGCATCTCGGCGGTGGTTTCTCCGTGATTGACCATGGGCCTTAGCTCTCCTCAACCTCGTCGATCTCATAGTCCTCTTCGTAGGCCGGGGTCACGTCTTCCCGCAAGTGTTCGAGGGCTTTGTCATTAATCCTTAGTGGAATGGAACCGCGAATCGGCACGGACTCCATGCTGAGGATCGCATCCTTGCAGAGATTGATCACCGGCTTTCCTTGCGAAAGGAACTCCGCCACAGCGAGGTACTTGGTCAACCATTGATGGTTGAACCAACTGCTGGTTAGCGCCTTTCTTCGGCTGAATGCTTTTGCCGGGTCCAAGCGCTTTCCATCTAACTCAGTCAGGTATACCCTGATCTTCAACTGGGCCACAAACTCTTCGCCCATGTCCTGGCGCACCCGGAAGAATGGAGCGAGATGATATCGGGTCTTCTCTCCTCTGAGTTTCCGAACCCCAACGGCATTTACGGGTACGGGGCGACCGTCGGCTGTCGTGTAGCGCAGCTTGTTGTTTGGTGCCACACCCTCCGGGAAGTAGGTGAGCTTCGACTCAGGATCTTGCACGAGGCCCCGCCGGAGCCATTCGTGTTCGAGCGTCTGGCGAAGAAGGTTCGAAACGATGTTCCTCGGAGCGATGCCATAGATCCCATCTGTGTCGCGCCATTTGACATCGAGTAAATCGGCTAGCAGCCCAGCCTCTGCCGCATTGCCGAGTTCGAAGGCAGCTACGTGCGTTTCACCGATTGGATAAAGGACAAGGTTGGCGAGAGCATCCTGTTCGTCTGAGCTAGGTTTCACTGTCCTCCGGGCTACCCAGAGCGTTTCTGGGATTGCGGAGAAACGGAAGCAGTTCGTGTAAAGCCGGTCTTCTGCCTCCAGAACCACATTCTCCGGCAGGAATCGCTGGATCGCCAGACTCTTTCCCTCCTGCGCAAGAGGCCGTGGCGCATTCAGCTTCTCAAGTTTCTTCAGCAGTTGTTTCAGGCCCGTTGCCCAGCTATCGAACGAGATGTAGGTGACATCGCTTTGCAGCCAGTCGAGTTCCGTGTCGCGGAGGCCGTCGATGTTCAACGGGATGAGAAAGTCCTCAGTCCGCTCGCGCCCCAATGCCAGCGCAATAGTGCGCTCTTTGGAGGGGTTCGGCTTCTTCAATGAGTAGTGGGATAGAAGCGCGAGCAGGCGGAAGGATCGCTGCTTGATGGCGACGTCAATTTCGTTCGTCCAACGTTCGCCGCCATCGAGCATCTTGCGGTCCATCCAGACTCGATATCCTTCTGCGGTCAACCGGGCGTAAAGCCAGCCGGCAAATGCCCGATCCTCCCAGGCGTAGCTGATAAACAAGTGGTCGCGTTCGAATGACCTTTCTCGCGGTTCAGGAATTTGTGAGGTGGGCGGTTCCCTTCTTCGTTCGTCCCGAGGATGCGCCGGGCCATTCCGCCGTCTTCTCATGACATTTCCTCAGAGAGCGAGTTCCTCTGCCGAAAAGCAGTCCTGGCAGACGCGTTCGTAGAGGCTATCGAGCGTCGGCTGCAAGCGCAGCACGGCGGCAAGCCGCTGTACCATGCCACGGAGGTGAGAGACCTCCTGAACGGAGAGACAAACGCCCGGACGCCGCCCGTGGTCCCGGTAGCCGAGCCACTTCTTGATGACAGGATAACCGCCAAGCTCGTACTTCCAAACAAGCTCGGGTACATGCCGGAAGAACACCGCACCGTTAATATTCAGGTCGCCCGTGGTCGTGCCCCACTCAGTGCGCATCGGCTCTCCAGGCGCGCTGGCGCGGGAGCGCCAGCCACCGTGTGCTGCACCAAAGAACGAGAATTCCACTAACAGGTCTTTCTGTTCAACGTGACCGCCGCCGAGTTTTCCTGGCACTGCAAGAGCCTTCGCATCGTCGCCAAGCACATGTTTGAGCGCTCCTGTCACACTGGCGACGGGGTTCAGGAGGACGGCCAGCAGGTCCCCTGCCTCTACGATCTCCTCGAACAAGTTGTGGGATCTTGGCACTGGTATGTGCGCCCAGTCCTGCGCCAGCGATTCCTTGTGCTCGGACTGGTACAGCGGCGAGTGACAGACAATAAGACACAACCGGGCCAGTTGGCGAGCCAGTTTCCGAGCATCCTTGTCCGTCAAGTCGCCCTTCAAGCCCCAACTCGTCTTGAGCACGTCCCAGACCTGAGGCTCGATATTGGCTTTTCGCGCAGCGGCTTTGTGGTCCGCAGCAAACAGCGTTCCCGTTTCGGGGTGACTCAAGACCACCTCAACAGGGAAGCCGACTGATCCTCGGTCGTGGAGGTGCAAGTCGAATGCGGTCGTCAGTAAGAGGGGTCTCGTTTCGGACTCCTTCCTCGGCTCCGGCACGGTCACGAGGAACTCGTTGGTTTCCAGGTTGCCGTAAAGGTCGGCACGCGCCTCGTTGAGGAATTTCCCCTCCACTTCATAGTAGATCCACCGCTCGTCAAGGGGGAACACAACGTAGGGTACGATCTTGTCGTCATTGAGAGTGGTCTTCGACTTCAGTTTCTTGCGGATCTCGATGGCGTCGTATCGAGCCCGGTTCTGCATGAGGGCCGGATGTTTCTCCATCATTCGGTCTGTCGATAGATCCGAGAAGTAGTCCTTCATGCGCTGCGCGAGAGCCGCGCGGTCCATGTCTACGACACTTCCCTCAAGGCCACGATTTGGATTCACGCCCTGAAACGTGGCCGCAAAGATCTGGTCAATAGCAGGCCATTCATCAAATCCGCCTTGCGCGGCGAACGGCACTAATTTCCACCGTGCCGAACTGGTTGGCTCGAACCGCTCGAATGATCGCGGTCCCTCCGGGCGGCGCGTAGCGGCTGCCTTTCTGCCCGACGACCACTCGCCGATTCCGAGTGATGCAACCAACGCCTCGCGCTTCTCCCGTGACTTTCCCCAGAAGTTACGGTAGTGAACCGGGGCGATCTGATTTCGGTCCTTCTTCTGGGTTCTCTTAAGGAGTGTTGTGATGCCGGTGCCAACTTGGATGCCGCGAGCATCATGTTCCGCTGTGAAGATGCTCTGGTCGGTTGTCCCTTCTCCGGGTAGGCCCTTCGGAATGACTTTCCCGGTCTTGTATTTGTCGCCATTCAGACAGTCAATCCAAATCTCGTCGAAGGACCGGAGTAACGACTCACGCATGAGCGGGTGTGAGCGGCCAGTGCAAAAACCGTAGTTCGAGATGAAGCTAACGACCCCGTACTCGGCGCGTTCGCCGATGCAGCGTTCCGCCAGTCGGAAGAATCTGATGTAGAGATCGTTCAGAAGTTGCTTCCTGATTCCCCAACGGGTATACAATTCGCTCGAACCCACCTGCCGACCCTTGTCGTCCCGATGGATACCCTTATAGTGGTCCGCGAGATCCGCCTCTTCGGCAAGAGGGACCCCGGCGAAGCGGTCATAAGGCGGATTCCCAATGACCACGATGATCTTGCCGCCACGTTTGACTGTCTGCGCAGCATCGTACTCTGCCTGAAGTTCCGGGAAGTGAAACTTCATCTGCTCCGGCCCGTCCCAGCCTGTCAGGGAGTTCGTCAGGAAGACTGCCGGGCGGTGTTCGACGTTTGGCTTCGCACCGAGTTCCGACAGAATTAGAAACATCTGAAGCTGGGCGATGACGAAGGGAGCCGTCAGGATCTCGAAGCCGATGATCCGTCGTGTGGCCGCGTCGAGAAGGGCCTGTCCCATGAGGGCTTCACTGCCCTCAGACTCCAATTGCTCAGCAACGCACTTCAGGATCTCGATCAGGTAGGCTCCAGTGCCGCAGCAAGGGTCAAGGACGACCACGTTCTCATCAGCGAAGCCACGGTCACAGCCGAGCTCTTCACGGAGAAACCGATCCACCGTCCGAACCTGGTAATGGACAACTTCTCGAGGCGTATACCAGACGCCGAGCGTCTTCCTCAAAACCGGATCGAAGGCCTCCAGGAAGGGCTCGTAGAAATACATGATGGCCGCGACAGCCTCGCTGCCAGCTTCGGGATCGTGGTGCGGCTTCACGCTGGGCAGCTGGAAGCGTCGAAAGAACGCGTCCGTATCTACGCGGTGAAGTGTCTCCGTTGCCAAGTCGAGGTGCGGGCGAAGTCCGAGTTCCTGAATGCGGCGTGGGTGCTGGAATTCGTAGTAGAGTTCGGCCAGAAAGGGAATCTGAAGGTGCTCCGAAAGGTTCTCCCACTGGAACGGGTCCTTCGAACCGGACCGCAGCCACAGCGTCCAACCCGCGAACAAGCCATAGAAGACGGTCTGGATCAGTGACGACCGGAAGAACTCTTCGCCTTCCTTGCCCTCGAATGTCACACCGAGTGCCTTGCCGAAATCGTCAGAGAGGCCCTTGACGGCTTGTGTGAACTGGGACGGCAGCTGAGCCTTAGCTCTTTTCGCTTGCCGGGCGAGGATTTTCGCCAGAGATTCAGGTTCCGCGATGGGCGCGTAGCGGGTGACGCCTGTTTCGAGCAGAAGGTATAGCTCTTCAATCGCACCCTGCGGAATGCGTCGCCCTTGTTCCATTGCTGATGACGATGGCCAGAGTTCGACGGCGTGTTCGAGCACGCGATCCGCGGGCGGGATTGTGATGCCGCGCAGACTACCCCGGCGAATCGTCAGGAGACCAAAGCCGCGGACATTGGAGATGAGAACCACCCCGGTTTGAGCGAGATACCTTCCGATCTGATCGTTCCGCTCTTCGGAAAATGCAAGATCCTTGATTTCCTGCGTCGGGAGTTTCACTTCGCCGCAAACAACCATGAAGTCCCCATTGCCATCGTAAAGGGCGATGTCAGGCTGATCGTGCCCGCCCGCCACCCGTGATTCGCTAGTAGAGGCCCGGACCTCAAACGGCAGGTTTTCACCGGCGAGCATCTTCGAAAACAGTGTCTTGATCGCTGGGTAGTAGCTCGGCTCGGTCGTGGTCGCTGAAACAGCGAGGCGTCGGACCTCATCCGCATACGCCTGGAAGATGTCGTCCATTAAGAGAATGATCCTACTTTGCCAGAGCCTGCACAACAGGGCTGGCAAGGTATGTTTTTGCGAGCAGCCACCAGCTTGTGCGGGCAACAGCCGCCTGCGCTGTTCTCTCCGAGCGTCGAGGACACCACGCCGGTGCTAGATCGGCGGGCGTATCGGTGCCGCTCTAGCAGCCACCGCCGGGGAGGTTGAGCGGCGGCCAAAGCTCTCGGGGACCGCATCAAGGGCATCTGGCGGCGAAAAGGCACTGTAGATAATCTTGTAGCTGCCCGGTGCCTCCGGGTTCAACAGGGTTCCACAGGCTTCAACGGGCTGCCCGTATCTCATTGAAACCTAAGTAATTGAAAATAGGGCATTTTCGGACGGGGCCCAAAACTGCCTTGGGCGCAGGGGGTCGGGCGTTCAAATCGCCCCGCCCCGACCAAACAGAAAAAGCGGGGCTCTACGCCAAAAACGGGGGCAGACCCCGATCCCAAGCCTTTCTAAGAACAGGCTCTACGCCAAAAACGGGGGCAGACCCCGATCCCAAGCCTTTCTAAGAACATAACACCTTCACTCTGAGTCTGTAGTTTTCGAAGTTGCGGAAGCCGGGCTCTTGATCAAAAACGGGGGCAGACCGTGATCCCAGATTGGTAAAACAATCTTGGGAGATAACGTTTTGACTCAATCCGAGATCCTTTTAGGTCTGCCCGGCTACCAGATTACCGGGAT
>JBEKAS010000002.1:0-56179 GCA_050015795.1 Occallatibacter sp. | reverse complement strand
CATCGGAAACGCAACAGGTGGTCTGAACTGCTCAGACCAGGTCCGCTCGCGGTGCGAGGCTGGAATAGTGTGCGCGATTCCGCGTAACCGCACAGTGTCTGGCTAAGGAGATCACATGTCGTTTGGACTTTATGCCGCTGGCTTCGCAATCGTAATCGCCGGGCTGGTGTACGCCGCGCACCTGGTGCATATGCCCACGCACTGGATTTTTGTCGGCGCGGTCGTGATGATCGGCATTGGGATTCTGTCGGCCGTGAAGGCCACCCGGCAGAAAGACGCCGCCAGCTAAAAAGGATCGCCGCCCAGGCGAGGCAGTTCGAATTCCTTTTGCCGGGAGTTACCATCGCTTCATGACAGAGAAGGGTGACGGCCGAAGCGCTATTCTGCGTGGCCTCCACGTCATCGACGGTGGGCTGGCGACCGAGCTCGAGTACCAGGGTGCGCGCATCGACGGGCCGTTGTGGTCGGCGCACGTGCTTGAGGACCAGCCGGAGAAGCTCGTTGCCGTGCATCGCGCTTACGTGGCGGCCGGCGCAGAGTGCATTGCCACATGCAGCTACCAGGTGTCGCGCATGGGCTATGCGGAGGTGGGTTTGCCGGCGGAGCGTGCCGATGCGGCGTTGCTGCGATCTGTAGAGCTGGCGCGGGAGGCGATTGCCGAGTTGCCCGGGCGGCGCGTTCTTGTGGCGGGGTCACTGGGGCCCTATGGCGCAGCACAACACAACGGTGGCGAGTATCACGGCAACTACGATTGCTCGCACGCCGACCTGGTGCGCTTTCACCGCGAGCGGATTGCGATTTTCGCCGGCGCGACGGGGCCGCGGCGGCCCGATCTGCTGGCGTTTGAGACCTTCCCTTCGCTCGAAGAGGTGCGCGCGGTAGGCGAAGCGATGGGGCCCTGGCCCGAGTTGCGAGCCTGGTTCAGTTTCTCGTGCAGGGATGAGCAGCATGTGTCGCACGGCGAGAGCGTGGCCGATTGCGCCGCGCTTGTGGCAAGGCTTCCGCAGACCGTGGCGATTGGCGTGAACTGCGTTCCCCCCAAGTGGGTCCCTTCGCTGATTGCCGAGCTACGCAAGGGTTCGGACAGGCCGGTGCTCGTGTATCCGAACTCCGGCGAGGGTTGGGACGCGGAGCGGCGTTGCTGGACGGGGACGAGCGACGCGGCGGAGTTTGGAGCGAGGGCGGCAAAGTGGTTCCGGGCCGGAGCCCAGATGGTGGGCGGATGCTGCCGCACGCGGCCCGCGCATATTGCCGCAGTCGCGCGGGCGATTTACGAACGCTAAGCTCTATGTCTTCCCACCCATTCCGCAAAAAACGCGGAAAGGATGGGGCACGGGCAGATTCCAGTTCAAGCGGTCAGAGATCTAAACGAGCCCCAACGCGGCCATACCTTTGCGCGGAGCGACGAAGTGGCGGGCGCGGGAAACGATGGCCAGCTTTTCGCGGCTGAGGAGCTTGCGAATCTGGCCGCGGGCGTGATCGGCCCAGGGTCCGTGGTTGTCGAGCTTGACATAGGCGCGCCAGTGGCGCAGCGCGGGGCGTTGCTGGCCGCAGCGCTCATAGGCGAGCGCCAGGTTGTAGTGGGCATCGGCGTAGGCCGGCGAGAGGGTGACGGCTTTCAGATAGGCGGCGATGGATTCGTCGAGACGTTCGAGCTCATCCAGCACGTTGCCCAGATCGAAATAGGCCAGCACGTAGCCGGGGTCGGCCACGGTGGCGCGGCGGTAGAGCTCTTCAGCGCGGCCGTACTGGCGGAGATGGAAGTAGATGGTTCCCAGGTTGATGCAGGCCGCCGCGTAGTCGGGATCGAGGGTAAGAATCTCCTCATAGAGGGAAATGGCGCTTTGCTTTTCGCCGGCTTCCTCGGCGCGGACCGCAGCCAGAAAGCGTTCCTGAATAGCACGCGGACCTGCGGGCGCGGCGCGGCGCAGGGGCTCGGGTTCCGCGGCAGCGGCGGCGATTGCTTGCTGGCTGCCGCGCTCGAAGTCAAAGAGGAACTGGCGGCGAATGGGGTCGACCATGGCGCCGTGATGGCGAAAGGCCAAGCGCGTACCGGTGCGCACAACGCGCGTCTCGAGCAGCGGGTTGGCCATGCCGGAGACGGCTTTCATGGCCAGGATCGATTCGCGGATCGAGGCCGCGGGCACGTCTTCAGCGCGCAGCGCACACAGGATGCGCAGTTGCCCCAGATCCTGGAAGCTATAAATCTCCTGTTGCGGGATCAATCCGGCACGTTCCCAGCCTTGCAATTGACGGGAACTCATCTCGAAGATGCGCAAGACGTCCTGACGCCGATAGGTGGTCACTCGTGTGCTCCCACAGATGGTACGAGGTAGTTCCGGGGGTGCATCCTGCATTCCGACATGCAACACAAAATACGGTTGCGCGCTCCCCATCCCGCCACGACGTTTCGAAAAGTCACGCAGGAAGCGCTCTTGCAGCGATTATGCCAAGTCTGAGCCGGATTTGAGCGTGGATAAACGGGGCGGAACCCTGAGATGCAACAAAAAGACGTGGATAAAGAGTGCACGATTTGGTTCAAATCGGTTCCGGGCACAGAACTTTAACAGAAAAGCAAATGAAGGTGGCGGCCATGCGGCCGAGCTCAAGGGGTTGCCGCGGCAACAAGGAGTTGCTTTGCGCGATGGAAAGGTGGCTTGCACAAAACCGTGCGGCGGGCGGAACGACCTGAGAAACAGCCCGCCTACCGCCGTCTGCCACTATCGGGGAGCGCTCTGCCGGAAAGTTGTAGGAAGTCTCGCCGCATGGGCGATGGATCGCAAGTGGCTATGCCCTACGATTCTCATAGCCTTTTGAAGATTCGCTATGATAAGCTGCCTCGAACGAGCGCAGGCCGACGCAGAAGTTCAGGGACCGATGTCAGACGCAACCTTCTGCTTCGTGTTGAAATCTCCGCCGCAGCTCGTCTCAGCTGGCGAAGGTGTCGAAGCCCTGCTCGGCTACACCCAAGAGGAATTTCTCACCGCAAATGTCCAGTTGAAGGATCGCATCCATCCGGAGGATGCCGGCCTCGCCGAAACCCTGTTTTCCCAAGACGGCACGAACACTTCAGGCTCGGTGAACCTGCGTATCCGTCACGCCGACGGAAGGATTCGCTGCCTGAAGGTGCGGTACGCGAAGGCGCACACGCGTGGCGACGGCTACAAGCTCGATCTGTGGATGGAAGACGTGCGGAAAGTGAGCGAGCCCGGCGATGCGATACTGATCGCCAGCTTTAAAACCCTGATCGAGCACACCGACGAATACATCTTCCTGAAGAACTGCAACCATATGATTCTGGCCGCGAGCCGGAACGTGCCGAGGTTGACCGAATCGGCGAATCAAGCCGCCGAACTCGTGGGCAAGACCGACTACGATGTTCAGCCGGAGGCCATCGCCGACGCTGATTACCGGCTGGACAGCAGGGCGTTTGCCGAGGGGCGGCGCGTGAATGAACTCCAGCAACTGCAGACCCGGGATGGAGCCCGGCACTGGATCGACAACCGCAAATACCCGATCAACGGCCCCGATGGCGAGATCATCGGCGTGCTTGGAATCGCACCGGAGATTACCGAGGGCAGAGAGGCGGAAGAGAGACGGCGCGAACGCGAGGAATTGCTGCGAGAAGCACAGAAGATTGGGGGATTAGGCAGCTACCGCACGGACATTCTTGCGGGGGTATGGACGAGTTCAGAAGTGATGGATGAAATCTTCGGAATCGACCGCGCGTACGGGCGCACGGTCGGCGGATGGCTGGACTTGGTTCATCCCGACGATCGCGCGGCCATGAGCGCCTATCTCGAAAATGAGGTTCTGGGCCAGGGCAGGACTTTCGATAAGGAATACCGCATCATTCGCCACAACGACGGAGAGGTGCGCTGGGTGCATGGCATGGGCAAATTGATTTTTGACGCCCAGGGGCGACCGGTGACGATGCATGGCACCATTCAGGACATTACGGAAAGCAAGCAGGTGGAAGCAGCGCTGCGCGAGAGCAAGGAATTGCTGCAGTTGTTCATCAGACACGCGCCTGCGGCACTGGCCATGCTCGACCGCGAGATGCGGTACCTGGCCGTGAGCCGGCGATGGCTGGAGATGCATTCTCTTGGCGGTGTTGACATCATCGGGCGTTCGCATTACGAGGTCTTCTCCGAAGTTCCGGAGAGCTGGCGAGAGGAGCATCGGCGCTGCCTGGCAGGCGAAAAGGTGGAGACAAGCGAGCGCGAGCTGGCGAGGGCGGATGGAAGCTTGCAATGGATCCGGCGCGAGATTCTTCCCTGGCGCGCAGGCGACGGGTCGGTTGGCGGGATTGTGATCTTCGCGGAGGACATCACAGAGCGGAAGCTGGCCGAGGAGCGGCTGCGGCTGGCCGCCACGGTCTTTACCGGCGCCCGCGAAGGCATCACGATTACCGATCCCACAGGCACCATTCTGGAGGTGAATGACGCCTTTACGCGCATTACCGGCTACACGCGGGAAGAGGTGCTGGGACGCAATCCGCGCATGCTGCAATCGGGCCTGCAAAGCAAGGGCTTTTACAGGAGCATGTGGAACTCCCTGGTCAGGGATGGCCTCTGGTCGGGGGAGATCTGGAACCGGACAAAGGGCGGGGATCTCTATCCGGAGATGCTGTCCATCCACGCGATCCGCGATGCCGGCGGACAGGTGAAGCAGTATGTGGGGCTCTTCACCGACATCACTGAGGTAAAGGAGCACGAGCAGCAACTGGAGCTTGCCGCGCATTACGATGCCCTGACCGGGCTTCCGAACCGGGCGCTGTTTGCCGACCGATTGCGCCAAGCCATGGCGCAGGCGCGCCGCCGCAATCAATTGCTCGGCGTGGCATGTTTCGATCTCGACGGCTTCAAGGCCATCAACGACAGCTACGGCCACTCCAGCGGTGATGCGCTGCTGACCGCCCTGGCCTTCAGGATGAGGCACGCACTGCGCGAGGGAGACACGCTGGCGCGGTTGGGCGGAGATGAATTCGCCGCCGTGATCATCGATCTGCCCGACCGTGATGCCTGTCTGCCCACATTGACGCGCATCCTCGAGGCTGCCGCCAAGCAAGTGCAGATTGGAGAAGTGCCGCTGCGGGTGACGGCAAGCGCAGGCGTGACCTTTTATGCGCAGTCGGAGGAAGTGGACGCCGACATGCTGTTGCGCCAGGCCGGACAGGCGCTCTACGAGGCCAAGCTGGCGGGCAAGAATCGCTGCAGCATCTTCGATCCCAGCCACGATCTGATCGCGCGCAGCCGCCATGAAAACATCGAGCACGTTCGCCGGGCGCTGGCGGGTCATGAGTTGGTGCTTTACTACCAGCCGAAGGTGAACATGCGCACGGGGAAAGTGATCGGCGCAGAAGCCTTGCTGCGCTGGCAGCACCCGGAGCGCGGTCTGTTGCCTCCGGGCCTGTTTCTGCCGGTGATTGAAGACCATCCGCTGGCGGTCGAGGTCGGCAATTGGGTGATCGAGAGCGCGCTTGCGCAAATGGAAGCCTGGCAGGAGAGCGGATTCGAGATTCCCGTGAGCGTAAATGTGAGCGCTTTCGAATTGCAGCAGCCGGATTTCGTCAGTCGTCTGTGCGCGCGGCTGGCGGCGCATCCGCGGATCAAGCCATCGCATCTGGAGCTGGAGGTGCTGGAAACCAGCGCCTTGCAGAATGTGGCGCTCAGCTCCCAGGTGCTCACGGCCTGCCGTGACGCCGGCGTGTTGATCAGCGTGGACGACTTTGGCACCGGCTACTCATCCCTTGTCTATTTGAAGCGTTTACCCGCCAATGTCCTGAAGATCGATCAGAGCTTTGTGCGGGATATGCTCGATGAGCCGGAGAACCTGACCATCCTGAAGGGCGTTCTGGGATTGGCTGAGGCATTCCGCCGTGAGGTGATTGCGGAGGGAGTGGAAACGGTGGACCACGGCCTGATGCTGCTGCAGCTGGGATGCGATTGCGCACAGGGATACGGAATTGCGAGGCCCATGCCCGCGGGGGAATTGCAAGCCTGGGCGGCCGGGTGGCACACCGATCCAAGGTGGTCGGAAGTGCCAGCAGTGCACGCGAGTAATCGGGCGGTGCTTTTCGCCATGGTGGAACACCGCGCCTGGTACGGGCATTTTTTGGCGCACCTGCAAGGCACACGGCCGACTCCGCCGTCCCTCGATGCCGATCTATGCAGCCTGAGCGCGTGGCTCGATGTGCAAAGACTTTCCGCGGGAGGCATGTCGTCCTCCCTCCAGGCCGTCGAGACCCTTCATCAGCAACTGCACGCCCTGGCCGCGGAAATTTACAACGCGCATGCCAGCGGACGGAAGCAGGATGGACTGGGACTTCTGCGCCAACTGCGTTACCTGCACGAGCGATGCCTGAATCGGCTGCAGCCGTTTACACGTCTCTCCTCGCGTAAGTCCGCCAGCAACATCGCGCTTCGGCATGGGACCGCATCCCATGAAAGCGATGCGGCGTAAGACCTGTCTAAAAACTCGCTGCTTTGACAGGGCACGGCTTCCGCCGCAGGCTGCTAACGATGGGCGCTGGCGGCGGCGGCGTGCGTCTCTTCCGGCAGGGCCTGCTGTTCACGCAGCGTGAGTACGGGACAGCGCGCGTGGGCCAGCACGCGGTGGACGGTGCGGTCGCGGGTGAGGTTCTCAAAGGCCGGGCGGTGCGTGGCGCCGAGCACGATGAGGCTGGCGCGGCGTTCGGCGGCCAGGGCGAGAATCTCGATGGACGGATTGCCGTGGGCGACGACCGGCTCAATGGCAGAGCAACAATCGGCGCCGGTTTGCGCGGCGAGGATGCGCAACTCGAGCATGGCCGAGGAGTGCATCCCTGTGGGCAGGCCTTTGCGCTCCATCTCTGAGATGGGCGGCAGAACGTGCAGCAGAATGAGTTTTGCCTTTTGGGCAGCAGCCACCTGGCAGGCAAGCGCCGCGCTCGGGCGAGAGGTCTCTCGAAGTGTGGTGGCATGCAGGACGACACGTTCCTCGCCCCTGTCCACCGGGAGATGAGCCTCGGGTCCCACGGTGATGACCGGGAGGTAGACCGAGCGCAGCACTTGTTCTGCCACAGAGCCAATGAGCAACCTGCCGAGCTTGCTCCGGCTCCGAGTTCCAAGCAGCACGCGGTCCGCGCGAAACTGGCGAACGGCGCCTGCAATCTGTTGTGTGGGATGGCCTTCGCGGGCCAGGGAATCGCAGCGAATGCCGAGACGGGCGGCAACTTCGCACCAGGGATGCATCATCTGCTCGGCGATCTCCAGGGCGCCGACGGTGTCGAAATAAGGCATGCCGGCGGCGTCGGCGGTAAAGGCCGAAGTGGTGGAGAGCACGTGCAGGAGAATGATGCGGGCTCCGGTATTGCCCGCCTCTTCGAGGGCAAATGGCATGAGGTGGTCCAGATCGCTCAGGTCAGTGGCGACGAGAATAGTTTCCGGATGCGTCCAGCGGCTGGCGTCAGAATCCCGCATGGCAAACACCTCATAACCGCAAGCGTGTCACCGGCGAAAGGTCCGGGATGTGCCAGAGAGCACCGCGAAACGTGATTTAGATCACATTGTTGGGGTGTGTCCGGCACGGGGCACTTTTCCCGATGACCATTGTGCGGCGGGCACACTGAATGCTCGCTGAAAACGGCCCGATAGGGATGAGAGTGGCCCAAGAAAGGGCCAGCTGTAAACATGAGGATTCTCTTATGCGGACTCACCTCGACGAGGAGTCATTGGTGCGCGCTAACGCGCAATTCTGGGAGCAGATGCTGGGCATGCAGATGGATACGGTTCCCTTTACCGAGAACTTTTGCGTCGGCATCGGGCATGTTTTGGTGAGCGTGGATCTCTCGGGGATGTGGAAGGGGCGCATTGAAGTTCGGATGGCGAGGGATTTGGCCAATGCGGCCACGGCGGCGATGCTGATGCAGCCGGTGGAGGCGGTGGTTGAGGCGGATACGCTGGACGCGACGCGGGAAATTGTGAACATGATCGCTGGCCTCCTGAAATCGTCGCTGCCGCAGCCGTGCTCCATGACGGTTCCCGAGTCGGCGATTGCAACGGAGAGGCTATGCTCGCTGCTGCATGGGGAAAAGACGCTCACCGTGGCCTTTCGTCACGAAGCGGGCGGGCTGCTGGTGCGGGTGCGGGAAGAGGAAAGCGTGCATTGATGGCGCTGCCGGCGCAATGAGCGAATAGAATCAGGTCATGCAGCTCGCTGTGCTCACCATCTCGGACCGTTGCTCGGCCGGACAGATGACCGACACGGCGGGACCGGCGGTGGTAGCGTTGCTGCGCGGCGCGTGGCCAGAGGCTGAAGTGGAAACTGCGCTGCTCAGCGACGACGAGGATGCGATTGCCGCGGCACTCGAGGAGCTCGAGCGCAAGGGCGCGGCGCTGGTGCTGACCGTGGGCGGCACGGGACTGGGGCCGCGCGACCGCACGCCCGAGGCGACACGTCGCGTAATGGACCGCGAAGCGCCGGGACTGGCGGAGGCAATGCGCGCCGAGGGCGCGGAGCGCAATGTCTTCGCGTGGCTCTCGCGCGGCGTGGCGGGACTGCGCGGTAGAACGCTTATCGTGAATCTGCCGGGCAGCAAGCGCGGCGCCGAAGAGAGCCTGGAATCAATTCTGCAGCTGCTGCGGCACGGGCTTGAGGTCGTGGCGGGCGGGCAAAACCATCCGTAAAGACAGGGAGCGCGGGAGCAAATGGAGCGACGGAGCAAAAAGGCAACGGAACTCAATCAATCAATGCATCAATCAGTGCATTGATTGATTGAGTTCCGTTGAATCCCGGCCGCGAACACGATCCGGCGATTCAGGAAACGCTTTCCAAATTCAGGAATTTCAGAGCGGCGAATGCGGCTGCTGAAATGCGAAGATTCCGCATAACTCTCAGTATCTGAGCGCTTTTTCCCCGTGTGGCCTTCGCATGGCGCTGCGAGAAACGCTGGGAAAAGCGTACAATTCTCTTCTCATGGACCGGTCAAGGAAATCCTCCCCGCGACGTCGCGCAAACGTGAACATTCACGACGTGGCCAAGCGCGCCCGGGTTTCCATTGCCACCGTTTCGCGCGTAGTGAATCGCTTTCCCACGGTCGATCCCGAGCTGGCCAAGCGCGTGTGGAAGGCCGTGGACAAGGTGGGCTACGTGCCCAATACCCAGGCGCGGGCGCTGGTTTCGGGGCGCAGCCGCATCCTGGGCCTCATCGTTTCTGAGATCACCAATCCATTTTTCCCCGAGCTGGTGCAGGAGTTCGAGAACCTGGCCGTAGCGCAGGGTTACGAGGTGATGATCGGTTCGACGAATTACGATGCGGCACGCACGGAGTCGCTCATCCGGCGCATGATGCAGCGCAACGTGGATGGCGTGGCAGTGATGACCTTCGGCATTGAAGAAGAGCTGGTGCATAAGCTGGTGGATCACGGATTTCCACTGGTGTTTGTGGACGCGGGACCGGAGCTGCCCAACGTTCGCGTGCTGAAGGTGAACTACAGCGAGGGGATTCGCGAGGCGGTGCAGCACCTGGCCGCGCTCGGGCACCGGAAGATCGCATTTATCTCAGGGCCGCTGCACATGCGGACGGCGTCGATGCGGCGCGACGCCTTTCGCAAAGCGATGGTCGAGCTGGGACTGACCGTTCCGGCCGCGTCGATGGTTGAAGGCAAGCACACCATGGAGAGCGGCAAGGCGGCGATGGAACAGTTGCTGCGGGCGGCGGAACTGCCCACGGCGGTCGTCTGCTCAAACGACATGACCGCCATCGGCGTGCTTCATGCGCTCGACGAAACCACGCACCAGGTTCCCAGGGACATTTCTGTGGTGGGATTCGACGACATTCACCTGGCGCAGTTCATGCTGCCGCCGCTGACGACAGTGCAGATGTCGTGCGGAGATTTGGCCACGGCAGCTGTAGAGGCGCTGCGCGCCGGGATCGAGCCGGACCACCCCAAGTGTGCGCAACGGGAGTGGCCGATCGTTACGCGGCTGGTTGTGCGGCGATCGACGGACTTCCCGCGAGGCACGTTGCTGGCGCAAAGCAAAGCTGCCGTCAAAAGTGCGGCGCGGCCGGCACCAAGCGCGAGATAAGCCTCGTGAAAACAAGCTAAGAGGGCGCCACGACGCGGCCGTGTAGTCCTACATAAACGCAGTAGCACGAATTTGCCGATCGTGTGATATGAGTCACAGGCAATGGTGCAAAACCGCATATACGGTTCAGCTATGCCTCGCAAAAAACCAAAAATCGTAGCACTCGGCCTGTTTGCGCTCTTTGCGGGGCTGCTGGCGCATGCGGCGGGTGGGGTTCCGGTTTCGGGAACCGTGAGCGATGGGCAGGGCGAGGCGATTGCGGGTGCGACAGTGGAATTGAGCGCGGGCGGCGAAACGGCGCAGCGAGCGGTGAGCGACGCGCAGGGACGGTTTGCGTTGCAGACACTCAAGCCGGGAACGTATGAGCTGAGCGTGAGCGCAGCGCATTTCCAGAATCTCGAGAAAAGTGTCGTGGTCGCGGGCGGAGACAGCGATCTCGCCATTCGGCTCCAACCCGAAGTGCGCGAGACCGTCGTGGTGACGGCCGACGTGACCGGTGGCGACGTCATGTCGCCGGATCCGGCGGTGAAGGTGTTTGCCACCGCAGATCTGCTGGACGCGAATCCGGGAAGGCCGGGCGCGCCCATCTCAATTCCCGGATATCCCATCGAGACGGCGTCGAGCGGCATCAAGGCGCCGCAGTATTTTGCGCCGGGCGTGGCGGGCGATCATGGCGAGCCCATCGCGCAATACGTGCAGGTGGGAACGTACCTGGTGCCGAACAATCTTTCGGCCAACGCGCACGGCAACGGCTACGCGGACCCGAACATTTTCATCGCTGGCGACATTGAAAGCGTACAGGTGGATGGCGGCGCCTTCAACGTGCGCGAGGGCAATCATGCACTGAATCTCGCCGCGATCTACGGGCTGCGCTCGCACCTGGCGCCGTTCTTCATGATGACGGGCGACGCGCGCGATCTGACGGCGGCGGCGGGCATGAGCCCCGGCCCCAACTCCTGGATCGCGATGGAGGGCTCGTACGGGAACGGTTTCCTCGACCGGCTGGAGCACCGCAAGCAGTTCAAGTTCAACGGCGGGCGCACGATTCACGCGGGCGATCATACGCTCAATCTGTTCGGCATTGCCTATCTCGGCTACGGGTATGTGGCGGGGCTGCGGCCGGTTTTTGGATTCAACGTTGTCGATGCGGCAGCGGGATGGGTTGCATATCCCGACACTATCGACCCGCGGCAGCGAGACCAGACGCACACCACGCTGGTGGCGCTGAACGACGAGTGGAAGCTCGGAGCAAATCAGGAGGCGCAGCTTTCAGGATTCTTCCGCACCTACAATCTGTCGCTGTTTTCGGATTTCGGACTGGGACTGATCCGGCAAAGCGAGTTCCGCACCGTGGGTGGAGCGAGCGGCGTGTACGTGGACAAGATTTCGAAGCAACTGACACTGATGGCGGGAACAGAAACCGAGCGCGAAGCGCCGCGGCGCGACGATCTGGACCACTACAACTTTTTCAATCCCGCTACGCCGGGCGATTATGGCGCATTCGTGAAGATCGACGGCAACAATGTGACGATTTCGCCGGTGACTCCCTACGTGGCTGCGCAGGGATCTCTGGGCAATCACTTCAACTACTACGCGGGCTGGCGGCGCGACGAGATCTTCATCGACAACCAGGATTTGATGACGCCGGCGAACTCGTGGAGCAAGCTGGTGGGGCTCGATTCGCCCAAGGCGACGCTGACTTTCGTGCCGAACCTGTCGTGGCTTGCCCCGCTAGTCTCGGTAAGTTTCGGCAAGTCGTTTTTCACCGAGGATCCGCGGGAAGGCACGGCGCTCAATGGTCCGTCGGCGGCGGATCCCGTGGAAACCGCGCGTTCGTTTCAGCTGGTGGCGAGCAAGACCATCCACAAGACCGACGTGAAGCTGACGCTGGGCCACGAGACGCAATCCGCCGAGTACGGCAAGATCGATCCCGACCAGGGCTTGCAGTTCGACCTGGGTCCGGGACGCATTCGCTTTCTCGCGGCGACGGTGCGGCAGACGCTGCACAACGGATCAGTGCAGGCCACCTTCGAGCAGGCCGACGCGCGGCTCGCAAGCACATCATTTTCGATAGTGCCGGAAGCGCCGCGGCTCATCGGTGACGTGACGGGGACGTATGAGAAGCTTCCCTTTCACGTGCAGGCGAAGGGCGAGTTCGAATACGTGGGCCGCAAGGTGGTGGGCAACGGATGCAGCGAGGCCAGCTACCTGAGCGGCGATCCGAATGCGCTGAATTATTACTGCACCGGCCTGCCCAACAAGGAGTTCCGCTTTGCCGCGTCGCGGCCGTTTATGGATGGGCGCATCAACCTGGGCGTGAACACCATGATTGCGAGCGGCTGGACCGGCCAGACTACGGAGAACTTCGCCACTGACGGAGTTTTCGCGCCCGGCGCTGTGGGTCTGGGCAGCAACGGATTGGTTGTTGCAAATCCTGTGGGTGAGGTGGTGGGCGTGCGCATTCCTTCGTACGCAAGCGTGAATGTGACGTATCACTTTGGGGTCAAGGTGGAGCGGTAGACGCAGAACTTTTGGATCGGCGGCCACACCTCGGTATGCCCACCTTTGAGCGACGGCTCTTTCCTGCCGACCCGTCGCGCAGGCATACTTGTTTCGAGGAGAGTGATGATGAACCGCAGGAAGTTATCGATGGCCGTAGCCGTCTGCTTTTTGTTCACTGGCATGGCGTGGACACAGGAACCGAACGCACTCACACCACAGGAGAAGCAGGACGGATGGCAGTTGCTGTTTGACGGGCACGACTTGAAGGGGTGGCACTCCTACCTCGAGAAGGAAACGGGTAGCGACTGGTCGGTGGTTGACGGTTCCATCCAACTGAAAAAGACCAACCAGGACCCGCTAGCTGACTTTGCCGACATCGTGACCGACGCCGAATACACAAACTTCGATCTCAAGCTGGAGTGGAAGGCACAACCCTGCATCGACAGCGGCGTCATGTTCTACGTGCATGAATCACCCGAATACCGCGACACCTACGATACGGGCGTCGAGATGCAGATTGCGGATCTGGCCTGCACGGTTCCGGACAGCCGCGTCCTGATGGAGCGCTCCGGCGACATCTTCGACATGATCTCTGACAAGGTTGAGTGGGTGAAGCCGGCCGGCGAGTGGAACCAATTTGAGATCATCGCGGACCACGGTCACCTTCTTCTGTTCCAGAACGGCCACCAGGTCATCGAAACCCAGTTGTGGGATGACAACTGGAATAAGTTGATCGCCGGAACGAAATTCGCCAAAATGCCGGGCTACAGCAAATACCACACGGGACACATTTCGCTGCAGGGTACCGAGCCGAAGGGTGATCCGGGAGTGAAGCTCTGGTTTCGCAACATCAAGATCAAGGAACTGTAAACGCATGGCGCCCCGCTGCCGCCGGCGCTGGCTGCATAATGTGGCGAGGAGTCGGCCGCAGTTCCAGCGTGGATCGCGTCAGTTCGCGATTCACTGGCTACTTTTCAATTACCGATCGCTAAAGATGCGGCCGACCTTTGGCGCACGATGCCCAAGATTGCTCGGTTTTCACTTGGCTAATTGAACTCAAGCACGATGAGATCGGCGGGACCGGACCCCATGTTGATTTCGGAATGGGTCGTACCCCGTTGAATCCATCGGGTCTCTCCGGCTTTCATGTTCCAATTGTTCGGCCCCCGGCCGGGCACGACCTCGCGAATGTTCGAGTCTGCGAGCGCTATGACGAGAGAATCGTATGCTTCCGTATGTTCCTCGATTCGGCCGCCAGATGCGATTCCCATTAAGTACACACGCATATTCGATCCGGCGTACTGCTCGGCGATCATAACGTCGTGCACATGCATCGCAAGCGGCGTCGGAAACCCATTTCCATCCGATTTCAGAGGTTGGACAACAAAGATATCTGCCTGCTGGTTGGACTTGTTCCGTTCCGCCACGTTGAACCCGCCATTCGAAGTATGGAGCTCTCCCGGTTCGAGCTGGGTGATCACGGGAGCGTGACCCACGACCTCGTTGGAGATCGTTGCTGATTGTAATGAGAAATAGGCGTAAAAAGTGGAGTGCCGATGCGTTTTCGTAGCTTCGTTTGGTTGCAATTGAAGATGGAACACTCTTACGCAGTCGTTTTCGAACGCCAGGCTGTGATGTGGCTCTTTGTCGATTGCAATGGGCGCCGTCTCGCCTGTCTGTGATTTGACAAAGATTGGACACAGAAGCAAGGTAGCCACGAAAAGGACATCGGATTTCATCCTTTAAGACCTCTTGTCCCCCTTGTGGGGGCGTTCGTGCGGATGCTCGTGTGTGTGCGTGTGCCCGTGCTCGTGTTCGTGCTCAGCGTCGAGTGAAGGCACTGTCATAACCAGGCGGCCGTGCTGCACGCCTTTGAGGCCGATGAGGATGTCGCCGAAATGCTGAACGCGTTCGGCTTTGCCGTGGACGATCAGCACTTCAAGGCAGGAATCATGGTCGAGATGCGCGTGACTCGTCGAGACCACCAGGTCGTGGTGCTCGTGCTGCACCTCGGTCAGCTTCTCAGTGATTCCGGAGGCGTGGTGGTCGAAGATGAGGGTCACGGTGCCGACGACGGTCGCGCCGGGCGCGGCGGTCCGCTCGCGCACCAGCCGGTCGCGGATCAGGTCCCTAAATGCTTCCGATCGGTTCGTGTAGCCGCTCTTCTCGATGGAGCGGTCGAACCGCTTGAGGAGATCGGAATCGAGGGCAATGCCGATTCTGCTTAATTCACCCATGCGCACACCTGTGTGACGGGCGGGGTTAGCGGGGCTGGCGGTGTTAGCGGAGCTAGCCCTGCGCCTCCCCGGCGTCGGTAATACACCTCATCCTAAATGGAAGCAGCAGAATAGCGCGAAGAGAACAATCACGCTAATGGAGCTGGCTACTGCGGATTGACCAGGTGATGGGCGATGGCGAATAAGGCCAGCTCGAGGCGCGTGGAGACGCCGGTCTTGTCAAAGATATTCGAGAGATGGCGTTTGACGGTTTCTTCGCTCAGGGTGAACTGCTTGGCGATGTCGCGGTTGGAGCAGCCCTCGACGATGCAACCGACAACCTCAAGCTCACGCGGGGTGAGGCCGTAGGTTTTGCGCTGCGGGACGGCGGCCTGCTGCATGAGATCGTGCAAGGCGGAGACGAGATTGACCACGCGCTTGCCGCCGATCCAGTAGTCGCCGGCGTGGACGGTGCGGATGGCGGTTTGCAGATGGCTGGCGAGCGCGTCTTTGAGCACGATGCCGCGCGCGCCGATGTGCAGCGCCTCAATGATCTGCTGCGTGGTGATGGTGGAGGTGAGCAGCAGAATCTTGGCCGTGGAAGGGCCGTTCATGATGGCGCGCATGGCCTCAAGACCCGGCAGGCGCGGCATGGAAACGTCGAGAAGAAGAATGTCGGGCTGCTTCTCGAGGGTTTCGGTGATGGCCTCGTCGCCATCGGTGGCGTCGCCTACGACTTCAAAGCCCTCGGATTCCGTGAGCATGTTGCGCACGCCAATGCGGACGACAGGGTGGTCATCCGCCAGAACAATTCGAATGGGTCGGTCCATCTTGGCTACGTGCCTCCGCGCAAGCCAGCCCGCGCATGATGAGACGCGACAGGTCAGGCAGGCATCTCAGCATCCAGCATATTCTGTAACCGGCGGGCGGCGGCGCGCAAATCGCTGAGTAAAGCTGCGCTGTTATCCAACTGGTTATCCCCAGACTGGTTATCCCAAGACTCGAGCAGCGCGCCCAGCCGTGCGGCCTGGAGGGCTCCGGCCATGCCGCAACCACCTTTGATGGCGTGGCCGATGCGCCGGACCTCGGCGCCGTCGCCCCTGGCTATGGCGGCAGCGAGCGCCTCAACGCGCCGGCCGAGATCGGTGACAACGGCCTGATACACCTGGCGCACCGCGGTCTCGGGCATGAGCATGCGGAACTGGGCGAGAACCTCCGCACTGACCACGGGTTCATTGGGATCGAGCGGCGTGGCTACAGTCTCAGGCTTGCCGCCTTCGAGGAGCTTGCGGAAGGCATCGGCGCTGAAGGGCTTCAGCAGAAAGCCGTCGGCGGCTGCCGTCAGTTCAGGCGGCGGGTTGCTGCCGCTAACGACATAGATGTGCGCCGAGCTGCGCGCGCGGAGCTCGCTGATCAACTGCGTTCCGCTCAGACCGGGCATCTGCGAATCCATCAGGATGACATCGGGCCGAAGCGGTTCGGGGCTGATCGCCTGCGGCCGGTCTTCCGCGGCGCTGAGCAACACAAGGGCAGCGGCGCCATCCTCCGCAGTGTGAACGGTGTAGCCATTCATGGTAAGAACCGTGGCTGTGACTTCACGGCTCACCAGGTCATCGTCGATGAGCAGGACCAGGGGGAGCGCGTCCTGAGAGGTGCGCTCGAACATACATCTAGTGTGCATCGTGCGGGCGGCGGTGCGGTGAAAAATCTTGCCCGTGGTAATCGAGTTGGTTCTGATGCGCGGGCCGGGCTCGTTTTGCCCTTTTTGAGGCCGCGTTCTAGTGCGAGCCTTCAGCCGCCGCGGGCAAGCCGAGCGACGAGGCCGCGGGCAGATCCTGGCCGCCATGCCAGACGCGAACCGCCGTCTCAAACTGGCTGCCGCGGCGCTGCCACCGCTCGATCTCCAGGTCGTAGCGAACGGTGACGTTGTTGAGCCAGTAGGGACGATTTTCATCGAGCCAAACCTGGCTGTACTCGGCCTTGAGCGCCGAATAGCCGTCGCGGAGGTCCTGGCAGCGGCCATTGTCGCTGCTGATCTCCTCGAGCCCGTGACTGTCAGCCGCGCGCTGCGTCTTGTCGTGCTGCTGCGCGACGGCCTGTGCGTAGGCCGAGGCGATCTCCTGGGCAAGCTGGAACTTGAGGCCGATAAAATCGAGACGGCGCGCGCCCAGGTCCATGGCGGTGAGCGCCTCGGGCTCGGCGAGTTTGGGATTGCCGGCGCGGGCCTGCGCCAGCAAGACGATGGCGCGTTCGGCATGAAGGCGCAGATCGTGCGCCTGCGGCAGGAGTTTCGCAGAAACCTCCTGCCCCTGCGCGCTCCAGGGATCGAGCCAGAAAAGCTCATCGCTATTCATGTGGGCCTTGGCGCTGCCGAGAGCCTCCGTGGCGGCCATCAATTCCTTTTCGGCTTCGTTGATCTTGCCCGTGGGGTCGAGATGGAAGATGGCGCCGTAGGCCTCCTGGTAATCTGCGATGGAGCTTTCGCCGGGCTGCCACGCGGCCACAGCACCGAAAAGCACGCCATACCAATCCATGTTGAAGAGGCCTTCGCCGTCGTCGTTCCACACCGTGGTGAGCGCGCCGGTCGATCCCAGCCGCTGCCCGTCGCGAATGAATCCCTGAATGTTCCAGAGCGCGGTTTTGGCTACGGGATAGACCTCGTTCCAATTCGCGTCGCCGGGCGCAACCCAGGTTTCGATGCCGTTTTTGGCGAAGGGCTCGATCATTTTGTCGAAGCCGCTCGTGCTCCAGTAATTCCAGGGCACGGCAATCATGTCTTTGGGCAGGGCGGAGACGGCGTCGGGATTGGCGTCGCCGATGTCGCCCCAGAAGAGCAGGCGGCGGTTGAGCGGGGCGAGCTGATCGTGAATCCGCTTGAGAAAGTCGACATACACCGGCCCGTAGCCCTTCTGTTCGACCGCTTCGCGGGTGCGGCCCGCACCGAGATCGAAGGTTTCGTCGGCGCCGATGTGGATGAAGGGCGAGGGAAACTCCTGCGCGATCTGCGTGAACCAATCCTTGATGAGCGGGAGTGTGCCGTCCTGGCCGGGGGCGAGCACATAGCCGTGCGGCGTCTCCGCCAGATCCTGGTAGAGCTCGTACTTGAGCACGTGATGCAGATGGCCAAAGGCTTCCTGCTCAGGCAAGACGGTGACGTGATACTGGCGGGCGTAGGCCACCAGCTCCGCGGCCGCGGCGGGCGTAAGCGAGCTGCCGGGCGGCGCGGCCAGCGGCTGGTCAGGATAAAGCAGCGTGTGCTCGAAGTACGGCGAGTAGATGTTGATCTTGAATGCGGCGAAGACGCGAATCTGGTGTTTCTGGAATTCGAGAGTGGGAAACGGGCCGCGCGAGAGATCGTCGTCAATGCCCCTATATTTCATTGCCGGCCAGTCGCGCGCCGTGCCCGTGGGCAGCACGCGGGTCGCGCCGGGCAATGGCAGCAATTGCTTGAAGGTCTGCACGCCGTAAAAGACACCTGCGCCGGTGGCGCCGACAATAGTGGCGTCGTGTGGTTCGACGATGAGAACATAGCCCTCCGATTCCATCACCGCATCGAAGGCAAGATGATTGCGCGCCAGGATGGCCTTTGCTTCCGCGGAGTCCGTGCGCAGGAGCGTGATGCGATAAGGCGGCTGCGCGGCGGCGTGGGATTCCTCGGCGGACGGCGCGATGCGCTTGATCGCGTCCTCCAGATCGCGCGCGGCAAACTCGTCTTCTGCATCGTGGCCGGGAACGGCGACCAGAATTCTGGCCGGGAGATCAGTGGTCTGGCCGAAGTTTACTTCGCGCGGCGCGGGCAGAAGCTTGACCTGCATCTGTGCAGAGCAAAGTGCAGACGCTGCCGCGACGGCGAGAAGCACTGCGCCGATGAGGAGGGGAGCCACGGAGGAGCGTTTGGGACTTACCAATTGCGACCGCCTTGAGTTGAGGGATTTTGAGCAGGAAGACCCGATGCGACCATTGTAGACTGAGGAATCGCCAGGTTTTGCTCTTCGGCAAGCGATGCAGCCCGGACCGCGCACCAATGAGCGATTGGAGTGGATCAAAGAGATGAGCGCCAATGGCTCTTTGCACGCAGCAACGCCGGCAGATTCCGCCGCGATACGCCGTTACAACGCATTTCTGCTTCTGGTGGCCGGCCTGGGCGGCCTGCTTTACGGCATCGATGTCGGCATCATCGGCGGCGCGTACCCTTACCTGGCAGCGACGTCGGGGCTGACGGCGTCGCAGCTCTCAGTAATTGTGGCGGCGGTGCTGCTGGGCAGCGTGCTGTCCACGCTCTTTGCCGGGCTGCTGGCCGACTGGATGGGCCGCAAGCCGCTGATGATCCTGAGCGGGTGCACGTTTGCGCTGAGCATTCCGGTCATTGCGCTGTCGCAGGGTTACGCGCCGCTGTTCTTCGGCCGCTTGCTGCAGGGCATGAGCGCGGGGTTTATCGGCGTGGTGGTTCCGCTCTACCTTGCCGAGTGCCTCTCCGCATCGAATCGCGGAAAGGGCACGGCCATTTTTCAATGGCTGTTGACGCTGGGCATTGTGGCCGCGGCGCTGGTGGGCATCTTCTTCAGTTATCGCGTGGCCGCGGTCCAGAAGCTGGGCGACGCAGCGGCACTGTTCCATTTTGAAGATCACGCATGGCGCAGCATCTTCTGGGTTTCGCTGCCGCCGGGACTGCTGTTTGTGCTCGGTGGATTCTTCGTGACCGAGTCGCCGCGCTGGCTGTTCCGGCACAATCGTAAGGAACGCGCCCTCGCGGCGCTGCTGAAATCACGGAGCCCGGAGCAGGCGGCGCTGGAACTCGAAGAGATGGAAGCTACGGCGCACGCGGCGGCAGCTTCGACAGGCCAGCGCGTTCGCGATTCATTGCTGCGGCGCAAGTATGTGATTCCCTTCCTGCTGGCGTGCGTCATTCTGGCCTGCACCCAGGCCACAGGCATCAATGCGGTCATCCAGTACAACACCGGCATTCTGCTGCAGAGCGGAATGAGCGATCTGCTGGCGCACTGGGGCTACGTGATCTTCACGGTGGTGAATTTTCTGGCGACCACGATCGGCATGGTGCTGGTGGACCGCAATGGCCGCAAATTCCTGCTCGTGATGGGCACATGCGGCGTGATCGTGGCCATGGCGGGCGTGGGACTGCTGTTTAGAACCACGGAAAAACTTTCGATCGATTGCCGCGACCAGGTGCAGGCGCTCGTCCGGCCCAGCCAGGAGCTTACTTTGCGCTTCGACCCGGCGGAGGCGAACAAACTGCTCAATGCCGTGGGCGATGCGGGTCGCGCCATCGACAGCCATCGCGCTTCGCTTGCGATTATTTACTCCTACGGCGACTTTACTGCCGCCACCAGTTTTGTGCGCTCAGACGATGCGGCGGCCGCGCCCATCGAAATCACGCGCGCCAGTTGCGTGCCGGCGAACAAGATTGAGGCGATCTTCAAAAACCCCTTCGCCAACCTCGAGGCCGCGCAGACCGCGCCGCTGAAAATCGAGAAAGCGCTGGTGGGGCGCGTGCCTGAGGCCGGGCACGGGTGGCTGGTGGCGCTG
Organism: Occallatibacter sp.; assembly: GCA_050015795.1. GTDB lineage: Bacteria > Acidobacteriota > Terriglobia > Terriglobales > Acidobacteriaceae > Telmatobacter. The sequence continues at coordinate 35,846 of JBEKAS010000002.1, read as the reverse complement.
GGGCTTTATCTGTTCATCGCGTTTTACGCCATGGGGCCGGGCGTAGTGGTGTGGCTGGCGCTGAGCGAGCTGATGCCCACGCGCATCCGCTCCAACGGCATGAGCATTGCGCTGGTTCTCAACCAGATGGTGTCGACCACGCTCGCTGCCATCTTTCTGCCCTTCGTGAGCAAACACGGTTACTCGTCGATGTTCTTCCTGTTCGCGAGCTTCACGGTGGTCTATCTGATCACCGCGGCGTTCTTCCTGCCGGAGACGAAGGGCAAGACGCTGGAGGAGATTGAGGCGCATTTTGAAGGAAAAGCAGCTACTAGCCGCTAGCTTCTAGCTACTGGCTCTTCGTTCCGGGCTCGGAGGCTTCGGCGCTTGCCCGGCGCGGAACGACGGTGAGCGCCGGCTGAATCCGATCCGGTCTCACTTTTCAACGACAGCTTTGGAGAGATTGCGCGGGCGATCCACGTCGACGCCGTGCTCGAGCGCCATGAAATAGGCGAAGAGCTGCAGCGGCACAACTTCAAGGATGGGCAGCAGGTATTCGCTGGCTTGCGGAATGAAAATACAATCATCGGCGAGCGCGGGAACCTCTGTGTCGCCCGCATCGGCAAGCGCGATGACGCGCGCACCCTGCGCTTTCATGTCGGCGAGAAGCTGCAGAGTTTTTTCGTGGCGCATAACCGACGCATCGAGGGTGCGATCGACCGTGGCGAGGACGACCAGCGGCACGCGATCGCTGACCAGAGCGTTGGGGCCGTGCTTGAGCTCGCCTACCGGGTAGCCTTCGGCGTGCACGTAAGAGGATTCCTTCAACTTGAGTGCGCCCTCGCGTGCGATGGCGTAGTGGATGCCGCGGCCGAGGTAGAGAAAGGTTATGGCCGATGCGTATTTCTTCGCGAGTGCGGCCGCCTGCTCGCGCCACGCGTCGAGTTGCGCAGCGAGCTCGCCGGGGAGTGCGGTGAGTTCGGCGATGTGCGCGGAGACGGCGACAGAATCCATGCGGCCCAGACGGACACCTTCGTAAAGTGCAAGCAGATAGAGCACCGCCAACTGACAGGTGAAGCTCTTGGTGGCGGGAATGGCCTTTTCCACACCCGCGGCCAGCGGCATGGAGACATCAGCCTCGATGGCCATGGTGGATTCGGCGTGATTGGTGATCGCGAGAGTCTTGTGGCCCTGGCGATGCGCTTCCTCAAGAGCGGCGAGGGTGTCACTGGTTTCGCCAGATTGCGAGAGCACGAGCACGCTGGGATGGCGCACGTCAATATAGCCCGGGCCGCCGCGGCAACAGTACTCGCTGGCGTACTCGACGTCGACGGCAAGGCCGCAGAGATCTTCGAGGAGAATTTCGCCGTAAAGGCCGCTGTGACGGCTGGAGCCGCTGGCAGCGATGAGGACTTCGCCCGCGGCGTTGGGCCAGTTCGCGAGGCGCGCGGCAACTACCGGCTTCAAGGCTCCGCCAGAAAGATAAAGATCGAGCGTGCGCTCGAGCGCCTGGGGCTGCTCATAAATTTCGCGCAACATGGCGTGAGGGAAGGGGGCGTGAGGAAAGTTTGACATGGCTTTCGATCCGGCGAAAATGGGCCTGCATGGAGAGCAGACTCCTCTCTGATGATAGTTGCTGCGGCTGGCGCGAAACTTCCGCGTTGCGTGCCGGGCGGCATGATGTGCCGACAATTAGGTTTCATCCTCTGCTCCCAGCCCCTGCCCCCCTCCCCCCTCATAATTTCTGTACACAAATACTCTGCTTTCAGCGCTTTACGCGATGGCATGCCGCGTAAATATCTGAGAAAGCATATCTTTGCCCGCAGATATTAGAGAGCAAAGGAGTTAGGGGCCGGATATATACCAGCGACTACGGGATCGCAAGACTGGAGGATTCTCGGTCGGTTCCCGAGCTTTCCCTGGAGCCTAAGACAAGCTTAGGGAATTTGGGGAATTAATCTGCGAAGTTGGCGGAGGAAATAATTGCAATGGAATGAGGTAGATGGGATTGATAAGGGTATTGACAGGGACGTAAGGGCTGAGGGGCGAAATGGGCCGATCGCCGGGGACTGCCTGCCGTGGTCCCCGAATAGGCGGCGATTCTCCCGAAACCGCTTCCGCTCGCGGATCGAGAATAGTGGGTTTGGGACGTCACGTGGCAGAGTTGTATTCGGGTGGTCCGTCAATTACGAAATAGCTTTTCTCGTCCCCGTATGGGTCACTTGGCTTGCACTGCAAGCAGTAGCGGCTTTCTCGAATAGTATTTGTAAATGACTCGTGGTATCGGACATATCCGTGAACCCAAATTATTAGCGTCCCCTCTTTGAGCGCGTCTAGTTGAGGCTGTGTCGGAGTGAACTTTGCGCGTCTTCCCATATTGTTCTTCGGAGCTATCGGTAAACCTCTTCCTTCTGGCCATTCTGTTTTGTCCGCTACTTCGTAATTGAAGGGTCCGGGAGGCAATTTCTCACCCCCCGCCAACGGTGTTACCGCGAAGCCAATTTCTCGAATGAAGCCGGGTGTCTGTCCCACATTCTTGTACTTGAATCCAATCGCGCCAACCACCAAATTGTGATAAGTCTTATCCCGTGCCCAAAGCATAAAGGCAGTGCAAATAAACCACGCTCTTTCGGACGTGATCATGTGATTCGTCTGTTTGCGAAGCATCGCCCATTGCATTAGCAAAATGACGGCTTGAATCAGAGCAAAGACGCCAGCGAAGATTGCGATGATTTCCTCGTTCGTCCGGTACGAGTTTTCTTTCTGCTCCTTGGCAGTCTTCGTCGCAGTCTCTTCTGGAGTTCGAGGGCTGTCATCTTCATGGACTATTAGAGGGGCTTTATCCGTTCCACGTGGGTCTTCGATGGATTGCGGATTGACGCTCTCGGGCGGCTTTTGCGATGCCGCCGTTTTTGTCGAAGCCAGTGTGACGGGCAGTGAGGTAAGCAGAGCCACACAAATGAATCCGCCGAGCATTTTGAATCCCATCTTCATCTCCTGCGTCAAGCTGCATTGAAGTCAATAGAAACTTGCCATGCCTGCATCCCAACCCTCATTGGATATGGTGTTCAGCGTTACGAAATTGGCATTGTAGGTCCCTTGCGTCGTGACGATTTTGTCTTCCACGCAAAAATAGTTGGAGGAACAAAAGCGAGGGTTGAACCCTGAGCCCGCTGCCAAGTTCACGTCAGCAACGGCGACACCCAAAATCAGTTCGTTTGCGTGGTTTGTCGCGACACTGCCGGAACTCACAGTCATGCCACTGGTGCCGCCGGCGGTGCTTGTAACATCGAAATTCCCAACATTTGAATATTCGAGGATTGCCATCGCGAACTGGTCCGCATTTGCATAGCTAACTGTGACTGTGACTGAAAGAGTGTTGGCACCAGTCACGTATGGTGCGGCATAAATCCAACCTGCCCAGTCATTACTGTCGACGGAAGAAGTCTGCACTACGGGAACGTAGGCATCGCCAGCGGAATCCGTGACAGATACGATACTGGAACCCGGCGCGAAATTCCACCAAAAGACCACTGCAACTAAGTCGCCGCTCTTTACGGGGCTCGTGAACGTTGCAGTATATTTTGACGCTGGATTGTTCACAGTGCTTTGCGACGTAAAGTTGGATGACTGAACAAAACTAATATTGCCTGAAGACGAGGCCCCCGATGCCTTGTTTGCAATGAAAACATTGCCCGAAGTGGCGGATGACACACCCGCGAGAAGTTGACGTGTGACTCCATCTGACAATAAGTAGTCTACTGCCACACCAGTTTGCGTTTGGTTCGGCAGTAAGCATGGACTGCCCCCATACTTGATGGTGAAGTCAAAAAAGTTGCTCCCGGACGAATCAGGTGTCACTGTTCCAGAGAAAGTGCAACCCTGACTTGAACCTGTAAATGTGCCGCTTGCCGCAACTGTCACTTCTGCTGCTGCATTTCCGAAGAGATAGCCAGTCCACGTGCCGGTAATATTTGAGAGCAGCGCAGGTGTGCCAAGTGTGTATACGCTGCTTGCAAGTGGAGTGCCGCTGAAAGTCACATTCGCGTTACCAGTCTCCGATACGGTGCCGCTGATACTTGAACCAACCAAATAAGTTGCGCTAACGGAACCCGTATAGGTAGCGCCCGTGTAGTAGTAATCCGTCACAGTGGCCGTGTACTTGCCGTTGGTGTATGTCCCTTGTCCGGTAACCATCCCTTGCACTGTAAATACGTTGCCGCTACTCGTGCCGTAGAGGGCATAGAAAGTGCTATCTGGCAGGATAATGCTCTCAAACGTTTCCCCGGTAGAGGTTGAGCCCGAGTACACGCCTTGCGGGGAGCCTTGTGTCACCGGGGGTGGCGTGGTTCCTCCACCATCACTGCTGCCGCTTCCTCCGCAGCCAACTAGGTTCATCACTGCAAAGATGAGTACGAAGAACATTTTGCGCGTCATGTGAGGCCTTTCATCAAACTTGCTTTCAGGTTGCATGTTCGCGGAGATAGGGAGCCCCGGGTCTGGGCTTTCGGACCGGCATTGGAACCTCCATCGTGGGTCGATTTCCGGGGTCCGACGGTCGGTTGCCTCGCTCCCCGTGCCTCAAAATGGCAAGAGAGAGGGCAAACGCGCACCTCGGGCGAGGCAGATGTCGGCCCCACGTTCGCAGACGCACGTCAACGCCTATTTGCTCTTTTTCTTAGATGGCTTTTTCTTCCCCTTAGCCTGCGAGAGGTCAGACGCCAATTCCGGTTTGTACTTCTGTGGCGTCTTTTTGTCCGGTAACAGTTTTCCGTCGATTGAGGCAATACGCTTTGACGTCGCCATTTGCAGAATCCCCCGCACACGAGTCTAACAAAATGTCTTCGGGAGGGCGGGTGGCCCGCAGGTCCCTCGACTACCCTCGGGATGACAACCGCTCGCGCAGTGGTTTGTGAAAAAGTGCGTAAAAAGCCAAGGGCGCAGCCGATTGGCCGCGCCCCTGGATTGGCCCTGGAGGAGGGCTATTTGATGAAAGCTACTTGTTGGTGTGCGCCATTCCTGTCTTCTCTTCGAGAGCTGCCTGGGCCGCGGCGAGACGCGCCGTGAGCAGGCGGAAGGGCGAGCAGGAGACGTAGTTGAGATCGATCCTGTGGCAGAACTTGACGGACTCGGGATCGCCGCCGTGTTCGCCGCAGATGCCGACCTTCAGATTCGGCCGCGTGTTGCGTCCCTTGGCTACGGCCATCTTCACCAGTTGCCCCACGCCCACCTGGTCGAGGGTGGCGAAGGGGTCTTGTTTGAAAATTCCGAGCTTGAGATACGCGGGCAGGAAGTTGTTGATGTCATCGCGCGAGATGCCGAAGGTGGTCTGCGTGAGGTCGTTGGTGCCGAACGAGAAGAACTCGGCCTCCTCCGCAATCTGATCGGCGGTCAAAGCGGCACGAGGAATCTCGATCATGGTGCCCACCTTGTAGTCGACCTTGGCCTTCTTCTCCGCGAAGACCTCTTCGGCGACGCGGCGGACGATGGCGGCCTGGTTGCGCATTTCCTCGATCGACCCAATCAGCGGAATCATGATCTCGGGATGCGGATCGCCGCCCTTCAACTTGACCGCGACCGCGGCCTCAATGATGGCGCGCGCCTGCATCTCGGTAATCTCGGGGAAGGTGATGCCGAGGCGGCATCCACGCAACCCGAGCATGGGGTTCTGCTCGTGCAGCTCTTCAACGCGCGCCAGCAGCGTACGCAGTTCCTTGAGCTTGGGCGAGCGCGGCTTGGTGTCTACCAGGTGCTGGATTTCAACCAGCAGGTCCTCGCGCTTGGGCAGGAACTCGTGCAGCGGCGGGTCGATCAAACGGATGACCACAGGCAACGATTCCATGGCCTTGAAAAGGCCGGCGAAATCGGAACGCTGCATGGGCAACAGTTTCTTGAGCGCCACGCGGCGATCTTTCTCGTTGTCGGCGAGAATCATGGCGCGCATGTGCTCGATGCGGTCTTCGGCAAAGAACATGTGCTCGGTGCGGCAGAGGCCGATGCCCTGGGCGCCAAATGTGCGAGCCATTTTGGCGTCGCGCGGAATATCGGCATTGGCCCAAACCTGGAGCCGCCGAACCGGATCGACCCAGCTCATGAATTTGACGAGATCGGGATCGTCGGGCTGGGCGTCGAGGGTCTTGAGCTGACCGGCGATGACGCGGCCGGTGGTGCCGTCAAGCGAGAGGTAATCGCCCTGCCTGAAGGTCTTGCCTTTGACGCGCAGTTCCTTCCTGGCTTCGTCGACCACGCAGTCGCCCGCGCCGGCCACGCAGCACTTGCCCATGCCGCGAGTGACGACGGCGGCGTGCGAGGTCATGCCGCCGCGCGAGGTCAGAATGCCGGTTGCCACTTCCATGCCGGCAATGTCCTCAGGGGTGGTCTCGCCGCGGACCAGAATCACGGACTTCCAGCCTTTCTGGTGCTGCTTCACGGCTTCCTCGGCGGTGAAGACGATTTGGCCGACGGCCGCGCCGGGCGAAGCCGGCAATCCGGTAGCAAGCACTTCGATCTTCTCGCCCTTTTCCACGAGCCGCGGAACCAGGAAGTCGTAAAGCTGATTGGGCTCGACGCGGAAGATGGCTTCCTCCTGCGTGATGAGGCCCTCGCGCACCATGTCGATGGCGACGCGGACCGCAGCCAGGCCGGTGCGCTTGCCGTTGCGCGTCTGCAGCATGTAGAGCTTGCCATCCTGGATGGTGAACTCGAAGTCCTGCATGTCGCGATAGTGCTTTTCCATGCGCCGCGTGATGTCCTTCAACTGCTCGTAGACCTTTGGCATGGCCTTTTCGAGTTCGCTGATGGAGAGCGGCGTGCGCACGCCCGAGACCACGTCCTCGCCCTGCGCATTCATCAGGTATTCGCCGAAGAACACGTGCTCGCCGGTAGCGGGATTGCGCGTGAAGCCCACGCCGGTGCCGGAGTTCTCGCCCAGGTTGCCGAAGACCATGGCCTGCACGTTGACCGCGGTGCCGAGCCAGTCGTCGATGTGGTTAATGCGGCGATAGGTCTTGGCGCGCTCGTTTTGCCAGCTGCGGAAAACGGCGTCGCGGGCGGCGCTGAGCTGCTCCAGCGGATTCTGCGGGAAGTCCTTGCCGGTCTCTTTCTTCACCAGCTTTTTGTACTCTTCGATGATCTTCTTGAGCGCGTCGGGCTGAAGCTCGTAATCGAACTTCACCTTCTTGGCAGCCTTTACGCCGTCGAAAATGTGCTCAAACTTTTTCTTGGGAATGTCCAGGACCACGTCGCCGAACATCTGGATGAGACGGCGGTATGAGTCGTATGCAAAGCGGGGATTATTGCTGCGCTTGGCCAGAGCTTCGACGGCCTGATCGTTGAGGCCCAGGTTCAAAATCGTGTCCATCATGCCGGGCATGGAAAACTTGGCGCCCGAGCGGACCGAAACCAGCAGCGGATTTTCGCCCGCGCCGAGCTTCTGGCCCTGCAATTTCTCGAGCCTGGCAAGCGCCGCGAGCATCTCCTGGTCGATCTTCGGGCTCAGCTTGCCGCGCATGTATTCGCGACAGGCCTCAGTCTGGATGGTGAATCCGGGAGGGACCGGCAGACCCGCGTTGGTCATCTCGGCCAGGCCGGCGCCTTTGCCGCCCAGCACATCCTTCATTTTTCCGTTGCCATCGGCCTTGCCGCCGCCAAAGAAAAAGACATACTGCTCAGTTGAACTTGAGTCCGCCGTGGCGGACGGTGGTTCCAATACAGCTTGAGTCATTAGATCAAATCTCCATCGTAGGATTCCGCTTCGCGGTCCACATGCAAGGGTAACGGAACGGAGGCCCGGCGCGCCAACTGGAAGCGGCAAAACAGGCTGAGCGAGCGAAACCCTTAAAAAATGGGACTACGCCTCACGGCATTCATCAGTCATTATTACGAATATCGCCTGAGGGGTGGGATTGCCTGTGCGTTTGGTCACATCGAATGCGTGAGCGCCGGGCTTTATGAATTTTTCGGGAATGAGTGTCGCAATTTCTCCGATACCCATTTCCCGAACTCGCACTTCCTCTTCTTGCCAACTACTCAATCGTGAGGCTGACAGCGCCCGAACTCGTCACCTGGTGAGTCGGAACTGGTGCAGGTGCTGGCGTTGACCCACCACCACCGCAGCCGATACTGAAAGCCGCCGCAGTCAGCAGAACAAGCCCCAGGCAAGCGGCAAACCAAACGCCCTGCGCCGCTAGTTTGCGCCTGAGAAACACCAAGGGAAGCAAAAGAATAGGCAGCAAAATCCACGAAGTCGCCGCGCCGGAAACAGTTTCAGTAAAGACCAATGTGACTTGATACGTTCCCGGCGGTGTGGTCGAGGAGGTTGTGATGGTCAGCGTATTGGTTGTCGAGGAATAGCTGCAAGCGGCTCCCGCGGGAAGATTCAGGCAGGTTGCGGTTGCGTTCGTTACCTCTAAAGGCAGGCCCACCGAATAGCTGGCCGGGAAACCGGCAGTCACGGTCGCCGACCATGTGTAAATTACCGGGCCCACCGATGTCGATCCAGCCCCTACGGGATCCACTTCAAACTGAAATGCATTGGAAGTACCCCCGCCCGGCCCTGGGGTTTGCACCGTAATTGTGGTAATTCCCGGTGTGGCAATGTCAGCCGCCGGAACCTGTGCCATCAGTGTGGTCGCGTCGACGTAGTATGTGGCCAGAGCGGACGTGCCCCAGTAGACCGTCGAGCCGGTCGTGAAATTCCACCCGTAGACCGTAAGTTGGACAGCTCCGCTGTCCGCGATGACAACCGCCGGCGCGATACTACTGATGAGATTCGTTGGAATGTTGATCGTGTAGGCTGCGGTTGCCACGGGGCTGTTGAAGTAATTTGAAGCTATCGCGATGGCCTGGATAGTCTCGGCGGCCGATACCGTGATTGCACCCTGGTACAAGTTCGATCTGGTGGTGGGCGTTGTTGTGCCATCGGTTGTGTAGTAGATTACCGCCCCTGGCATGGCGTCTGTGATTTCGATTGACTGTGGAAGCGTATATGTGCCTGCAACTGGCAAGAAAGTAGGCGGCGCGGTTGCCGTAAAGGACGGTGTTGAGGATGGCTGATATTCCCACAGGTCGTTAAGATCGCCATTTGCGCTGGTGCCCCCAAAGAGCCAGAAATTGCCGCTGCTGTTGGTCCAACTCGCAGCCGCCTCGCGGCCTACGGGGATGTTTCCGACAGCAGGGATTCCCAACGTGCCGTACACTCCGAGCGGTTCCGATATGCTTCCGCCCATCCACGCCCATTCGTTCGTAGAAGGATTGAACATCCACAGTTCGTTGAGAAGGCCCAAATTTCCGTCGACGGTGCTATAGCCCCCAAAGAGCCAAAAATTGCCGCTTCTATCGGTCCAGCTTGATGCGTCAGTGCGGCCTTCGGGGATGTTTCCGGCAGCAGGCGTTCCCAATGTGCCATACACTCTGAATTGGTCCGATATGCTGCTTCCACCCATCCACGCCCATTCATTCGTAGAGGGATTGAACTCCCAAAGATCGTTAAGGTAGCCAGAACCTCCGTTGGCATCGAAACCCTCGCCCCCAAAGAGCCAGAGATTGCCGCTGCTGTCGGTCCAGCTCGAAGCGCTATAGCGGCCTCCGGGGATGTTTTCGGCAGCAGGCGTTCCCAACGTGCCATACACTCCAGGCTGGCCACAAGCGCCAGTTTCAAGGTTGCAGGGCGTCGTGCTGCTTCCGCCCATCCACGCCCATTCGCTCGTAGAAGGATTGAACTCCCAAAGGTCGTTGAGATAGCCCGAATTTCCGTTGGCATTCCAGCCCAAGCCCCCGAAGAGCCAGACATTGCCTCTCTTGTCGGTCCAACACTTAGCATTCACGCGGCCTCCGGGGACGATCCCGGCAGCCGGCGTTCCCGACGTGCCGTACACTCCTGATTGGTCCCCGTCCGAGCTTCCGCTCATCCAAGTCCATTCGCTCGCGGCAGGATTGAACTTCCACAGTTGGTTGAAATTACCAGAAATTCCGTTGGCATCTAGGCCCTCGCCCCCGAAGAGCCAGAAGTTGCCGCTGCTATCGGTACAGCTTGAAGCGCTATCACGGCCTCCGGGGATGTTTCCGGCACCAGGCGTTCCCAACGCGCCATACACTCCGGATTGGTCCGATATTTTGCCTCCGCCCATCCACGCCCATTGGTTCGTGGAAGGATTAAACTCCCATAGGTCGTTGAGCCAGCCATTTGTTCCGTAGGTATCGAAGCCACGGCCCCCAAAGAGCCAGAGGTTGCCGCTTCTGTCGGTCCAACTGGAAGCGCTATCACGGCCTCCGGGGACGTTTCCGGCAGCCGGCGTTCCCAGGGTGCCGTACACGCCGGGTTGGCCACCCCCCTCAACGACGATGGAGCTCAACGCGCTGCTTCCGCCCATCCAGGTCCATTCGTTGGGGGCAGTTGTCTGCGCCGCGGCAGACAGAGAAACGGTGGCGAATCCAAGCAGGTACGCAAACAGAGAGCCTGACAACAAACGACGCTTCCTCATGAAAGTTTCCTCCAAGAGAACCGAGCGCGCTCCAAGGATTGCACGCAAGGCTCCGGCCCTCACGCAAGCTCCAGATTGACCCATTGATTGGCGAAGATAACACTATCATGACGGATTGGCTCTGGAGAGATTGACGTACGCTATTTCATGCCCCGTCCATAATGTAGCCAGGCGGGAAGGGCGATGGTGGCGCGCTTGGGAGAGTTTCGCGAATCTAGCTGTGAGGGAGGCGAGACGCCGGTGTCCTGCCTGGCCAAAGAGCTTGCGCGCGCGCCGGCACTGGAGGCGGGCTTTGCCGACGCCGGTCTCGTGGCGCTTCCCCATGCGGGCGAGGCGCGCGAAGCCAGATCAAATCTCCATCGTAGGATTCCGCTTCGCGGTCCACATGCAAGGGTAACGGAACGGAGGCCCAGCGCGCCAACTGGAAGCGGCAAAACAGGCTGAGCGAGCGAAACCCTTAAAAAATGGGACTACGCCAGGCGGGGTAGTGTCCAGATTAGGAATACCGTTTGACGGGTAGAGGCGCCTGTGCCACGGGTCACAGGGGATGCGCGCAACCATCTTACTCTGTCTCACATCGAGAGATTCATTACCATTTTAGGGTACCCTTCCGGCGTCGAGATGTATCCTTGCCCCGACACGCAAGGAGGCCCCATGCACGCTGCCTCGTGGATCCTGACCGCATCCCTCGCTCTGGCGTCGATCGCAAGCGCGCAAACGCAGGTTCAGTTGCCCGATAATTCGGGGCAAGTCCGCATGCCGGCGACCCTTCCGCAGATCGCACCGTCGTTATCGGGCGATGCACAGGACGTGACCCGCGTGGCATTCGCTGTCACGTTCAACCTGCTGAATCGCAAACTAGTTGCGGATTTGCCGTTCGCGGCAACCGGAGCCGTCGTCGTGGAGCAGACTCTCGCCGATGGTTCTGCCGTCAAAAACTCGTATGACGTGGCCGTTTGGCGCGACGCCGAGGGCAGATTGCGTGTGGAATACGCGCTGAGGTTGCCGGGGCTGGTTGGCCCGCACCACATGGTGCAGGTGTGGGATCCGAAGAGCGGCGCGACCATGACGTGGAGCAACGGTAGCCCTGAAGTTCACGTTGTCATGGTCCATCACATGCCGGTGGCCGGAACGAATGGAATGCCGAGCGTGATGGGAAGTCTGGTGACCTCCGGCGCCCCGGTGGACGGCCCCTATTATCGAGTGGGTAACGGCGTCTCGGCGCCCGTGCTATTGCACAGCGTGGAAGCCGAATTCTCCGACGAAGCGCGGCGTGCGAATTACCAGGGCGTTTGCCTCGTCGGCTTGATTGTGGATGCGCAGGGCAATCCGCAGAAGGTGCGCGTGATTCGACCGCTGGGCATGGGACTGGACGAGAAGGCCATGGAGGCTGTGCGCAAATACAAATTCAAGCCGGCCATGAAGGACGGCGCGACGCCGGTCCCGGTCATGATCACGGTGGAAGTGAGTTTCCGTTTGAACCCCGGCGCGAGGCCCGCACAGGCTCCTATGCCTCTTCCGCGCAACGTCGCGCTTCCGTCCGCCGGCTCCTTCGGTTCGCAAAACTCTAAAACCGAGGAGTTGCCTGCCGATTCCATTGCTGGACTCTATGTAACGGGAGTGCGCACCACGACGACGATCCCTGCTGGAACCGCGGGCAATGAGCGCGACATTACGGTGACGTCGGAAACTTGGACTTCGCCCGACCTGAAGATCACAGTTCGCCAGATCACGGACGATCCACGCTCAGGAAAAGTGACCACAGAACTGACGAACATCAATCGAACCGATCCCGATCCCGCGCTATTCCAGGCGCCTGAGGGCTACGCCATCAGAGATATGAGCCTGCCAATGCCCACCGCGCATTGATGGGACGGGCATAAGCGCCGTTCCAGCCAGGACGCAGTTCACGCTGCTGCCGCTTCCAACTGCATGCAGGATTCTGACACTTTGGTCGCGCCTTGGGACACAAGGAGCGCGTTCAGCCCGACGAGAGCCAGGATTTCTCGCACATGCGGCGATGGATTCGAGATGCCGAATCGGTAGCCTGCCTGGCACGCGTCGCAATAGAGCGTGATGAGCGCGGCCAGTCCGGCAGCATCGATGCGGGCAACATGCGCGAGATCGAGTGTGACATGTTGCCGGCGCACCAGCGGCTGCAGGCGCTCAAGCAACAGCTGTTCGTTGCCGCGTACCAGTTCGGCGAGCCCCGGCAGAGCGGTTTGGGAAGAATTTGCAGTGGTCATGGAACCTCCGTCGCGGAACCGTTCGTTCCGGCAGTCGCTAGAGAGCACGTTCGTGGCGCTCGCGCAAAAGATATGCTGAAATTGCAAGAGCCAAATGGCGAGACCCAATGGCGAAACCCAATAGCGAGACCCAAAAAGCGAGAATCGATCGGCTCATCAGTTGATACGCGAAGAAGCACATTTCGGTTCCATGGGTGCGCCGGCAACGGAGGGCAACCGTACACTCGCGCGGGAGGCGGCGCGGGAAGTGGCTCTGGCGGCAGGGTTTACCGAAGCCGGCCTGGTGGCGATTCCCTATGCGGCCGAGGAGCGTGATGCGGAGCGGTTTGCCGCGTGGGTGCGCTCCGGCCGCGCGGGAACCATGCGGTATCTCGAGCGGACCGGCGAAGACGGACGACTGACGCGGGAGCGTGTGCGCGTTCCCTTCCCCTGGGCGCGCTCGGCGCTGGTCTGCTTTGCCAGCTACCTCTACCCCGACGCACCGCTCTCGACCGAGACACGAGACCCGCGGAGCGGGTGGATTGCGCGGTATGCCTGGTCGAGTCGTGTGTTGCCTAGTCGTATATTGCCCGGTCGTGTCGGCGCGAAGGGCGAGCGGCGGCCGAGCGATTATCACAAGGTGCTGCTGAAGCGGCTGCGCGATGTGGAGGCGCGGCTGCACGCGGAGTTGGGAGAGTTCGAGGCGCGCGCGTATGTCGACACGGGCCCAGTGGTGGAGCGCGCGCTCGCCGTGGCGGCCGGGCTGGGATGGGCGGGCAAGAATACGTGCCTGATTCATCCCGAGCTGGGCTCGTGGGGATTTCTTGCGGTGCTGTTGACGTCGCTCGACGTGAAGAAGGGAGCAAGGGAGCAAGCCACCCCAGCCGGAACAAATCGCCCGCTGGGGACCCCGGCAGGGAGCGAGGAAGCGACCCGACAATCTGGCGGTTCAACGCTGATCCCTGATCATTGTGGCACTTGCCGGCGCTGCATTGAGGCCTGCCCGACGAATGCGCTCGATGTGCCCTACCAGATGGACGCACGGCGCTGCATCAGCTACCTGACCATCGAACACAAGGGGCCGATTGCCGAGGGGCTGATGCCGGGCATCGGCCGGCAGGTTTTCGGTTGCGACATTTGCCAGGATGTATGCCCCTGGAATCAGAAGTCGCTGCGAAAGGCGCTGCGCAGTGGACCGATCGTTGTCGATGCGGAGCTCGAGCCGCGGCCAGAACTCATCAATCCCGCACTCGATTGGCTGGCGGCCCTCGACGAGACGTCCTTCGAGCGGGAATTCAACGGCTCGCCAGTGCGCCGCGCGGGATTCTGGGGCCTCAAGCGCAACGTGGCCATTGCCATGGGCAACAGCGGGCTCGCGTGCTTCATTCCGCAGCTTGAAGCGTGGGCAAGCGCTGAGGACGAGGGGTTGCGCAGGGCCGCGCGATGGGCGCTGGTGCGGCTGCAGCGTGAGGCCGGACCTGCCCGACAGCGATGAACGCAAAGCTGCGCCGCGTCTACGTCACAGCACGGCTCGGGCCGAAACGGCTATCCTGAAAACAGCGTTATTCTGCAGCCGCATTGTGCCCGATGGAACCGCGGCGCCGGATGATTCGTAAGAAGGACTGATAGTGGCCGACGACACGAGCACTGTAATTGAAGAAGCCAAAGAGGCCGGGGAGTCGCTGGCCTCCGTTGCCACTGGCCCCGCGCAGCCGGTTGCGCAATCCAAGTGGTACCGATGGCGCAAGAGCGGTACAGCTCTTATCGCGTATCTGCTCGACAGTGAAGTGCACACTTTCGCTTTCAGCGTAGCGGCCAACGCAATCATTTCGTTTATCCCGTTCGCGGTGCTGCTTTACACGCTGGCGGTTTCGGTCTTCCACTCAGATGCCATGAAGCACGTTGTCGACCAGATGGTGAATTACTATCTTCCTTCCGCAGCCAAGGATAAGAACTTTCTGGTCAACACGATCTGGTTTGAAGCGGTCGCGCCCATCCTCAAGCATAAGAGCGCGCAGGCCATTTCGCTCGTGATGATTCTCATCGCCTGCACGGGCATTTTTCTGCCCTTGGAAGTAGCTCTCAATCAGGCGTGGGGCGTGGCCAGGAGCCGCAATTACCTCTTCAACCAGACCATCGCCTTCGGGCTGGCGATTCTCATGGCCGCGCTCGCGCTCCTCAGCATGAGCGTCACCGTGGGGGTGAAGGACGCTCTCGGCATCATCACTCTCCACAGCACAAATAGCTTCATCGCCGGGACTTCCGATGGAATCGCTTTTGTTTGTCTGACGATCTCCAGCGGCGCAGCGGCGATCCTGTTCCTTTTCTCGGTCTATTACGTGCTCCCGAACCGCAAGGTGCCCTGGCGGCCGGTTTTGCGCACTTCGATCATCACGGGCATCGTCTGGCTGGTCGCGCGGTTCCTCTTTGCCCTGACAATTCCTCACATCGATCTGAGCATGTACGGCCCGTTCTATGTCTCCGTGAGCTTGCTGTTCTGGGCGTATATTTCGGGGCTGATCCTGTTTGCCGGAGCGCAGTTCAGCGTGGCGCGCTGGGGAAATGCAGGGAGTAGTAAGTAGGGGGCAAGAAGCCGGCCACTTGCTCCTTTTTTCGCTTAGTTCTGATCGCGGCTTTCTTGCTCCGTTGCCCCCTGTTTGTTCGCTTTGTATTCGCCATCCCACTTGCGTTACTCTCAGAAAAGCGTGTCTGAAGAAAAACCCCAATCCGGTCCGAAGATCGAGGCCAGCACCGATCCGTTCGCCTGCTTTCACCCGGTGACGGCGGCGTGGTTCAAAGCGGTCTTCGACGCGCCCACGGCACCGCAGCGCATGGGCTGGCCGGTGATTGCGCGCGGAGAAAGTGCGCTGATCCTGGCGCCGACCGGCACGGGCAAGACGCTGGCTGCGTTTTTGTGGTGCCTGGACCGGCTGATGCTTGGAGACAGAGGTCAGAGACCAGAGATCAGAGATCAGAAAGCGGCGCGAGACGAGCGGCGCGGTTGCCGCATTGTTTACGTGTCGCCGCTGAAGGCGCTGGCCGTGGACGTGGAGCGGAATCTGCGTTCGCCGCTGGCCGGCATGGCCAACATGGCGCGGCGCATGGGCGTTGCGTTCCGCGAGCCGGAGATTAGCGTGCGTACCGGCGACACGCCACAGCGCGAGCGCGCCCGCTTTGCGCGCCATCCTGCCGACATCCTGATCACCACGCCGGAATCGCTCTACCTCATCCTGACTTCGCAAGCGGCCGAGGCCCTGCGCACGGTGGAGACCGTGATTGTGGACGAGATTCATGCGCTGGTGCCCACCAAACGCGGCGCGCATCTATCCCTGACTTTGGAACGCCTGGAAGCGCTGACGGGGAAACCCCTGCAGCGCATCGGTCTGTCGGCCACGCAACGGCCGCTCGAGGAGGTGGCGCGGTTTTTGGGTGGAGTGGAAGTACTGGGAACAGGGATAAGGGATAAGGGAACAGAAAGACAGCAGGTCAGCAAGTCAGCGAGTCAGCGGCCTGAGGCCCCGACGAAAATCGAAGGCCTTGAGGAGAACGGGCATGAGTCTATGGTGGGCGCTGAGCCTTCCCTGATCCCTGTTCCCTGTTCCCTTTTCCCTGGCTCGGCGGATGCCGAGCCATTGCGCTATCGCCCGGTCACCATCGTCAACGCCGCCGCGCCCAAGCAGCTCAAACTGCGCATCGAAGTTCCGGTGGAGGACATGGCGAGGCTGGGCGAGATGGAGGAGATTCCTTCGGGGCCAGCCTCGCAAACGCCGCGCCGTGTCTCCATCTGGAACGCGATCCATCCGCGGCTGCTCGAGATCATTCGCGAGCGCAACTCGACAATACTCTTTGTGAACGCGCGCCAGACTGCCGAACGGCTGGCCGGCGCGTTGAACGATCTTGCCGGTGAGCCCATCGCCCGCGCGCATCACGGGTCGCTGGCCGCGGCGCAGCGGTCGGTGATCGAGGAGCAGCTCAAGGCGGGGCAGATTCGCGCGCTCTGCGCAACTTCGACGCTCGAGCTGGGAATCGACATGGGAGCGGTGGATCTCGTGATCCAGATCGAGTCGCCGCCTTCGGTGGCCAGCGGCATGCAGCGCATCGGCCGCGCCGGTCACCACGTGGATGCGGTGAGCGAGGGGATTCTGTTTCCAAAATATCGCGCCGATCTCGTAGCCTGCGCCGCTGTGACCCGCGCCATGCACGAGGGGCACATCGAGTCCACGCGCTTTCCGCGCAATCCGCTCGATGTGCTGTGCCAGCAATTGGTGGCAATTGTTGCGAGTGCAGGGAGCAGGGGACCAAGGGACCGAGGGAACAAGAAAACAGGGGACAGGGATCAGGGAACAGGGACCAGAAACAAGAGATCAGAGAACAGAGATCAGAGATCGGCTGCTCTGCCAGGTTTTGATTTTGCAGTCGGAGAGGATGCTAACTCCGCTAGCTCCGCTAACACCGCTAACTCCGCTTCCGCCGAAGTCCCCGTCGACTTTCTCTTCGACCTGGTGCGCCGGGCAGCGCCGTTTGGCTCGCTTTCGCGAACCGCCTTTGAGGGCGTGCTCGATCTGCTCAGCGGGCGCTACCCTTCCGATGAGTTCGGCGAGCTGCGCCCGCGGTTGACGTGGGACCGCGTGCGTAACGTAGTCACGGCACGTGACGGTGCGGCGCGGCTCGCCATTCTCAACGCCGGAACCATCCCCGACCGCGGTCTCTACGGCGTTTTCCTCGCATTCACCGAGGGCAAATCGGTGCGCGTGGGCGAGCTCGATGAAGAGATGGTCTTCGAGTCGCACGCGAACGAGACGTTCATCCTCGGCGCATCCACTTGGAGAATCGTCGACATTACGCACGACCGCGTGCTGGTGACGCCCGCGCCCGGCGAGCCGGGCAAGATGCCCTTCTGGAAAGGCGACGGGCCGGGACGCCCGTTGGAGTTTGGCCGGCGCATCGGCGCCATGGTGCGCGAGCTGCGCGCCCTGCCGCAGGCTGCTGCGCTCACGCGCCTCGTCAACGAGCACGATCTCGATCCCGGCGCGGCCGAAAATCTGCTGCGCTTTCTCGCCGACCAAGCCGAATCGACAGGACAGGTCCCCGACGACCGCACGATTGTTGTGGAGCGCTGCCGCGACGAGCTGGGCGACTGGCGCGTGTGCGTGCTCACGCCGTTCGGCAGCCGCATCCACATTCCGTGGGCCATGGCGGTGAGCGCGCGCATCCGCGCCGCCGGCGGGCCCGAGGTGGAGACGCTGTGGGGCGATGATGGGTTTGTTTTGCGTTTTCCTGATACAGACGAGCCGCCCGATGCGGATTGGATTCTGGTGGAAGCGGCCGAGGCCATGCAGCTGGTGTTGCGCCAGTTGGGCTCGACGGCGCTGTTTGCCGGGCGCTTTCGCGAGGCTGCGGGCCGTGCGTTGCTGCTGCCGCGCCGCCGCGCCGACCAGCGCTCGCCGCTGTGGCAGCTGCGCAAGCGCTCCTACGATTTGCTCAGCGTGGCCTCGCGGTATCCCAAGTTCCCGCTGCTGCTCGAGGCCTATCGTGAGTGCCTGCGCGACGTTTTTGACATGCCGGCGCTGGTCGAAATCCTCAAGGAAATAGAACAACGGAAGTTGCGCGTGCACGTGGTGGAGACGCGCAAGCCCTCGCCGTTTGCCTCGTCGCTGCTCTTCAGCTACGTGGCCAACTTCATGTACGAAGGCGACGCGCCATTGGCTGAGCGCCGCGCCCAGGCGCTTACCATCGACCAGGATCAGTTGCGCGAGTTGCTGGGCGAGGCCGATCTGCGTGAGCTTCTCGACGCGGACGCCATCGCGGAAGTGGAAGAGGCCGCGCAATGCACCCAAGAGAACTTCCGCGCGCGCTCGTCAGACGGCATTCACGATCTGTGCCTCAAATTGGGCGATCTTTCGCGCGAAGAGCTGGCGCGCCGCGTGATTTCGCCGGATTTGCTTACGCATATCGATCGGTTGATTCGCTCGCGGCGCCTCCTGGAGCTGCGCATCGCCGGCGAAAAGCGGCTGATCGCCGCCGAAGACGCCGCGCGTTACCGCGATGGGCTGGGCATTCCCTTGCCTCCCGGTTTGGCGGCTGCGCTGCTCGAGCCAGTGGCGCATCCCGTGCTCGAACTGGTGCGCCGCTACGCGCGCACGCACGGGCCATTCACGCTGCGCGAGGCTGCGGATCGATTTGCGCTCGACACGGAAGCGGTGGAACATGTGCTGCGGCAGCTTGCCGCGGAGGGCCGCGTGCTCGAAGGCGGTTTTCGGCCCGGCGGCCTCCATCGCGAGTGGTGCGATGCGGAGATTCTGCGGCAGATTCGACGCAAGTCGCTGGCCCGGCTGCGCCGCGAAGTGGAACCGGTGGAGCAGCACACGCTGGCGCGCTTCCTCACGCACTGGCAGGGACTGCTGGCGCCGCGGCGCACGGGCATCGCGCATCTCGATGCGCTGCTCGATGCGATTGAGAACCTTCAGGGCGCGCCACTGCCTGCATCGCTGCTTGAATCCTCGATTCTGCCCGCGCGCATTGCCGATTACACGCCTGCTGGGCTCGATACGTTGATTGCCGCGGGCGAAGTGGCGTGGGCCGGGGTGGAACCGATTGGCGAGCGCGACGGCCGCATCGCGTTGTTTCTTGCCGACAAACTGCCATTGCTGGCGCAGAGGCGTCCGTTGGTGGAACCGCTGACCGAGCGTGAGGAAAAACTGCTTGCGGTGCTCGAATCGACTGGCGCGAGCTTCTTCGATGCGCTGCATCAGGCGGCGGGCGGCGGCTATCCCGGTGAGACCATCGATGTGCTTTGGAGCCTGGTGTGGCGCGGGCTCATCACCAACGACTCGCTGCACGCGCTGCGCGCGTACATTGCCAGGCCCGATAGCGCGCGCACGCCACGCCGGTATCAGACCGGAGCAGTCTTCCGCTCGCGGCGCACCACGCCGCCGACCGCGCAGGGGAGATGGTCTCTGCTGCCGGCAGAACCCACCCCTTCGCAAAAAGGGGGAAAGGATGGGGCACGGGAGGGGCCAACGGCCACTGAGCGTAGCCACACACTGGCGCTGCAGCTGCTCCACCGCTACGGAGTGCTGCTGCGCGAATCAGTCGCTGCGGAAAATGTGCCCGGTGGGTTCAGCGCCGTCTACGATGTGCTGAAGGCGCTGGAAGAAAGCGGCCGCATTCGCCGCGGTTATTTTGTCGGCGGCCTGGGCGCTACGCAATTCGCACTGCCAGCTGCCGTAGACCTGTTGCGCCAGCTGCGCACCGAGCCGCCTCTGGAGAAACCGGAATTCGTGCAGTTGGCTGCAACCGATCCGGCGAACCCTTATGGCTCGATCTTGCGCTGGCCGGAGTTGCCCGTTGCCGAGGAGGACTCAGAAAGCGCGCCGCGCGTGCTGACGCGTGCGGCGTATGCGGAAGTGATTCAGCGCAACGGCCGGCTGGTGGCGTGGTCGAAGCGCGGCAGTCCAAACATTGTCATTTTTTTGCCCGCCGAGGAGCCGGAGCGCTCGCAAACGGCGTCGGGGCTGGCGCATTTCCTGTGCGCGCGCGGTCAAGCACGCATGCACGCACACAGCCACGAAGGCGTACTCATCACGACCATCAACGGCCAGCCGGTGGGCGCGCACTTTATGGCGCGCTTCCTCATGGATGCGGGCTTTCATCCCGGCCCGCTCGGCATGCACCTGCGAAGAATTCATTTGCCGGTGGCGCAAGCGCAGCCGCCCCGGCCCGAGGTGCAATAGATCATGCCCGAGGGCGACACCATTTTTCGCACCGCGCGCAACCTGGGCCGCGCGCTCGAGGGCAAACCCGTGACCGCGTTTCGCTCCACGTTTCCGTGGCTGATGCGCTTCGATGACGACACGCCGCTCGCCGGGCAGATGGTGGAGCGCGTGGAGGCGCGCGGCAAATGGCTGCTGGTGCATTTTTCGGGCGGCGGCATTCTGGCCTCGCATCTGCTAATGAACGGGCGCTGGCACATCTACCGCCGCGGCGAGCGCTGGCAGCTTGCGCGCATCCACATGCGGATTGTCATCGAGAATGACCAGTACCAGGCGGTTGGTTTTCGTGTGCCCGTGGCGCGCATGCACACTCAACAGTCACTCGATCGCGATCTGCGCGTCGCTGTCCCGGAGAATGATCTGTTGCGCACGGAGTTCGACGCCGCGGCGGCGCTGCAGCGGCTGATGGCGCGCGGCGATGAAGCTGTCGCCGACGCATTGCTCGACCAATCGCTACTGGCCGGCGTGGGCAACGTCTTCAAATCGGAGATCTGTTTCGTCAACGGCCTGAACCCATTCCGCGCAGTCGGAACTCTGACCCGCGACGAGGCCGCAGCCGCCATTGCCAGCGCGCAAAAGCTGCTCAGGGCCAATGTGCTCGAGGATTCAGGCGACATGATCGTGACCTATCGCGGGCAGCAGCGGCGGACGACGCATGCTTCCGATCCCGGCGAGAGCCTGTGGGTGTACGGGCGCGCGGGCGAGCCCTGCCGGCGTTGCGGTGCGACGATTCGCCGCCGCATCCAGGGCGCGGATGCGCGGGTCACTTTCTGGTGCCCGCGTTGCCAGCCCATGCCGGATGGCTCGGATGTGGATGGAACTTGAAAGGAACAGGGCTCCCAAACAGGAGGTGAGATGAAGACACGCGCAACTTCCACCGATAACAACGGGGAAGGCCAACTTGCCGGATATATCGACAAGTTCACGCCGGAGATGGCCAAGTCAATTCGCGCCGTGCGGGCTGCCTTGCGCAAACGGCTGCCCACGGCGAATGAACTCGTCTACGACAACTACAACTTCTTCGTCATCGGCTACAGCTCAACCCTGCGGCCGTCGGACTGTTTTAGTCAGTTGGTGGCCGACGCCCACGGTGTGCGGCTCGCGTTTTATTACGGTTCCACGCTTCCCGATCCAGCGGGAATCCTGCTGGGTGGCGGGAGTCAGAATCGATTTATCCGGCTCGGGAGTGCGCGAGATTTGAGCAAGCCCGAGGTGGACGCTCTGATTCGCGCGGCGATTGCACAGTGCAAAGCACCGTTGCGGGCGACGGGGCCAGGAACTCTGGTGATCCGCTCAGTCTCTGCAAAGCAGCGGCCGCGGCGTGTGGCGGCAAAGCCTGCGCGCAGGCGCTAGTTCGACGGCTTGCCGATGCCGAAGATTTTCTGCAGGATGTTGCGGTGGTCTTCGCTGCCCAGGCCTTTGTGGTCGCAGGTGTCGGTGGGCGCGGTGCCGTCGAGAAAGGCCGCGGAGTAATCGTCGGGGCAGGTGCCGTCGGCCAGCAGGTTGGTGTTGCTGTCGAGAGTGACGATCTGCACTCCTTCGGGCGGCGTGAATTCGTTGGTGTCGGAGTACTGCGGCAACAGAATGGCTTTCTTCATGAACGCGGCCCAGATGGGAGCAGCCACCTGCGCGCCCTGGATGCGGCCGCGGTTTTCCGGATCAAGCGGGGTGTAATCGTCGTTGCCCACCCACACAATGCAGAGCAGACTGCTGGTGAAACCGGCAAACCATGCGTCGTGATCGGTGCCGGTTTTTCCGGCGGCCGGCGCAGTAAAGCCCATGCCGCGCACGCCCGCGGCCGTTCCGCCGTTCATCACGGCCTCCATCATGTTGGTCGTGAGATAGGCGACGCGTGGGTCGAGCACCTGGCGCGTGGCGGGCGTGTAGTCTTCGACGATGTCGCCGTTGGCATTGCGCACACTGGCCAGCATCCAGGGATCGATGTGCATGCCGCCGTTGGTAAACACGGTGTAGGCCCCGGCCATATCGAGCGGCGTGGCGTCGTAGGAGCCAATCGCCATGGACGGTGTGCCCTGCGCGCTCTTCACGCCCGCGTCGCGTGCCAGCGCGGCCACGCGATCAAGACCCACCATGATGGCCAGCTTGATGGTCGCGACGTTGTCCGATCGCATCAACGCGTAGCGCGCCGTGATTACGCCGTAGCTCTCGCCCTGAAAGTTATGCGGCGTGTACTCGTACGGCGTTCCTTCCCCGAAGGTGGCCTGCGCGTCGTCCAGCATGGTGACCGGTGAGAACAGGCTCGTCTGCCCCGGAAGCATGGTGCCTTCCACAGCCGTTTGAAAGGCCGTAGCGTAGACGAACGGCTTGAAGATGGAGCCGGTAGGCCGATGTGCGACCGCGTGGTTCACTTGGCTACTACCGTAGCTGCGCCCTCCCACCAAGGCCAGCACCTGACCAGTGCGCGGATCGAGCGCGATGAGCGCTACCTGCGGGTAGGCGTACGGCTTGCCGAGCTTTTTGTCGTGCGCATGCACCGCGTCAATCTTCGCGTCCACCAGGTGAATCGTCGAGTCCACGGCTTCCGAGGCCAGGCGCTGCAGCTCCGGATCGAGCGAGGTGTAGATGCGCAGCCCTTCGCGGTTGAAGTCGCGATCGCCGAGCCGCTGCGTCAACTGATCGTGTACCAGGTCGACAAAGTAAGGCGCTTCGCTTTCATCCACGCTGCCCGGGACCAGGTGCAGCGGCTCTCTCTTGGCGGCTTCGGCCTCATCCTTGGTGATGGCGCCGGTTTCCACCATCGCGTCCAGTACCAGGTTGCGCCGCTCAATAGCCCGGTCCGGATGGTGGAAGGGATTCAGGCGGCTGGGACTTTGGATGAGCCCGGCGAGCAGAGCGCACTCCGCCAGGTCGAGTTTGCCCACATCCTTGCCAAAGTAATCCTGCGATGCTTCGCCGAAGCCGTCGATAGAAAAACTGCCGATTTGGCCGAGGGGGATTTCGTTGGCGTACATGGCGAAGATCTGCGTCTTATCGAAACGGTGCTCGAGGATGATGCTGATGACGGCCTCACGCATCTTGCGCGAGTAGGTCTGCTCAGGCGTAAGAAAGAATCCGCGCGCCAACTGCTGCGTGAGCGTGGATGCGCCTTCCCTGTAGCGGTGCAGATGAAATATGTCGTTGCGCATCGCGCCCAGGATGCGCCAATAATCGATACCGCTGTGCTCAAAGAAGCGCCGGTCCTCGATGGCGATTACGGCATGCACCAGGTTGGGCGGAATCTCGTCGTAGGTAAGCACGCGGCGCTTGGTGCGCTGCGCGCCCTCGCTCAGGCCGGTGATGAGCAGCGGCTCAAGCTCGTAGCTCGAAAGCGCCTGGCCGTGCTCGTCGCTGATGGTGTCGACCACGCCGCCGCTCACGTGGATGGTCGCGCTATCGGGCGCGTGATACGACTGCGCGCCGGGCCGCACGGTGATCTGCTGCACGCCCAGGCTGAACGTGCCAAGCGGCGATGCTTGCGGAGCACCGTCGCCGGTGTAGCCGGCCTCGCGCAGCTCGTTGGCGATCAACTGCACGCTGAACTTCTGCCCCGGCCGCACCTCGCGCGGCGCGGCGAAGATTTGCGCGGTGCTGGCGAAGATCGGCTGCTTGAGCCGCTCGTCCACAATGCCCGTGTACTTGAGGTAGAAAAAGGTGAAGACGCAAATGCCCACCAGCGCCACGCAGCCGAAGGCTGCCAGCAGGCCCCACAGAATTCGCGACCTGAGGTGATGGCCCCCTGCGGGCTTCGCGAACCGGACTTTTAACGCCATCGATGCTCCTGAAAGGCAGCTTTTAGCTGTCAGCTGTTCTTGCTTCGATAAGGCTCTCGGTCATTGGCCGGGGTCAACATCCAGGTACGCACGCAAAGGGTTTGAAGTTCGCGGGCTAGTAACTGTCTTCCAGCAGCTTTTCTTTCTCGACGCGCTTCTTCACAAGCGCCACCACTTCGTTCAAGCCTACATCCGCGCTCGTGCTCGTGGAGCGGTCAACAAGTTCTACCTGGCCCGCGGCGGCCTTTTTGCCCACGTTGATGCGGTAGGGAATGCCCACCAGATCCGCGTCCTTGAATTTGACGCCGGCGCGCTCGTCTCTGTCATCCAGCAGCACGTCGAGCCCCGCCGCTTCAAGTTCGGCAGCGAGAGTTTCGCCAGTTGCGCGCAGCGCCGCGTCGCCCACGTTCGTAATGGTGACCACCACGGTGAAGGGCGCTATCGAAGCCGCCAGGCAAAAGCCGTTGGCGTCGTTGGCCTGCTCAATGGCCGCCGTCAGAATGCGCTCGATGCCGATGCCGTAGCTGCCCATAATCGGCGCCACTTCCTTGCCGTTGGGATCGAGGACGCGCAGGCCCATGGACTCGGAGTATTTGTAGCCGAGCTTGAAGATGTGGCCCACCTCGACGGCCTTGCCCACGACGAGCTTGCCCACGCAGCCGTCTTTCGGACAGCTTTCGCCCTCGTTCACGCTGCGGATGTCGGCGGCGAGAGTCCACTTGAAGTGATCTGCGCCCGGTGTGACATTGCGGTAGTGATAGTCGAGCTTGTTGGCTCCGGCGACCATGTTCTTACGGCCTTCGAGGGATTTGTCCACAATGACCGCGAGGTCGAGAGTCGGCAAGGCCTTTGCTGGAGTTAGGCCGACTGGGCCTAAAAATCCAGCAGGAGCTCCAAAAAAGGTTTGAACCTCAGCCGGGCTCATCATCCGTAACTCGGCACCTGGAAAGAATGCGCCTAGTTTTGTCTCGTTAATCTGGTGATCTCCACGCAAAAAGGCCGCGACAGGGGTGGTGAATGTAATCTCGGTCGGGTTCGGGACACTTGCCCCTTTCGGTACGACCTGTGGCGGCCAAGTCGCCATGTAGCCGACGCACTTGATGTCGTTGGCCGGAGACATCTTGAGAAATGCAGCGATATCGGCGATTGCGCCCATCCCCGGCGTATGGATTTCTTCCGGCTTGACCGCGGTTGGATCAAGTTCCTTGACCGGATCGAGGCGCGACGTAGCCTTCTCTAGATTCGCCGCGTAGCCGCATACCGGACAGCTTGCGATGAAGTCCTCGCCGGCGCCGGTGTAGACCATGAACTCCTGCGACTGCGAGCCGCCCATCGCGCCCGAGTCAGCTTCGACGGCGACGAACTTGAGGCCGCAGCGCGTAAAGATGGCGCGATAAGCCGCGTCATGATGGTCGAAACTCTTGTCGAGGCCCGCGACGTCGATGTCGAAGGAATACGCGTCCTTCATGATGAACTGGCGCACGCGCAGCAGGCCCGACTTGGGCCGCGGCTCGTCGCGAAACTTGGTCTGAATCTGGTACCAGATCTGCGGCAACTGCTTATAAGAACGCAATTCGCCGCGCGCAATCGAGGTCATGATCTCTTCGTGCGTCATGCCGAGGCACAGGTCGGCGCCCTTGCGGTCCTTGAGGCGGAACATGTTTTCGCCCATGGTCGTCCAGCGGCCGCTCTCCTCCCACAGCTCGCGTGGCAGAATGGCTGGCAGGTAAAACTCCTGGCCGATCTTGTCCATCTCCTCGCGCACAATGCCGATGATCTTGTTCAGCGCGCGCTGGCCGAGGAAGAGGTAGTTGTAGATGCCGGCGCCGAGCTGGCGAATGTAGCCCGCGCGCAGCAGAAACTTGTGGCTGGCCACTTCGGCGTCTGCCGGGGCCTCGCGGAGAGTTGGAATAAAGAGTTTCGACCAACGTTGCATAGAAAGAAAGGCGAACTTTCCCGCCCGCCCGGTGCGGACGAAGTGCAAATGACAGCAGGATTCATTCTAAATGTTCGATGGAAGCTGGGGCGGTGTTACGCGGTTAAGCGATATGGCGCAAGGATTTCCTTTAGATGGCTGGGAATCCCGGGGAAGCTGTAGCCGCTGTGTACATCCCAAGATGCCGTCCCAGCCAGAAGCCCCAATTTAAGAACTTGCTCCAAAACTTCATCGTGGGGATAGAAATACCAAGTCCCTGAATCATTGAAGCAAATGTAAAGATCCTTTTCGCAGTATTTCTTGTAGAAAGAAAGCCTACCTTTAAGCTGAACTTTCAAGAACTCCTTCGTCTGGAAATGCTGCGCGATGAAGTCTGCACCATTCCAATCGTCCGTCAGCCGGATAGTCAAATAACCAAACTCGGCGAGAACAGCCGAGACTTTTTGGAAGTTATAAGTTTCTTGTTGGCGCCCGTTCAATTCCTGGTATCTGATCTTTTCGAACCTGACCGACATTTCCCATTCTCCGATCCGGAGCGCTTTGCGCTGCCTCAGATCAGCTCCACGCCCCACAGATCGTGCAGATGGACGATGCCCTCGACCTTCTCGTCCGCATCGACGACGACGAGCGAGGTAATTTTGCGCTCTTCCAGGATCGCCAATGCTTTTGCGCCCAGTTCGCTCGATGCAATGGTGCGTGGATGCGGGTTCATCGCCTCGCCAGCGGTCTTGCTCAGCGCCGCACCGCCCTCGCGCTCGAGCAGGCGCCGCAAATCGCCGTCGCTGATCACGCCGCAGAGCCGGCCGTCCTCCTGCACCGTCGTGATGCCGAGCTTCTTCGACGACATTTCGAAGATCACATCGGCCATAGGCGTGAACGGCGTGACGGCTGGGATCTCTTCGCCGGAGTGCATCAGCTCGCGCACTTTGGCAAGCTGCTTGCCCAGCTTGCCGCCGGGGTGCAGTTCGGCGAAGTCTTCAGCGCGGAAACCCTTGCGCAGGCTGACGGCGACGGCCAGCGCATCGCCCAGCGCGAGCATCGCTGTGGTGGAGGCGGTGGGCACGAGATTCAACCCGCAGGCTTCGCGCTCCACCGAGCAATCGAGGGCCACATCGCTCGCCTGCGCCAGGGTTGACTGCAAATTGCAGCAGAACGTGATGAGCGCGTCGCCTTTACGCTTGACGGTGGCGAGCAGGCGCAGAATCTCCTCGGTTTCGCCGCTGGCCGAGAGGGCTATGACCACGTCGCCGGGCATCAGCACGCCCAGGTCGCCATGCACAGCCTCAGCGGGATGCAAAAACAGCGCCGGCGAGCCGGTGGAGCTGAGCGTGGCGGCGATCTTCTGCGCGATGATGCCGCTTTTGCCCATGCCGGTGACCACCACGCGGCCGTTCGACTCGCCGCAGCGGAGAATCATTTCGACGGCGCGGGAAAAGGGCGCGGCCATGGGCCCTTCGAGGCGCGCTGCGAGAACCTCAAGCGCGGCAGCCTCCGTGCGTACCAGTGCCGCCGACTGGAACGCGTCGTCTTGCTTGTGAGAACTCATCGGCCTTTGATGGTAACAAAAAACAGGGACTAGGGGACTGAGGGACTAAGAGCGCCCCTGACAGAGAGCAGCAGACTGGGCAAAAGGCGATTGCACGCGATCGGAAGGTAATGATCTGCTCTCTAGTCCCTCAGTCCCCTAGTCCCTTAGTCCCTTAGCTCGATCCCCGCCTCGTAGAATAGACCCATGAGGACCATCCCCGTGCGGCGCAACACTCTGGTTCTGGGCGCTACGCTTCTGATGCTGGCCATCTTTGCCTGGGCGGGGTGGGCGAATTGGGAGTATCGCCGGCAGGAGGCCGAGCGCCTGCTCTCCGGCGCCGGGCAGGGCGAACTGGTGCCCGCACCGGGAGGCGGCACGCCGCAATACGTTTCTCCGCTCAACGGCAAGCCCGCGCCGGCCTTCGAACTCAAAGATTTGATCGGGAACAAGGTCTCGCTCGAGAGCTACCGCGGCAAGGCCGTGCTGATCAATTTCTGGGCCACGTGGTGCGGACCCTGCAGGATCGAAACGCCGTGGATCATTGAACTGCGCCAGAAGTACGCGGCGCAGGGATTTGAGGTGCTGGGCGTTGACACGGAGGGCGACGACCTGGAGAAAAACGACAAGGCCGGATGGGCGAAGGCCACGGCCGCCGCAGGCAAGTTTGTTGCGGAGATGAAGGTGCCGTACCCGGTGCTGCTCGACGGCGACTCCATCAGCCGCGACTACGGCGGGCTCGACGATCTGCCCACATCATTCTTCGTGGATCGCAAGGGTGTGGTAGTTGCGGCGCAGGTGGGTTTGACTTCGGAGAGCGACATCGAGAGCAAGATTGAAAAGGCGCTGAATCAGTGATTAGTGATTAGTGGTAGTGATCAGTGACTTGCTATGAGCCGCGTAGCTCAGACGCTAGAGGATTGGGATCGATGAGATTCTTGAAAGGCGTTTTTGTCGCGATGATTGCTGCGCTCGCTGTTGCTGCGCTGGCTGCGCACGGACAGGGATTGGGCGCGAACGCGCAAAGCCGGCCGCTGTTGAAGACCGATGCGGTGACCTATCTCTTTCCCGAGCAGGTAAGCGTGCCGGCGGGCAAGCCGAGCCAGGTGGCGCTGCACTTCCGCATCGCGCAGGGGCTGCACATCAACTCGCACACGCCCAGTGACGATTTCCTGATCCCGACTACGTTTTCGATTCCCGATGGCTCGGGCGTGCGGCTCGACAACGCTACGTATCCGGCGGGCACGGTGATTGCGCTGCCCATCGATCCCACGACCAAGCTGAGCGTGTACACCGGCGAGTTCGTCATCCAGGCGCGCCTTGTGGCCACCGCAGGCAACCACCTGGTGCAGGGCAAACTGCATTACCAGGCCTGCGATAACAATCAGTGCATGCCGCCCAAAACGATCACGGTGGCGATTGATGTGATCGGGAAGTGATAGAAGCAGGGACTAGGGACTGAGGGACTAAGGTCGGGGGGCCGGCCGGCTTCGTTCCCAAGCAATCCATCTTGCGGTAAGATTGTCTTACCATGCAGACTAAGGTTTCCACGAAAGGCCAGATCGTTCTTCCCGGACCGCTTCGCCGCAGGCTTGGTATTCGAGCGGGCGATAGCCTCGATGTTGCCGTCGAGAAGGATCGGATTGTGCTGACGGCCCCAAACAAGAGAACGCGCTCCAAGGCCCGAATCATTAAAGACCCTATCACGGGTCTTCCGGTGATCGACGTGGGGCCTGATGCACCCGTCCTCACCAGCAAAATGGTCCGAGAACTGCTCGTTGACTTTCCATGAGATACCTTCTGGACGTCAACGCGCTCATCGCCTATGGATTCAGGCGGCATGATTTCCACGATCGGGTTGGCGCCTGGATTCGATCCAGAGAGGGCGATCGTTTCCTGACCTGCTCCATCACTGAGCTTGGATTCGTTCGCGTGCTTGGGAATGTTCGAACCTATGCCATGGATGTGCCACACGCAAAATCCCTGTTGCGGGAACTGAAGGCGTGGAAAGACCTGCCGCTCGAATTCATAAAGGATGGGAACGACATCTCCGCTCTTCCCGCGTGGGTCAAAACTCCGGCTCAGACCACGGACGGACATCTGCTGCAGCTGGCAAGCGCGAATGGAGCGGTCCTGGCGACGCTGGATGAGGGGATTCCGGGGGCGTTTCTGATTCTTTAAGGGAGACCCTGCTCCCTCCGTGTTGCACCTGCGGCGCGCTATGCTCCCGCCTTCTTCTCAATCTTCGCCCACGTATCTTTCAATGGCAGTGTCCGGTTGAAGACGAGTTTCTCCGCCGTTGAATCCAGATCGACACAAAAGTAGCCGACGCGCTCGAACTGGAAGCGGTCTCCCGGCTTGGCGCTCAAGAGCGACGGCTCGAGCTTTGCGTCGTTCACGATCTCGAGCGAGTTGGGGTTTAGATTGTCGAGAACGTCCTGACCTTCCGCGAGGTCGTAGGGATCGGGCTTCGAGAAAAGCTTGTCGTAGAGGCGGATTTCGGCAGAGATGGCGTGCGCGGCCGAGACCCAGTGCATC
This sequence comes from Occallatibacter sp., assembly GCA_050015795.1. Classification (GTDB taxonomy): domain Bacteria; phylum Acidobacteriota; class Terriglobia; order Terriglobales; family Acidobacteriaceae; genus Telmatobacter. Next base: position 5,620 of record JBEKAS010000002.1, on the reverse strand, counting down.
GTCGACTTGACCTTGCGGCCGTCGGGCGACTGGCCGCCGCGGCTCGCAGGATCGTAGGTGCAATGAACTTCTACGATGTTGCCGGCGGCATCTTTCACTACACTCTGCGCGGTGATGAAATAGGCGTTGCGCAGACGGACTTCTTTCCCCGTCGAGAGGCGATAATACTTGGGCGGTGGAATTTCGCGGAAGTCGTCGTGCTCGATGTAAAGCTCGCGGCTGAAGGGCACCTGTCGCGTGCCGGCTTCAGGATCTTCGGGATTATTCGCGACTTCGACGAACTCCTCTTGATCGGCGGGATAGTTGTCGATGACCACCTTGAGCGGGTGCAGGACGGCCATGGCGCGGCGCGAGCGATGGTTGAGATCGTCGCGCTGAAAGTGCTCAAGCATTTCGATATCAACAATCCCATTGGTTCGCGAGACTCCGGCCGCGGCGACAAAGGCGCGGATGGCTTCAGGCGTATATCCGCGGCGGCGCACGCCAGAGAGCGTCGGCATGCGCGGATCGTCCCAGCCGTTCACGCGGCCCTCCTGCACGAGTTCGAGGAGCTTGCGCTTGCTCATGAGCGTGTAGGTGATGCTGAGGCGGTCAAACTCGATCTGCTTCGAGGGGAAGATGCCGAGCTGCTCGATGTACCAGCGATAAAGCGGCTGGTGGTCGGCGAACTCGAGTGAGCACATGGAGTGCGTGACGTGCTCGATCGAATCCGACTGGCCGTGCGCGTAATCGTACATGGGATAGATGCACCACTCGTCGCCCGTGCGGTGGTGCGTGGCGTGCAGGATGCGGTACATGACCGGGTCGCGCATGTTCAGGTTGGGCGAGGTCATGTCGATTTTTGCTCTCAGGACCCGTGACCCGTCGGGAAACTCGCCGTTCTTCATGCGGACAAACAGGTCGAGATTTTCCTCCATCGCCCGGTTGCGATAGGGCGAGTCCGTGCCGGGCTCGGTGAGCGTGCCGCGATGCTGGCGAATTTCGTCGGCGGTGAGGTCGTCGACGTAGGCCTTGCCGTCCTTAATGAGCTTCAAGGCCCACTCGTAAAGCTGGCCGAAGTAATCCGAAGCGTAGCAGAGGCGCTCCCAGTCGAAGCCGAGCCAATGGATATCTTTCTGGATGGCGTCGACGTACTCGGTCTCCTCCTTCTCGGGATTGGTGTCGTCGAAGCGCAGATTGGTCTTGCCGCCGAACTCGTCCGCCAGTCCAAAATCAAGAAAAATGGCCTTGGCGTGGCCGATGTGGAGATAGCCATTGGGCTCGGGTGGAAAGCGCGTCTGGATCTGGGCGTCGCCGAACTTTTCCGTGCGCACATCCTCGGCGATGATCTCGCTGAGGAAGTTGGAGGGGGGGCGAGCTTCGGGGCTTTCAGGATTGGACTGGCTCATGGCTGCATTTGCTTCGGTCATAACGACGATTCCTAACTCTCCTGCCGCGGCTTCGCCGCGAATTTGTGTTCGCTAATTATAGAGATCATCAAATTCATTTCTTAGCGTCAGGGTATGTGTTCGATGAAGGAGCCGAACCGAATCCAAACGCTAGAAAACACCCGGAATCAGGTGCCAATGCACTTTGGCACAATAGTCCGTGTAGCCGGGCAGATCCTGAGCGAGGAACTTTTCTTCGTCCAAGAGCCGCCCAACCAGGCCGAAGGTCGTGAGGATGGCAGCGATGAGCCCCCAGTAGGAACCGAGCGCCAAAGATACTCCAACGAGGTATACTGCCGCGCTCGCATACATCGGGTTTCGCACGATGGCGTACGGACCAGTCGAAATCACCTTCTGATCATTGGCAATCTCGATTGTTGCGGAGGCGTAGGAGTTCGCTTTGAACACGCGGAATACCATCCACAGGCCGACCAGTATCAAAAGGTCGCCCGCTATGGAAAGCCAAGAGGGCACTTTTGACCAGCCGAAGCGGCGGTCAAGCGCGGGAATAATAAATGTGGCGAAGGCCGGGATCGTCGCGCAGAGCAAGATGATCTTTTGGATGGTTCGCTTCTCTGCCGCCGGTCCATACTTGCTCCTGTTTTCAAGAAGCGTCGGGTTTTTTGTCATGGAGAGGTTGATAAGGGAGTTTGATACGGCGCCTACTCCGAGAAAAATCCACGCCTGCCAATAATTGAAAGTCCCCGCAGCGAGGAACAACACGCATCCCATAACAACAAGAATTACGACAAGTTTGAGCCACATTTTTGTCTTAGGACTCTTCATGGCCTAATCATAGGGCTTCGGAGGAGAGAAGAGCAGTTGCACCCATCTACATCGTTTTGAAAATCCTGGTCTGACATAACGATTACCGCCGAGCTCAGCCGAGCATTTGAAGGCTTTCTTCGGCCTGGCGGATGCGCTCGAGGCACACCTCGCGGCCGAGGACGATAAGAGTTTCAAAGAGCGGCGGCGCGTTCTTGCGTCCGCAGACGGCGACAAGGTCAGGGACAGGCATTTAAGCAGCTGCTCTGCGGGTTGGCAGAGGCTGAGCCACCAGGCGCACGCCGAGCGCCGCGCAGACGCGGCTGATGGTGTCAAAACGTGGAGCGCTATCGGGGCGAAGGGCTTTGTAGAGAGCTTCGCGGGTAATTCCGGCGGCCTTGGCGATCTCCGTCATGCCGCGCGCACGGGCAATGTCACCCAGCGCCGAGGCCAACAGCGCCGCGTCATTCGCTTCCAGGATTCCAGTCAGATAGACGGCGATGCTCTCTTCGTTGTCGAGGTAGCGCGCGGGGTCGAATTCATGCAACTCGCGTACGTTAATGGCTTTTCTCATCCTTGTCCCCTTCGTTCTTCAGCATTGCGGCCAAAGTTTTAGCTCTGCGGATATCTTTTTTCTGGGTGCGTTTGGAGCCACCCGCGAGCAATACGACTATCTGGGTGCCCCACTTCGTGTAATACAAACGCCAGCCTGCACCGAAGTCGATTCGCAGCTCAATCACGCCATCACCAACCGCCTTGAAGTCGCCGAGCAAGCCGAAGGAGAGACGCTTGATGCGTTCCGCCACCGCTCCGCGCACTCTCGAGTCTTTCAAACCATCGAGCCAAGTTGTGAACTCGGGAAGCGGTCTTACGGAATACATGTTCGGAGTGTAATTGATCGATTACAGCATGTCAAATAGGGATCGGACGCGGCGAGCCCATCCAGATTGGATTGGGTCATTTCTCCGGGCACACCCGGGCCAGATCTTTGGGACGTGGAAGGTGCGTTTGGCTCAAACGAGTGATTGCAGGCGTGCTTCGGCCTGGCGGATGCGCTCGAGGCACACCTCGCGGCCGAGGACGATAAGAGTTTCAAAGAGCGGCGGCGCGTTCTTGCGTCCGCACACGGCGACGCGGATGGGCTGGAACATTGGCCCAGCTTTTACACCGAGTGAAGCAGCGGCACCACGCAGCGCCGCGTCCAGCGCATCGTGATCGAACGAAGTGGTGGCGAGGACCTGCTGCGCGGTCTGGAGAACGCGCAGGGCGAGGGCGGCGTCGCCCTTTTGCGGGATCAGCTCCGCGGGATCGTAGGGAGGGAGTTGGTCGAGGAAGAAAAAGTCGGCGGCGGAGACGGCATCGCGCAGCAGCTTGATGCGTTCGCGGATGAGCGGCGTAACGGCCGCGACTTTCTCTTGCGTGGGATGAATGCCGGCCTGTTCCAAAAAAGGCGCGATGCAGCGGCTCAGCTCCTCGACGGGAAGCGCGCGAATGTGCTCGGCGTTGAGCCAGACGGCTTTCGGGTCGAAGGGGTCAATTTCTGAAGAGCTCAAGGCTGTTTCAGTAAAGTTGACCACGGCGTTGGCGCGGTTGACGCCTTCCAGCGTAAACAAGTCACGAATCTCATCCAAAGCCAGAAAATCGCGATCATTCTTGGGCGACCAGCCGAGCAGGCAGAGGAAGTTGACGAAGGCCTGGGGCAGAAAGCCGGCATCGCGATAGGTGGTGACGCTGACCACCGGGCCATGTTTCCGTTTCGACAGCTTGGTGCCGTCGGGCGCGATGAGCAGCGGCAGATGGGCGAACTGCGGTGGGTCAATGCTGAGGGGTTCGGGGCCCAGCCCTTCAAAAATAAGCAAGTGCTTGTAGGAGTTGGTCAGGTGATCCTGGCCGCGAATAATGTGGCTGATGCGGAGATCGGCATCGTCGACGCAGGAGGCAAGGTGGTAGGTCGGCATACCGTCTGAGCGGAGGAGGGCGAAGTCCTCGACCTCGTCGGCAGGACGGGACTGCGCGCCATAGACGCCGTCGACAAAATGCAGAATCCGGCCCTCGCCGCGCGGGACGCGATAGCGCAGGGCGAATGGCTCGCCTGCAGCGGCGCGGCGGTCGGACTCTGCACGCGACATTTCACGCATGCCGGGATTGACAAGCCAGGCACCCTGCGCGGAAGAGTTCTCGTCGTCTGTGGCGTGAGCGGGGGTGAAATCGCGATAGGCAAGGCCCTTCGCGAAAATGGCTTCGGCCTGGCGGCGGTGCAGCGCAAGACGTTCGGATTGCTTGTACTCTTCGTCCCAATCGAGGCCCAGCCAACGCAGGCCCTCGAAGATGGATTGTACGCTGGCCTCGGTGTTGCGCTCGACGTCGGTGTCGTCAAGCCGCAGGATCATCGTCCCGCGGTTGTGGCGGGCATAGAGCCAGTTGAAAATGAACGTGCGCGCGCTCCCGACGTGAAGAAAACCGGTCGGCGAAGGCGCAAAGCGGACGCGCGGACGCGCGGGAACAGAGGCGGCTGAATCAGGCATCGTGACGATAGCTTTCATTCACGATGCTATCGCACCGCAGAGCGGTTCCAGAGTCTACTTGCCCCACTCGCGTCAATGAAAGGTGGCGTTTACTTCCACCCCGCAGACGAAGACCTGTCTGTGGGGACCCCGGATCGGAAAACGCCACTTGGCATCCGGGTTTCCGAATACTGCAACTCTGGAACCGCTGTAGTCCGCGCCCGTCTCAGGCTACGGGCGGAACGGGCGGATAAGGTGGTTGATACGGCGGGGGATAGGGCAAAACCTGTCCCACGGGAACCACCTTCCACTCCGCAAAGGCCAGCACGTAAATCAGCACCAGATTGCCCAGCGGAATGATGTTCAGCAGCGTAAGCCAGGGCGACATTCCCGCCTTCTTGCAGATGAACCAGAAGGGGATGATGATGATCGCCAGGCAGATGATGCCGCCGACCATAATGACGGGAATCATCCACATCATAGTTTGCTGGATCTGTTGCTGCATGGCAGTTGTATCGGGCGTGGTTTGCAAAAGCATCGCCAGAAATTTCATAGAGAGCACTCCAGAGTGGGATGAAAACTTTGCTGCCAAGGTACAACTAAACTCCGGAATCCGCAATGGGAAAATTGGCGCTTGCAGGCGCGGTCAGAACGGCGGTGGCAGCAGTCCTAGGTGATGTCTTCGGTGTCGTAGACCGGCGTGACGACGCGCTTTTTCGGCACGCCATGGACGGACGAGAGCAGATCGTCGACCACGTCTTCAAGCTGGCGCTGGGTTTCGATCACGGCTTCCATGCTCTTGAGCTCTTCGGGCTCCTGCACGCGCTCCACCAGCACCACGGCGTGGCACTGAGCCACGTGATCGAGGTTCAGGCCTTCAGGAGTTTTGGCCTTGATGCTCACCTGGTCCATCCCCACACCCAG
>JBEKAS010000001.1:0-81709 GCA_050015795.1 Occallatibacter sp. | reverse complement strand
GTGCTCCAGTCCCATGCCTCCCGCCACATCCGAAAGCGTCAGCAGAAAGTGGTAGACGTGATAATGATGCGAACCATAGAGCGCATCGGCCTCGCGCACCAGGTTGCTCATCGATGCCAGCACCGCCGGGCGCAGGTTCGAGTCCTCCGGCAGATCCGAAACCACATCAATATAGTGTTGGGGCGAGATCTCGGGAGCCAGCGGAAACTCGTGGAAATATTCGCCAGTAATGATCGGCGAATCCTGCAGTTGCTCCACCGTCGTCACCGCAAATTGCGTCACGGCCCCCGGCGCGGGAATTGGATAAGTGCCCGAGCTGACCGGCGTGAGCGCGGTGCCGATGCCCCATCCCGCGGGAACCTTCACCGACGGCTGAATCGGTATATCGCGCACGGGCGTGTTGGCCGGATAGAGCAACAGCGTCTCCCATTCCATTGCCGCAAGCTTTTGCGAGATGCGCGACGTGACGATGCAGTCCAGGTGCGCATGCAGCGTGGTTACGCCCACGGGAATCGTGAGATGGAACTGATAAAGGTCCACGTCATCGCGCCGCCACGCTAGGGTCTGGCCGTTGGCCGTGAACACCACGCCGCTGATCTCCGCCACCGGCCCGCTCGGCATGTGATGGCCGGGAATCCACTTCGGCGTGGTCAGCGTCAGCGGGCCCGGCGTCACCGGCAGGTCGACTGCGGCGTGAAATAGCTTGCGCGGCGCATCGCTAAGATCGGCCGTAATCTCGATAGGCGCTTTTTGCGCGCGGGCCATAGGCAGCGCAAAGAACAAAACAAGCAGGGACAAACCGGCTTGGAGGATGCGTGGAAAAAGGCGCACGGGTCAGTACTCCTGAGGGTTCAGCGCAGCGCACGGAGGCTGGAGCCCGGAGGATTCTTCCCCGGCCGCACGCCCCGCGTCGTTGCACACCGCGGCATAGTCGCGCCGCGCTGAGCCGGTTTCTGCAACTTCTTTATACCATCCTTATACGATCCGGCAGGCCTCATTTTATTCTGTAAAAGAACCCACCCACATCGGCGAGCTGCAGCTTCGCCGGGGTTGAAACTCAATTCCCGACGATTAAGGAGAACCATGTCAAAGTACAAACTTGAATACATCTGGCTTGACGGAAAGAAGCCCATTCCCGAACTCCGCGGCAAAACCAATATCAAGGAATTCGACAAAACTCCCACCCTGGCCGATGTGCCTCTGTGGGGATTTGACGGCAGCTCCACCATGCAGGCTGCGGGCCACAAGTCCGATTGCGTTCTCAAGCCGGTGGCTCTTTACCCCGACGCCAGCCGCAAAGACGCCTTCATCGTGCTCAGCGAAGTCATGCTCCCCGACGGCACGCCGCACCCCACCAACATGCGCGCCACGGCCCCCGATGACCCGGATCTTTGGTTCGGCTTTGAGCAGGAGTACTTCCTCTATAAGGATGGACGTCCGCTCGGTTTCCCCGAGCACGGCTATCCAGGGCCGCAAGGCCCCTACTATTGCGGTGTCGGCTACAAGTATATGGGCTCGATCGCCCGCACCATCGTCGAAGAGCACCTCGACCTTTGCCTCCAGGCCGGCATCAACCACGAAGGCATCAACGCCGAAGTGGCCAAGGGCCAGTGGGAATTCCAGATCTTCGGCAAGGGCTCGCACAAGGCCGCCGACGACCTGTGGATCGCGCGCTACCTATTGATGCGCCTCTGCGAAAAGTACGAAGTCGACGTGCAGTTGCATTGCAAGCCCATCAAGGGCGACTGGAACGGCTCCGGCATGCACACCAACTTCTCTTCCAGGGAACTGCGCGAAAGTGGCGGCAAGGAATATTTCGAAGCCCTGATGAAGGCCTTCGAGGAGAACATTCCCGATCACATCGCGGTCTATGGCCCGGATAACCATCTGCGCCTCACCGGTCTCCACGAGACCCAGGCCATCGACAAGTTCAGCTACGGCCTCTCCGATCGCGGCGCTTCCATCCGCATGCCTGTCAACTTCGTCAAGCACGGTTACAAGGGCTACCTTGAAGATCGCCGTCCCAACTCCGAAGCCGACCCGTACCAGATCGTTTCACAGATTGTGAAGACGATCAGCTTGGTCCCAAAGCTGGCCGCGAAGTAGCTGGTGGAGCGCGCGCAACAGCTGCCCGAGCCCGCCGTGCCCTTCATCGACCTGCAGCAGATGCAGCAACAACAGTGATCAGTTTTCTGTGGTCAGTATCAGGATTTGTCATCCTGAGCCGAGTTTGGCGCGTGACCGGGACCCCCACGGACAGGTCTTCGTCCGTGGGGTGGCTGAGCGCCAAACGGAGTCGAAGGATCTGCGGTTGCTCTTCTCGGCCAAGCGCGGCCACTTTCCTGAGCCCCATTACTTCGCAGCCGCCGTATTCTCCGCCCCCATCGCCTTCAACCGTATCTGCGCCAGCCGCCACGTCGAAGTGGGAATGGAAAGCACTTCTTTCGGCTTCTCCATCTTGCGATAGTCTGCAATGGCGATCTCGCGTTCGCCATACTGCTCCGCGATGCGGCCCAGCACGTACCACACCTCGTCATTCGGCTCGTCGAGATTCCAGTCGTCCATGGCGCGCAGCAAAACCTCACGCGCGTCTTTAGTGTTTCCCGTTTCGGCGTAGAGACAAGCCAGAGTGTGCAGAATGGCCGGCGAGTCCTTCTGCATCTCGGTGGCGCGAATCGCCTTGGCGATGTCCGCCTGCTCCACCTTGCCGGTGAAGAGTGCGTACCATGTCTCGTTGTTCAGCAGCATGGCGTCTTCCTTGCCCAGGTCGGCAAGTTTTTGCGCCCAGCCGCGCGCCGCGCCAAAGTTGCCGCGGTCGGCTTCGATCTCCATCTTCATCTCGTAAGCGTCACTGTCGTTCTCCAGCAGCTTCAGCCTTTCGTCGGCCAGCGCCAGCGCCTCATCGTAACGGCTCAGGCCCATGAGCGCCAGTTCGTTGTCGATGAAGGCCGTCTTCGATTCCGGTTCATCTTTCAGCAGCGCCGATGAAACCTCGAGCATGCCCTTGAAATTGTTCTGGATCAGATACCCGACAGCCAGCGCAATCCGGATGTTGGTGCGCTCGCGATCGCCTGTCGCGCCCTTCAGCGCTTCTTCCAGGATGGGCACGCCCTGCGCAACGGTGGGCTTGGATCCCACCAGAATCGCCGCGGCGGCCAGCTTCATCTTGCGCGCGTCCGGCGCTTCACCCTTCGTCCAGAAGCGCGGAAACACCGGTCCGCCCAGTGGATCGTCGCCGCCCTCCAGGTGCACGTCCTCGCGCATCCAGTCGAGCAGCGCCTTCGCGCCCCGCAGATCGCCGGCCTGAATGCGATCCAGCATTTCCAGGGCGATGGAGTTCGGCTTTTCGCCGGTGTCGAGCAATTTGTATTGCCCGTCTTCCTTCACGATGTAGAGCGTCAATGTACTTCCGCCCAGGGCGTCGACCTTTTCGCGGTAACCGATCGTGTCATCGCCCTCGCCCTTGGGGTCGAGCATGTGCAGCACGATGTCTTCCGTAACATCGAGCGAACTCCCCTCTCGCGCCAGTTGGCTGTCCGTCTTCTTGCCGCTTTCGAGCTCCTCCTTCAGCTCGTCGGTGTCCATGGCGTTCAGCACCTTGATGGCGTTGCGGCTGAGCATGGTGGCTAAGCGGCCTTTGGTGAGATCGGGATCGAAGGGCACCATGGAGAAGCGCTTGACCAGGTCTGCCGGAGTGTTCGCGAATTGCGCGTCCTCGTGGTGGGTCGCGCCGCGCAGCATGTTCGCTAGACCCAATGTCCGCGCGGCGTCGTCGCCCCCTGCGCCCGCCTGGTAAAAGTCGGCGGCCTGCGCATACTGCCGCATGTTCATCAGCATCTCGCCTGCAGTGCGCGCCGTTTCCTTGAAACCGTTGTCGTCCGTGGCGCGCTTGTTGGCTTCGTCCAGGCCTGCCTTGCTGCTCTGCTGCATGGCCATGCACCCCGACATCAGCGCCTTGGGCTCGGGATTGAGCGCCTGTGCTGCCTTGTATGCGCCCGCGTAATCGCCGCTGTAAAAAAGCGAGAAGGCAAGATTGTCGGTGAGTCCGAGATCGGCGAGCTTGTCCTGCCCCAGCTTCTCGTATTCGGCGACGGCTTCCTTCATGTGCGCCTGGCCGCTATAGCGGCGCCCCACGGAATCGTATTCGAGCAGGATCGCCAGATCGCCTTGCGCGGTGTGATCGTCGGGATCGAGCTTGATGGCGGCGCGATACGCGTCGGCCGCGCCGGTCAGATCGCTCCCTGGGCGCAGTTCGCGACCCACCAGGTCGTGCTTCAGAATCTCGGCCAGCACGCGCTCGGCAAGCGCCGAATTTGGATCGAGTTTCACGGCCAGTCGCGCCTCTGCGCGCGCAGCTTCTCCCATGCCGGCCTGAAGCAGCACATTGGCCACCTGCAAATGGTGCACGGCCGCATTGGGATTGAGCGCCACCAGCGCGCGATAGCTGGCCAGCGCCTCCTTCACCTTGCCGTCGCGCAGCAGTGCCTCGCCCTGCGGCTCAAAGTCGATGAGGATCGCGGGGCCGTTGATGAGATCGGCCACCTGGTTGCGCAACGCAGTAGCCTCGGCCACGGTGTAGCGGCGCTTCACGGAATCGAAGACCAGGTGCGCCAGCACCACTCCGTCCTTTTCCGTGGTGAACCTCTCCGTCAGTTGCGCCGGGCCGAGCGCCAGGTCCAAGTCCTTGGGAAGCTCCTTGGGAACAAATCCCGCGGGCGGGATGAAGCGATAGTTCCACTCCGTGGTGAGGGCAGCATTCAGCCACCAATCCTCGGTGCGCGGCTTCTTTGGCTTATCGGGACCGGTGATCTTCTTCTCGTCGGAATCGTCTTTCTGTTTCAGTTCCTCGGGCAGGAACTGGAAGAGCCGGTCGACGCGAATCGCGGCCTGCGCGCTTTCGAGTTCTGTGTAACCGCGCCGCGCCTTTTCGCAAGCGATGGTCAGCTTGAAAGGCTGCGACAGATCGGCGGGATCGGTGCGGTCCACCTTGCTGAGATCGTCGCAGAGGTACTCGGATTTGATGTAGCCGCGAAGCGCCTCGCGCGTGTCTTTGTCGGGCTTGTCGGCGTAAAAACCGCGATAGTTCGATTCCAGGATGCCCTTGGGCTCGGTAATCTCGACCACGTTGGCGGGGCCGTTGTCTGTCAGAGTGAACTCGCGCGTCTCCACCACGCCGTTGTCGCGCGAAGAGGCTTCAGGAATCTTGATGAGTGCCGTGGTGGCGTCGCTGGTAACGAGCGATAACCGGCCCTGGTCGCCCATCGGCACCTGGCCCAGTTGCGCGTAGCGGTCGGTGGCGTCAATCCAGAGCGGGCTCCTGCCGGGCACGTAAACAATCGCGTGATCGAACATCCCCATGCCGGGCAGATCCACCGGCACATCCATGCGGGCTTCCACGTCGAGAAGCGCGACGTACGCGGGAATGCCCGCCGCGCGCAACATCGCCACCAGCAGCGTGGCCTTGTCCTTGCAGTCGCCATATTTCTTCGCCAGCGTTTCTGCTGGATCGTGAGGCACGATCGCGGCTTCGCCGAATTCGATACCGGTGTAACGGACCTCGCGATCGAGGTAGTCGAGAATGGCAGCCTCTTTCTCGGACACGGACTTCTTGCCGGCGATCAGCGACGCCACCACGCTTTCGACCGCAGGTGAATTCGCGCGGCTGTCGACAATCCTGCCGTACTCCGCCGCGATGCTCTGCCACGATGTGCCCGTGGAAAACTCGATCATCGGGAAGCGCACCACCTCTGGAGGCAGGTACTGCTCGCGGGCGTCGATCGCATCCAGCGGGCCGATGTCGAACGTCAGGGTGACGCGCCCTCCGGACTCGGTGCGCTCCGGTTTGATCCCGGGCAGCAACAGAAGATTGGTGCGCAGCGGCAGAGCCGCGGGAGCATCGAAAACCACGTGACTGTGCGCCACGGGCACGTCTTCCTGGCCGAGCACAACTCGCCCCACGCGGCCCGCTCGAAACAACGGCTCCGTTTCTGTCTCGGTATATTCCTCTTCCACCACCACGCCGGGCGCAATGGCCGGAAGCGGCGCGCGCAGCCGCTTGCCGTCGCTGTAGGTCTTGTAGTCGCCGCCGCGGGCCGGGGCCTCGGTGATGGTATTGGGATCGAGCGTATGAACCGTGAAGTCGGGCGCAATAACCCGCGCACGGATCACGGGCCGGGCTTCGTGCCAGGGTTCCCAGCTTACAGAGAGCGAGTCCCAGCCTTCGGCCCCCTTCTGCGTGAGCACCTTATAAATGGTGTGGCCGACGTGCAGCAAACGCCCGGCGTCGTCGAAGTTATAGTGCTCATCCTCGCAGAGCTCTGTCACGTTCACGCCATCCGGCACAGGCGCGGCGGACGCGGCCAGATACAGGGTCTTGGGGTCAATGGCGAAGTGCGGCGCGCTCCACGGCTCGGCGGACGGCGCGGCATACGGAGCTTCCGGCAACGATTGCGCGGGCGCGGCCGCAGACAGAATGGATGCAAGCAGCGCGGCAAGCAGGCAGGGCAAATAAAAACGGAGAAATGATGAAGACACAGGGCACCCGGCGATTTAGATTGTGAAAACCACACTAAACCGCTTCGCGCGGATGAGCAAGTTCAGTGGCAGTCGACACCAGTGCGATCGCCGGGACAAGGCTCTCCCGGATCATCGCGCAATTAAACCGGGGCGAAGAGCGGTATGGCTGCAAGTGCTGACCGCTTCAGGGATGTTGAAGACCCGCGCTGCGGGTCATCGTGTTCACTACGCTGTAATCTCTCCGCCCGCTGTTGTCGGTAAAGTGCGTCAATACATTCACGCTGAGCCGCCCGTCCGGGTCGACCACGATGGTGAGGGTGTTTTGCTCGGCCTTCGTGGTATGAACAGCCACTAAAGCCGCTCGCCTGACAGTTCCGGTCTGTGTCGTGCTGCTCTTAGCCGGCAACACGCCCCAGTCGCATGGCGTGGGGCTGCATGCACCAAAGGGGTGTACGCTCATCCCCTCGATGGTGATCCGCGCCAGGTTGCGTGTCTTGGCGTCTACGTTCACCCAGTTGCCGTCGGCGCTGGACGCTTGGGCGGGACGCGGCGTCGCTGGCGCGGCCGGACGTGGTGCCTGCGCAGTTGCCACGCGGCTGAGTGCCGGTATGGCCGCGACAAAGCCGATGGAAAGGAGGGCAATACACGGGAAAACTCGATTCATGTTCATAGCATCCTCCGGGTTTCACGCCGGATTATAGACCAAGTGAGTCCAATTTTGCAGGTCTTTCTCATCCCGCTTTCTGCACCTGTGCCGCAATCTTTCTCAGTTCCGGCAGCACCTTGCCCAGCGCGGCCGGCGCCGCATCACGTCTGCCCAGTGCAAAGTACACATCGCGATAGAGCGGGTAAAGCTGCTCGTACACCGCGGCGGCCTTTGCATCCGGCTCCACGGTGCGGAAGGGCAGACAGACCGCGGCCTGCGCCTCCTCGATCGTCTTGTAGGCTCCGGCGGCAAGCAGTGCAAAAATCCCCGAGCCGAGGCTCGTGGGAATGCCTGCCGGCACCAGCACCGGCTTGTTCAGCACGTTGGCGTAGACGCGGTTGAGGATTTCGTTCTTCTGCGGAATGCCGCCCGCATTGATGATGCGATCGATGCGCACGCCGTGCTCGGCCATGCGCTCCAGAATGATGCGCGTGTGGAATGCCGTGCCTTCAATCGCCGCGAACAACTCGTCTTGCGCGGTGTGCACCAGGTTCCAGCCCAGCGTCACGCCTCCCAATTCGGGATTGACCAGCACGGTGCGATCGCCGTTATCCCAGCTCAGCCGCAGAAGTCCTGTCTGGCCGGCCTTCCACGCATCCAGGCCCTCCGAAAGTGCGGCCACCGTTGTGTTGGCGCGCCGGGCAATGGCGTCGAAGATGTCGCCCACGGCGGACAGCCCGGCTTCAATGCCCGTGTAGTGTGGATGCACGCTGCCCGGCACCACACCGCAGACGCCGGGAATCAGCTCCGACTTTGGCGCCATGGCGATAATGCAGGTCGAGGTGCCGACCACGTTCACCACGTCGCCTTCGCGGATGTTGGAGCCGATGGCGTCCCAATGCGCATCGAAGGCGCCAACCGGGATGGGAATCCCGGCGCGAAGCCCGAGTTCCGCGGCCCACTTTGCCGAAAGATGCCCGGCGATTCTGTCGCTGGTCAGGTATTCCCCGCCCATCTTGGCGCGCACGCCTGCCAGCAGCGGGTCCACCGCGGCTAGAAACTCCTCCGGCGGCAGACCGCCCCACTTGGGATTCCACATCCATTTGTGGCCCATGGCGCAAACGCTGCGCTTGAGCGCGCTCACCTCGGTCACGCCCGAAAGCGTAGCCGCAACCATGTCGCAGTGTTCCAGCGCGGTGACAAAAAATGCGCGCTTGTCCGGGTTGTGGCGCAGCCAGTGCAGCAGCTTGGCGAAGCCCCATTCGTGCGAGTAGACGCCGCCGCACCATGCTATGCCTTCAAAACCCAGCTGGTGCGCCTTGCGGGTTATCTCCTCGGCCTCGGCAAAGGCGCGGTGGTCACACCACAGGTAGTACTCGTCCAGCGGCTCCAATCCCTCGCTCACCGGAATCACGCTTGAGCCAGTGGTGTCGAGCGCGATGGCGGCAACCTCTGCTCCGTTCACGCCCGTGGCCTTCAGCGCGCCCTTTGTGGCCGCGGCCAGAGCCGCCATCTGATGCGCGTGCGACTGCGTAGCGTAGTTGGGATCGTCGCGGCGGCGATTGAGCGGATAGGATGCCGATGCGGTGCCGATCGGGCCTTTCTTGCTGTCAACGAGAGTGACGCGAACGCTGAGTGTGCCGAAATCCACCCCGGCGACGATAGCCATGGAACCTGCCCTCCGGTAAACGCTTCCTCATCCGCAGACCAGACTACACTATGCTGGTGGCGAGCGTCTTGGCTTCGAGAGACCGATCTCCCGACTGTCCACGGATCATTGATTCGGCAATTAAATGCTGCATCCGTGCCCCATCCTTTCGCCGATCTTTTGGGGCGAAAGGGTGGGACAGCACAGACTCCGCTCAAGCTAATTCACGCGGCCGGGGATTTTGGATTATTTTTTCGCCCCAGGCAACATTCCCGTGAACTTGCTGAGGATACCGGGTTTGGCCGGTGGCGCGGCTGGCGGCTTGGCAGGCGTCGCGGCCGACGGCTTGGCCGGAACGGCAGGCTTCGCAGACGCACCGGGAGCAGCCGCGGAAGGCGCAGGCCCGGTCGCGCCACTCACCACGCGCGCGTGAACCAGTTGCGGCGGGGCCGTATCGTCATTGTTCTTCACCAGGATGGAGATGCGGCGGTTGGAGGGGTCGTAGGGATTGCTCTTTACGCGCAGCAGCTGGTCGGCGAAGCCACGCACCTGCGTCACCTGGTCGGCGCGAACGCCATCCTGCTGCAGCAGGCGTCGCGCGGAGTTGGCGCGGTCTGCCGAAAGCTCCCAGTTGCTGTAGTTGGTGTCACTCGAGTATTGCGCGGCATCGGTGTGGCCTTCGATGAGCAGTTGGTTGGGCAGGGTTTTCAGTTCCGCCGCCAGCAACGCCAGCAGTTCCTGGCCGTTGAGACTCAATTTCGCGCTCCCGCTCTGGTAGAACGTGCCGTTCTTGTCTTCAATCAGCTCGATGCGAAGGCCCTCGGGCGTAATCGTGATCTCAATTTGCTTGATCAGCTTCTCAAGATCTTTGCGCGCCTGGATTTCGCGCTCCAGTTTCTCTTTGAGGTCCTTCATCTGTTGCAGATTCTGGTCCGGCACGGGTGTCGAGCCGTCGCCGACGCCTGCCAGGGTCGTGCCCATCAGGGTTGCGGTCCCCTTGGGGTCGTTGAAGTAGCCGGCCACGGCTTTTTTCACCGCTTCGCTCTGGCTCATCAGCCAGAGCACGATAAACAGCGCCATCATCGCGGTCACGAAGTCGGCGTAGGCCACCTTCCATGCGCCGCCGTGGCGGCCTCCGTGGCCGCCCGTCTTCTTGATCACGATGATCGGTTGCCCTTTGGCCGCCATGGAATCGTTTGACCCTCGTCTTCGGTTCTCTACTCCTTACTGGCCACTCCCTACTCGCTACTCCCTACTGGCTGCTCTCCGCTTCCTGCCTTCTTGTTCCCTCGTTCCCTTGTTCCCTCGTTCCCTGCTTTTACGCCGCCGCCGCTTCCACGGCCTCGGTCTTGTTCTTGCAGTTCTTTTCCATCTCGTCGAACCCAGGCCGTGCGTGTGCCGGAATCGCGCGGCGTCCCATTTCGATGGCGATCATCGGCGCCGAGCCTTTCAGAAACGCCAGCAGCAGCACCCGCAGCACATGCAGATACTCGTTGTGCTCGGCGGCAAGCTTGCCCATGTTGGCGGCCAGCGGTCCCACCACGCCGTAGCAAAGCAGGATGCCGAGAAACGTCCCCACCAGCGCCGCGGCCACGTGTTTTCCGATCTCTTCGGGCGGTCCGCCCAGCGCCCCCATGGTGATGACCACGCCCAGCACCGCGGCCACAATGCCCAGGCCAGGCAGCGAGTCCGCCACCGTGGTCAGCGAGTCGACCGGCTGTACGGCTTCATGATGGTGCACTTCCATGTCCAGCTCCATCATCTGATCCATGTCGAACGGCTCCACGCCGCCGGTGATGGCCGTGCGCAACGTATCGCAAACAAAGTCGCGAGCGTGATGGTCGTTGAGAAACTCGGGATAGTTCTTGAAGATCGCGCTTTCCTCGGGCTTCTCCACGTCCATCTCCACCGCCAGCAGTCCCTCTTTGCGCACTTTGTTCAGAAATTGGTACAACATCTTGAGCGTGCTCAGGTAGCGCTCCTTCGTGAAGGGCGAGCCTTTGAGCGTACTGGCAAGACCCGCGGCGATGGCTTTGAGAATGCGCATCGGATTGGCGACCAGTAGCGTTCCCGCGGCCGCTCCGGCGATAATCAGCAGCTCGGCGGGCTGCACAAGTACAGCCATGTGCCCCTTCTCCATCAGGAAGCCCCCGATGATGGCGGCGAAGACAAGGAAGATGCCTATGATGGCAAACATGGCGAATCCTCCTGCGCAGCAAATGCGGCGCTGTTGGAAACAGCTGCAGTTACACGGTTCCCGCCCTCCCGGCTACTCGCTTCCATGGCTTCGCGAGCCCGCTTGAGCAGCTGGATCAACGTGTCGGTGGCGTCGCTGCCGGCCTGAGCCGCGCCGATGCTCGCCGTGATCGAGACGCGATCGCCCCACCAGCGGAAGTCGGCCGTGCGCGCCCGGCCGGCAAGCATCTGGGCGTGCGCGGCCAGCATGCCTGCACTGCGCTCATGCGCCACGATCAGGAATTCATCGTCGCCCCAACGGCCCATCTCTTCAGCCGGGCGCAGGCTCTGCGACAGGGCGTGACGGACCTTCTCCAGCATGGCGTTGCAGGCCGCCGCTCCGTGGGTCTTGCGCAGCTCCTCCGCCTGATCGACGCTGATCCACAAAACGCCTAGCGGAGACCCGCCGCGTGCGAAGTCGTCGAATTCCGTTTGCAACCGCTCTTCCAGGTCGGCGCGGCTCTCCGCAACTCCCTGATCTGTGTTCGATTCCCCCTGCGGCAAGGCATCGAGGCTCTCCGCGGGATGAAACAGCAAAGCGGCGCCGATGCGTTCGCCCAGCCCGTTGCGCAGAGCCAGAGAGCGCGCGATGACGGGCACCGCATGGCCCAGCCTATGCCGCGCCTGCACCAGCGACCGCCGCCCCTCCGCCCTGGCAGCCGGCGAGCGCGACTCCTCCTTGCCGCTTCCCGCCGCAAGCAGCGGCTCCAGACACTCGGGAAGCTGCCGCCCCAGCAATTCCACGGTTGGGTAGCCGGTGATGCCTTGCGCCGCCTGGTTCCAGAACACCACTTCGTCTTCCCCGCCAAAGAGACCCATGCCCTCTGGAAGGCAGTCGAAGGCGGCTTCGAGCAGTTCCGTGCGATCGGTCATCGAAGCCCCCTTCAAGAATTCGTAAGTTCCGCGGCAATTCGCCCCGGCCGTGCCCGCAATGGGGCGCACCGCCGCAGTTGGCGCCTACACACCTCAATCGGCCTCACGAAACATAACTTCATCGCGTGATTCCGCAATGAGGGAATTCAAATGTGGAAAAGGAAGCGCGCTTGCGGGCTCAGCTCCCGTCGCTCAAAAACTCCGCACCCACTCCAGAATCGACCGCACCGCAATGCCGCTGGGACCCTTGGCAATGTACGGCCGGGACTCCTCAACCCACGCCACACCCGCAATGTCGAGATGAATCCAGGGCGTGTCTTCCGCGAAAGTGTGCAGGAACTCGGCCGCCGTGCTGGCTCCGCCAAAGCGCCCACCCGTGTTCTTGATGTCGCCGATATCCGACTTGATCAACTCCGCGTACTCCTCGCCCAGCGGAAGGCGCCAGAACTTTTCCCCGGAAACAGCGAGCGCGGCTTCGAATTTGGCATACGTGGCATCGTCGTTCGAGAACACGCCTGCGGTGGTCTTGCCCAGTGCGACGGAAATGGCGGCGGTGAGTGTAGCCGCGTCTATAAGATGCGTTGCGCCAAGTTGCCGCGCGTAGGTGAGGCCGTCGGCCAGCACCAGCCGTCCTTCGGCGTCGGTGTTGATGATCTCAATGGTCTTGCCCGGCTTATCTGGAGCGATCGGCATTGCGGTCTGCACGTCGCCGGGTTTTTGCGCCGTGCCCGAAGGCATGTTTTCGGCCGCGCATACGATCGCGATCACGCGCACCCGCGGCTTCACGAGCGCAATGGCGCGCATGGCGCCCATCATGGCCGCTCCGCCGGCCATGTCGTACTTCATCTTCTCCATGTTGTCTGAAGGCTTGATGGAAATTCCGCCGGTATCGAACGTGATTCCCTTGCCGACGAGACCAAGAACCGGCCCTTCGGTAACGCCTTCGGGCTCGTAGCGCAGAACGATCAGCGCGGGCGGCTCCGCCGATCCCTGCGCCACGCTCCAGAACGCCCCCATTTTCAGATGGCGCAGCATTTCGGTCGAGTAAACATCCCATCCCAGGCCCACTTCCTGCGCCATCAGTGCCGCGCGTTGGCCCAAAATCGTGGGTGTCAGCTTGTTGCCCGGCTCATTCACCAGCGAACGCGCGAAGTTCTGGCTCTCGCCAACAATCATGCCCTCTCGAACCCCGTCTTCGATCGCCGGCCGGTCCGCATCCGCCGCCACTCCGATGATCAATGTTTGAACGCTCTGATCCTTGCGCTCCGTGCGGTAGGTATCGGCATCGAAATCGCCCACCAACGCACCTTCGACGGCCGCTCGCGCCACCCCTGCGGGGGACACGCCTGCCGCGGGCAGACTTTCGGAGGGGAGTGCCAACGTCAACTCGCGAATCCCCCGCGGCTTCGCAAACCGCACAGCCGTTCCCGCGGCCTCGCGCACGCTGTGCACCGTGCCCCTGGCCAGCTTGCCGAGCCCCACAATCAGCAGCCGCTTGGCCGCCAGGCCCGCCGGCGCGTGGATCAGGACGGTCTCGTTCGCGCCTGCTTTGTACTCGCCGGTCTCGAGCACCCCGGCCGCGGCTGCCTCGACGGCGGCGTCCGTGGTCAGCAGCGTCGGCTGCGGTTTGGCCTCGGGGCCTTTGGCGGTTTGCGTGTCCGCGGCCAGAACGGCCAGAAGTTCGCTTGCAATGCCAGAGATTGGAGCAAAGGAAAGTTCAGTCCTCATGTTTCCATTCTTTATGGAAGGCTGGACTTGTGGCAAACGCATGGGTGGGGCGTTCCGCCATCGGGCGAGAGCCTCAAAAAATGTCATGAAAACTAGAGTTGACATTTTTTCTATAAATTTCATATATTATATCTATGTCACACACACTGGTACTGCCAGATAATGTCACATCTCAACAATATGTCACATCTAGGATCAATGACAATGGCCGCATTGTGATTCCAGCCGCGATACGAAGGAACATGGGACTGAACCCGGGGGACGTCGTTGTCATGTCGCTCGAGGACGGAGTACTCCGCATCGAGTCGCAACTCGCAAAAATCCGCAGGATTCAGGCGGAGTTCAAACCGTTCGCCAACCCCGGATCTCTTGCGTCCGACGAACTGATCGCCGAGCGCCGCGAAGAGGCGCGACGCGAGATGGAGGAGTGGCTTGGCTAGCCCGGCGGTACTCGATTCCTCCGCAATTCTGGCCGTCATCTTCAACGAGCGAGGAGGCGACCAAGTTCTCCCTCTCCTCGACGGTGGGCTCCTCAGCGCCGTGAACCTCGCCGAGGTGCACACCCGGCTGCTGCTCCGTGGAGCCGGCGCAGACTTCGCCTGGCGCCGCGTGATGGAATTTGGCTGTGAGATCTGCTTCTTTGACGATCAACAGGCACGCGTCGCCGGAGAGTTGGTCGTCCAAACCCGCCCCTACGGCCTCTCCCTCGGCGACCGCGCCTGCCTCGCTCTTGCCATCCAGCGCAAGGCCGCCGTCTACACCACCGACGCCGCCTGGAAGAACCTCGGCCTCAGCATCGAAGTCAACGTGATCCGCTGACGCGCTCCATCCTGCCACGCGCTTTTCAGGACGAGACCCTCCCGCTCCACCGTCGGGAACGCACGCCCGCCCCCGCCACACGACGAGCTAAGAGCTAACAGCTAAAGGCTGCCTCACCGTCCGCCCCGATGTTTATTCGCTTTGATCGCCGCCCGCGCCTCCCGGTCGGCCTCCCGCCGCCGCTCCGTCTCCCGCTTGTCCCAGTCCTGCTTGCCCTTGGCCAGCGCCAGCTCGCACTTCACCCGCCCCTTCCGGAAATAGAGCCGCGTGGGGATGAGCGTATGCCCCTTGATCTGCGTCTTGGAGAGTAGCTTGCGAACTTCCTCGCGGTGTAGCAGGAGTTTGCGGGTACGTGTCTCGTCGTGGTTGGCCATGTTGCCGTGAGAGTAGGGCCCGATATGCAAGTTCAAGAGGAACGCCTCGCCATCCTTGATGAGTCCGTAGGAGTCCTTAAGGTTGGCCTTCCCCTCGCGGATGGACTTCACTTCGGTACCGCGCAGCGCCACGCCGGCCTCGAATTTTTCGAGGAGAAAGTAATGATGGCTGGCGGCCCGGTTGTGCGCGGCGTCGCGCTCGCCGCTGGCCACGGGGTCGCGCGGCTTGGCCGTCTTTTTCACGGCCGGTGCGTCTTTGGGAGCGGTAACGTGGCTGCTTTGGCGGGGCACAGGCGAGCTTCCTTGAGTCTTCATCGTAGCATCGGCGCAGATTGCCACGTAACGGGTCAGTTTGAAGCCCTCATGAAAGGGCACGACTTGAGTCGTGCCGCACGAGCCACAAAAAGAAAGCGGGCTTTAGCCCCTGAGGAGCACTTTCTTTCAAACTGTCCCACTACCGTTTCCCATCGACAGCAGCAGAGCTTTGCTAGAATGAAGCAGCGTTTTTCGCCAGTGACCGGCACAAGGAATCTCATCGGGACGCCCGCCGGAGACCTCGAACCCAGGCTCGAAAAAGCCGCCGGGGAGTGGGCGGGCGGATCTGGAGAAACGCCGGGGAATAGGATGAATCGCACGCCCGCTCCGGCCGTGGCCGGAATCATGACATCGAGAACTGTCTTCGTCATCGTCCTGTTTGCTGCTGCGGCAGGCTTTGGCCTGCCGGGCGCAAGGGTCTACGCCGAGTCAGCCAACGCCGATTTCAAGCAGGGTCAGGCCGCCGAGGCCCGCGAAGACTACGACACGGCCTTTGAAGACTTCCAGAAAGCCTTCAACAAGGATCCCAGGGATGCGCGCTTCAAGATTGCGCTTTCGCGCGTGCGCGTCACGGCGTCCTCAGTTCACGTCACCAGGGGCCACAAGTTGGAGCAGGCCGGTGATACCCAGGCAGCGCTTGGCGAGTTTCTCCACGCCGCAGAGATCGATCCCAGCAACGAAGCCGCGCAGCAGGAGATTGCCCACCTCCGCCAGAAGCAGGGTGAAAGCGCGCCGGTGCCCGAGGTGGGACTTCCCGAGCCTCCCGCGGAAGCCGAGCAACTCCAGACCATCGAGTCTCCGCCGGAGCTCAAGCCCGTCTCCAATGAGCCGCTTTCGCTGAAAATGGCCGAGGACTCCAAGGTCGTCTACGTGACAGTGGGCAAGGCCGCAGGCATCAACGTCCTGTTCGATCCCGACTTCCACAGCTCGCGCATTGATTTAGACCTGAACAACGTCTCGCTGCTCGATGCCCTGCGCATTGTGAGCGTGATGTCCAATACCTTCTGGCGTCCGGTCACCAGCAACACCATCTTCGTGGCCCAGAACACTCCCGCCAAGCGGCGCGACCTGGATGAGCAGGCCGTGCAGACCTTCTATCTCACCAACGCATGGCAGCAAAACGACCTCAACGACGTCGCCACCGCGATCCGCAATGTCATGCCCGCCGCCAAGGCCTTTCCGGTCCAGAGCCAGAACGCCATCGTCATGCGCGGCACGCCCGATGAGCTCTTGCTGGCGCAGCAACTCATCGACGATCTCGACAAGCCCCGCGGCGAAGTCGTGGTCGACATCGCGGTGCTCGAGGTGAGCAAGAACTGGGAGAAGACGCTGGGAATGCAATGGCCCAGCAGCTTCGGCGTCACCCTGCAGCCTAACTGCGCGGCAACCAATTCCTGCAGTTCCACTACCACCTCCACCACCGGCTCCACCGGCACCACCGGCTCCACCTCGACTGCCAGTCCCACTCTCTACAGCCTCGCCCATCTCAACTCCACGGATTTCGCTGTCACCGTGGGGTCGGCCACGCTCAATCTCCTGCTCACTGACAACAACACCAAGGTCCTGCAGAGCCCGCGCATCCGCGCCACCGACGCACAAAAAGCCACCATGAAGATCGGCTCGCGCATCCCCATCGCCACCGGCTCCTATCAAACCGGCGCGGCCACGGCGCTGGTCAGCTCGCTGGTCAACACCCAGTTCCAGTACCAGGACGTGGGCGTAAACATCGAGATGACGCCCAGCATCCACTACGACCACGACGTGACCCTGAACATCAAGATTGAGGTCTCTGCGGAGAGCGGAACCGAGACCATCAGCGGCGTCACGGAGCCCATCATCAGTCAGCGCGTTGTGAACCAGGTGATCCGTCTCCGCGAGGGCGAGGCCAGCATCCTGGGCGGCATTCAGAACAAGCAGGAAGCGCAGAACTGGACCGGCATCCCCGGTTTGAGCGCCATCCCGATCCTCAAGTACATCTTCGGCTCCAAGGACCACACCATCCAGGACGACGACATTGTCTTCGTGGTGGTGCCGCATATCGTGCGTTCGCAGGAGCTTGATCAGGCAAACTTGCGCGTCATCGACACCGGCCTGGGGCAGGCTTCCATCGCGCTGCGCCACGGAGACAACGAAAATGGCGCGGCGGCGCCGGCTGCGGTGCCCATGGCACACACCATGCCGGCACAGCGCCCGGTCGTCGGATCGATTCCCGCGCAGAGCGCGATTGAGGCCGCGCCGGAGATGCTGGCGCAGTTGCGCTCCGATATGGGCTCCAATGGCAGCCCCACGGCCACCGCGCAAGCGGCTGTGCCGCAGCCCAATCTGCCCATTACCCAGCCGCCGCCCAGCCCGCCACCTGGCGCGCCGTCGCCTCAGGCCCCGGCAGCCGCAACTCCGCCCGCAGCCGCGGCGCCCCCGCCGCCCGTGGCGGGTGCCAGCCTGGCTCTCAATGTGCCCGCAACCCCCATGGCCGCAGGCGCCACCTTCCAGGTTCCCATCGTACTCAACGGGGGAACCGATGTTACTTCCATTGCCTTGCAGTTGCACTACGACACCGCCAAGCTGCAATTGAGCGGCGTAGCGGCCGGAGACATCCTCAGCCGCGACGGCCAGCCAACCGGCCTCAGTCATGTTGAGGATCCGCCGGGAACCCTCGTCGTCAGCATCTCCCGGCCGCCGGGAACACACGGCGTCACCGGAACAGGCGTGGTGTGCGTGTTGACCTTCCAGGCCAAGGCCTCGGGCCAGAGCGGCCTGGGCATCACGCGCGCCTCGGTAGTGAATGCCGCCCAGCAACAAGTGCCGGTCGAGACAGGGCAAGCCACAATTGTGGTGAAGTAGGGGTTGTGTCGATGATGCTTTCCCGTGCCGCCGAAGAGATCGTTGCCGTGAAAGGGCACGACCGGGGAACCCACCCCGTGCGTGGGTCGCGTGCCGTTAACACCTCGCGTTTTGTATCAGGGCACGACTTTAGTCGTGCCGTAAAGGGCTCTCTACGCGGTTTTGTGAAAGGGCACGACTTTAGTCGTGCCGAAAAACGCCGCAAAGATTTGGGGGCTTTAGCCCCTGAGAGAAGCCTTCCCGGAATTCGAACAACGGCCCACACCGCGACTCGCAACCTCTCGTTCTTTTCCGCACCCAGCAGCCAACGCGGCCTTACCCTGGTTGAGCTGATCGTGACCGCGGCCATCCTCACCATTCTTATGTCGGCTGCCTTGCCCCTCGTGCGCTTTCAGGTCAAGCGGCAAAAGGAACGAGAGCTCCGCGCCGATCTGTGGATGATGCGCGATGCCATCGATAAATACAAGGACGCGGCCGACAGGGGCGCATTCCAGACCAAGATCGAGAGTCAGAACTACCCGCCCGACCTTGAGACGCTGGTTACCGGCGTGGATGTGCAAGGCAAGAAGCTCAGGTTTCTCCGCAAGATTCCCGTGGATCCCATGACGGGCCAGGCTGAGTGGGGATTGCGCTCCATGCAGGACGACCCCGATTCCGACTCGTATGGCGGGCAGAGTGTCTTCGATGTACACTCCAAGTCGCAGGGAACCGCGCTTGACGGGACCAAGTACGCGACGTGGTGAAAACAGCTGAGGAAACGTATTTGCGCCGAGATCGCACACAATCCGCGGGCTTTACCCTCATCGAGCTGATGATCGTGATGGCCATTATCGGCATCCTCATCACCCTGGCGATTCCCAGCTTTGTGGGCGCCGTCAGGCACGCGCGCGAGGCCGCGCTCAAGGAAGACCTGCAGACCATGCGCACCGCCATCGACACCTACACCATGGACAAGCAGAAGGGACCGCAGTCGCTCGACGACCTGGTCCAGGACGGCTACCTCCGAGCCATCCCCGAAGATCCCATGACCCGCAGCAAAGACACCTGGGTGACCGACTCGAGCGAAGCCATGTACTCGCTGGATGAAACCGAGCCCGGCATTACCGACATCCATTCCGGCTCGACCGAAACCGGCACCGACGGTCAGCCTTATTCTTCCTGGTAACTTTAGGAACAATTAGCCTTCGGTTTTTGCCCCATCGAAACCATTGAAAATGCATAATAGAGCGTTGTCATCCCGCGCGAGGCCGCGCTGCAGCCGCGTTCGAAGTCTGTCCTGATCGAAGATCTTCCGTCGCGGCACATCATCATAGTCGAGCGGGAATCTGCTGTTGCCTTTCGCCGGAGGAAAGCCCGTATGCCAGCTATCCGTACCCTCGTCGGCCTCTTATGTGCCGCCGTTCTTTTGGCCAGCCTTCACGCCCAATCGGAAAATACCATTCAGATCCGCCTGCTCGACGGCAAAACCGGGCTGCCCGTAAAAGCCTCGAACTATCTGGTGCGCATTGACCACCATGACACCGCGCATAACGAATGGGTACACATGAATGACGACGGAACCGTCACCGTCACGCTGCCTCCCGACGCCCGGGAGATCTCCGTCAAGGCTACCTATGACATGTCGACGGAGACCTACATCAACTGCGAGATCGCAAAGGAATCCGACAAGAATAGAGACATCTGGTATCCCATCGCCCAGATCCTCAAGTCGGGCGTCGTCGCTCCCAACGAATGCAGCCAGACCCATTACACCGCCAAGCCCGGCGAGTTCGTTTTCTTCGTCCGGAAGCTCAACTGGCGCGAGCTGGAGAATTAGAGCCCTTCCATTACTGCTATACCCATTTGGGTGCCCCTGGGTCCCTCGCATTTGGGGACCGGGGATGTGGCATCACAATCGCTGACTACACCTATTTTGGAATCGCTCTGGCCTTCATGCCGCTCGCCCCGCAGCCCAATCGGTCGTTAAGATAGACCCGTGGCGCTTGCTCCTCCATCTCACGCAGCCCTCGATTTTGTCGCGCGCGTAGCCCACGCCTACGCAAAGCTGATCGCATCCCCGTATGCCGATCCGGAATCGGGCCTCGGCGGCAGCCTGTTCTACGCCGGAGAAATGGATGAGCAAGGCCGCGCGCTCGTCGTCGCTGCCAACATCGCCGGTGCAGCCACGCTCGTCGCATCGGCAGACCTCGCGGCGCAAAAGCAGGCCATTCGCGAAGCCATCGCCGATTTCCTCGTCACTTCGCTCGACGAGGCCCTGCGCATCCTCAAAAACCAGCTTCGTAAGCGCGAAACGGTTTCAGTTTGTGTCGCGATGGCCCCGGCGGCCATGGAGCGCGAGATGAACGTGCGCGGTGTGCAACCCGACCTGCTGCGTCGCGACGTGCCCATCGCGCCTCTCCATGAAGCGCTCGTCCATCAGGAAGGCGAATACGACGAAGCCGATCTCACCAGCATTCCGGCGCTCGTCATCTGGCGCGTGGACTCGGCTCGTCACAAAGATTTGGCAGTGCTGGATGCAATCGCTCTCGAATGTCTCGACGCGAACGACTGGTCGGCCCGCCGCTGGCTGCGCCTCGCGCCGCGCTACCTCGGCCGCCTCAGGCAGGATCTGCGCCTGCTTTCAACTCATCGCGAATTCGCCGCCCGCTTTGCCGAGCAACTCGATGCGTGCGTAGGCCGCGGCGAGATCGCGTTCCCTTATGAGATTCGCTCCTACGCCCGCGGTCTCGAGGAAAAGCACTGCTTTGACCCCGGCAAATCTTAGCCGGCAAGCACGTTCTTCCCTGTTCCCTGTTCCCTGTTCCCTGTTCCCTTAGTCCCTCAGTCCCTCAGTCCCTGCTTCTTCAATCCGCGCCCGCAGTTCCTTAATCCCATACCCCGTCTTTGCCGAAACCGGCAAAAGTTCCTCGAGATCGAGCGCCCGTTTCAGCGCCGCCAGGCTGCGCGTGCGCTCGTTGCCGCTCATCCGGTCGATCTTGGTGGCAACCACCACAAAGTCCCGGCCCGCGGCGCGCAGCCAGTCCAGCAACTGGCGATCGCTGGGGCGCGGTGGCACGTTGCCGTCCACCAGGCAGATGCACAACGCCAAAGTCTCGCGTTCCGCGAGGTAGGGCTCAACAAAAGTCGGCCATTCCGCCGAGATGGACTTGGAAACCTTCGCGTATCCGTAGCCGGGCAGATCGGCGAACATCATCTTTCTCGCGCGCCGCGCGTCCGAAACCAGAAAAAAATTGATCGCGCGCGTGCGTCCCGGCGTGTTGGAGACTCTTGCGGCCTTCTCGCCCACCAGCGCGTTCAGAAGGCTCGATTTGCCTACGTTCGACCGCCCCAAAAACGCGATCTCCGGCGCTTCTGCCCTGGGAAACTGGGCCGCCGAAAGCGCTGACAGCAAAAATTGCGCCGGCCATTGCATTGCGCGAAACCTCTCTCCTCAGTCTACGAGGTACAACCGCCAGCGGAATGTAGCGCCGGTCTCCAGACCGGCTGTCGTGCGCGCGTCCACGCCCGCACAAGGCAGAGAGCGATTGCGAATTGATGAAGTCGTCGCACTTGCACCGTTCATCACTCCGCAACCGCCAGGGCACAGTCTCGATCGCTGCGTAAAGTCGACGCCGCGGCCGGATTAACCTTCGCTCTCTTGCGGCCTCACGCGGATCTCCACTGCCTTTGCGCCCAGTGCAGAGTGGCGCGCCGTGATGCGAATCGTGCCCACGCGGCCGGGGATGGTCCTGATGTACACCGCTCCGGCGCCTCCATTCGCCTCAAGGGGAAACGGATTGTCGCCAACGATGACACCCGGCCCGTCGAGATCGAGCGCAACCTCCCCTTCGGCGAATGCGCGGGTCGCGCCAAACTTGTCGACGACCGCGAAGGCAAGCCGCGTGCTATCCGCGCCGTCGTTCGCAAGCTCCGCATCGTCCGCATGCAGCCAGAAACGGTCCGCCGCGTGATCTGATGAAAACCAACGCGAAAGCACGCGCGTTTTGCTCACGTAGCCGTCAATGCTCAACTCTGGATGTGCCGAGCCGTCCAATTTGAGATCGGCGAAGAATGGCGGAAATTTCAGGTTCGCAAAGTTCGCGCGGTCTGGCTCGAGCGTTGCATGCGGCTTGCCGTCAATGAAAATCTCAAGTCGCTCGCAGTTCGAGAAGATCGCGGCGTGCTCACCTGGGCCCGTCGGAGTTTGCGCGCCGAAGTCCCAGTAGAAATTCGGCTCGATCACCGGCCTTATCGACGGCTCCACTTGCGCAAGATAGAACGCGGCCCCCAGTTTCGGCAGGCGAAAGACGTCGGCGACGCCGGGACATTTAATCGCCTCGTAATCGTTCATCAGGCTCGCGTAGTCAAAGGCGCACCATGCAATCGTTCCCGCAATGTGCTCGTGGCCAGCAACCCTGCTGTGCGCCTGCGCGTGATAGAGCGCCTGGCTCGTCTGCTGTCCGATGTCGCCGGCCTTCCGGTATCTCAAATCGAATCCCCTGCCGGCGACGTAATTGAACTGACCAACCGTCTCCGCAATCATGTAGGGATAGCCCTCGATAGGATCGAGAATGCCCACGCTGTGATCGGGCGCGGCGTGATAATCGTCGAACGCAAACACATCCTGGTGCCATTCCTGCTGCCAGTTCTTTCTCGAGTCCGGCGTCATGGTGCCCGACGTAGGGCGTGAATCGTCCAGCGACTTGGCCACCTCCCGCGTACGTCGATAGAACGCGGGATCGTTGCGCGACTCATTGATGCGCACGCCCCAGATCACAATGGCCGGATGGTTGCGGTCGCGGCGGATCATCGCTTCCACGTCGTGCACCGCCAGGTCTTGCCAGCTCTCGTCGCCAATGTACTGCCAGCCCGGCGGCTCCTGCCACACCATCAGTCCCAGTTCGTCGCATGCATCCAGAAACGCTTCCGACTGCGGATAGTGCGAGCAGCGCACCATATTGCAGTTGAATTGCTTGCGCAGAATCTCTGCGTCGCGGCGCAGCAGGCGCGGCGGCGCAGCGAAGCCAAGATACGGATAGAGCTCATGGCGGTTCAACCCGAACAACTGCGTGCGGCGTCCGTTTAGATAGAAACCCTCGACCGCAAAACGCGCCTCGCGGAAGCCGATACGCGTGGCGAAACGATGTATGGGACGCTCGTCGAGAAAAAGCGTGACCTCCACGCGATAAAGATGCGGATGCTCCGGATCCCATAACTGGATGTTGCCGAGATTGCTGAGCGTAAGATGAAATTCCTCGTCGGACTTTTCCATTAGTGCGCTCTGCGTCACTCTGGCAATGGTTTGATCGCCGTGGCGAAGCGCAGCCTCCAGACGAATGCGCGCCGGCAGCGGCGCAGCCGCATCCACACGGCATACAACCTCGACGCGCCGGCTGGAATCGAGCACATCGGTCGGCTTGGCGAACACTTCGCGCAAAAAAGCCGCAGGCAACGCGCGAAGCTGAACGGATCCCGTGATGCCGCCGGGCAGCAGATAATCCACCGCGGCTGCTCCACGCGGCGAGCCGGCGGGCGGCACATTCAGCCAGCGCGAATCCACCGCAACCGCAAGCACGTTGTCCTTTTCTTTCACGATGCCGGTAATCTCGCGGTCGAACGGCAAGAATCCGCCTGCGTGCGGTTCCAGGCTGCGCCCGTTCACCACCGAAGTCGCGCTCGCCATCACGCGATCAAAGTGAACAAACACGCGCAGCCCGCGCCATGCGGCAGGCACCGCAAAGCGGCGGCGATAAACAAAAAGATCCTCCCACTGCGATGGCGACCAGTTGCGCCAGGAGAGATCGGCAACTGTGTGCGGCAGTGTTACGCGAACCAGAACTTTGTCGTCGTAGCTGGGATCGAGGTCCGCGGCAGTGGATTTGCCCGCAAAGAGCCAATCGCGATCGAGGCCGAGCACGCGCTGCGCGGGGCCGCTTGTTTGAGCGCCCCATGCTTTCGGTGTGGTCCAGTCCAGGCAGGCCGCCATCGGCGGCAAAACAGCGGTCGCCGAACAAACCTGCACGAATTTTCTGCGTGAGATTGGGTGTCGCACCGCTTCCTTCGTCATTCGATCCTGTCGCTCATCCTTCTATTATGGTCGCAACCCTCCGCGCGCACATCCAGCGCAGCTGCTACGCTGCCAGAATCGCAACCTCCTACGACCCCAACGAAACTTGCGTGATTCCACTTCGATCGCAAATCAAATCGTCCATGCGCCTGGGCCAGCGCAATCTGCTGATATACTCGGAGTCGAACCGCACCCCCCCCCGAGTGACCGGTTTCTAAAATGCCCTCCTAGGCGGCCGTTCGGTTTGAGAAAAGTGCATGAATATCAGGGAGATTGCCAAGCGCGCTCGTGTTTCTCATTCCACCGTTTCCCGGGTCATCAATCAGGTTGAATCTGTCGATCCCAAACTGGTGCGCCGCGTGCAGGCCATCATTCAGGAAGTGGGCTATCGGCCCAACTTCCAGGCGCGTGCCCTGGCTCGCGGCCGCAGCCACACTGTCGGGTTGATCGTCTCCGAGCTGAGCGGCGGCAATCCATTTTTCTCTGAGGTCATGCTCTACTTCGAACGCGCCGCGGTCGAACAGGGCTACGAAGTCCTCGTCAGCTTTGCCGACACCGAAACCCGACCCGATCACGTCGCCGTGTGCGCCACGCGCATGCAGGAGCGTCAGGTCGAAGGCATCGCCGCCCTCACCTTCGGCATGGAAGAGCAGCTGGCGAACACGCAGATCGACGTTCCCGTGGTCTACGCCGGCGCCGATCACGATCTGCGCGGCGTGCGTAACGTGCGCATCAACTATTTGCCCGGCTTTAAGGACGCCATCAAGCACCTCGTCGACTTCGGACATCAGCGCATCGGCTACCTGAGCGGACGCATGAGCTGGAGCAGCATGCGCACGCGCTTCGAAGCCCTGCGCAAGGCCATGAAAGCCTCCGGCTACGCCTTCGATAAGGAGCTGGTGGCCGAATGCGATCACACCTGGGATGGCGGCGCGCACGGCATGGGCTTTTTGCTCAGCCTTCCCAAGCCGCCCACTGCCGTTTTGTGTTGTAACGACGTGGCTGCCGTCGGCGCCTTGAAGACCCTGGCCGCGCGCGGCCTTCAGGCCGGCAAAGACATTGCCCTCATCGGTTTCGACGACCTCACCATCTGCCAGTACACGCAGCCGCCGCTCACCTCCATCGAGTTTTCTCCTCGCGAGCTTGCCAGGCTGGCCTTCCGCGCCCTCCTCGAAGAAATCCAGCACACACCCAAGAAAACCAACTTCGAGTACAAGACGCGGTTTGTGTTGCGCGAATCCACCTGTGCGCCGCGTACGTAAACTCGGCCGGCCGCCCGCCCATTATTGATTCGGCAACAAACACTGCATCCGTGCCCATACTTTTCCGCGCTTTTTTAGGGATTTGGGTGGGTAAGCGCACCCTTGTTCAATTGACGAATCAACAGAAGAATTTTGGTAAGATTTGGTGCCGAAGAAGGGACGCGCCTTCGGAGTGCCTGAAGTTTTTCCAAGACCACTGTAAATATTGCCCCCAAAAATGCAAGCGAAAACGAAGGGATTTCTGAGACAATCATGGATTTTCCATTGTCGATGACAATTTTGAGCCCTTCGATTTCAGGAAAACTGTTAGGAAATGCTAGGAAGCCCCGACTGGAATCGCAAGACCTTCGTGGTCACCTGCAAGCAGTGCCGCCGCGATGTGCCCTCTGGTCGGGAGGAATTCCCGTTTCAGTCGGTCGTCGTAGAGTGTCCGCTATGTGGAGAGCGACGGCAGTACAGACCGAGCGAGGTCTTCCTCGGGCGACCTGACGGACTCGTCACCCGCCAGCAACGGGACGGAGGCCGGTGATGTTCGACCCGGACGCTCACCTGCCCCGAATCAACCGAGGGATGGTCTACCTTGGCGCGTGCCTCATCGCCGGAATCCGGCTGGCGCGAGAGAAGCAGGCCAACGTCAGAGTCGTTCCGACCAGCCATGCGATAGAAGAGTCGGTCGATTTGGCGCACGAGATTTACAATCGGGTGTTTCGGAAGGTGCCGGAACAGACAGAAGAGAATGTGGAGCAAATGCCATCCTCAGTCATGCGATGTCGGTGACCTCCAAGGCTACGCCTATCCGGTGCAACCATTCCTTGTCGTCGTTGTTGAGTTCCAAATCATGGGACACATTCGGTTCCCCGATAGTCGTCTCAGCGCAAACGTGGCGGATAACCCCTCCAGCCAGTTCATTCCTCGCAACGATTTCAGCCTTGAGGACTTCGGCTTCATCCTCAGACAGCAGCCTGAACGCTGGCTTTTTCAGGTCGCCAACGCTTTGGGATACCAACTGCTCAACCGGGTGACCAAGCATAGGTAGCGACAGCCCTGAGCCATCCTTCATCAGCCAACGCTGCACATGACCGTAGCGTTTGTCCAATATGTCTCTTCCACAACCGACAAGGTCATTGGAATGCAGCATCGCCTGAAACACAGCATCAAGCCGGTGTTGCCCATCGCGAACAACGCCCATGTATTGCGACCACCATTTTGCTGCTTGACGCATACTCATCTAAAAAGCTCACACCGAAAAAGCGACACCAAGGCTACCACTTGACCGGCAACACTTAATTGCTTGATATGAAGCCGGAATATGTCAAGCAAAAGCGGAATTGGTCGATCACCAGAGACCTCCTTCGCGTCGAATGCGCTCCTGCAATTCGGCAAGTGCGTCGTCGTCAAAGATGGCTTGCCGGATCATGCGCTCGTAGTAAGAAAAACGAGGATTGGCTGTGCCGATAGCCAGCCGCGCCTTTTCCAGATGGGCCAGCAATTCCATGTAGTCGCGTTCGCGGTCGCTCATAGCAGCACCTCTAAACGAGCCCCCGGTAGGTGTGAACACGCAGAGCCGAGACCAACGGGAATAGGAACCGATTACTGGAAACGTACCGCGACGAAACACGTCAGTGGATTAGTTCCTCGCGATTCCTTGATTACGCAAGCGAAGTGCTGATATTGCTGAAGACCGTCGTCACCGCTGTCGTAACTTGGTTAACGCCCGTGATCACGGCGAGGGCAATTAGACAGCAGAGCAACGCATACTCGACCAGATCCTGACCTTCTTCGCGGCTCGCCAGAGTTTGGAACTTCACGTACAAGGTAAGAAGCCCGTCGTGCATTTGCTCTTCCTCCTTTATTTCGTCTTGAACGCAAAGTCTAGGGCTGAGAACCTGAATGTGCAATGCGGCTTTTGCTGCACGCGCTCCTGCCCGTTAAGTGCTCTTTCCCGGTGCGCCGGTAACCGATGTATGGTTACTGGCCATGTCGCAAGTGCCTCCAGAATCTTTGCCGAGGAGAAGGAAAGCTCCGGGATGGTGCTCATGCGCCGCAGAGTAACTCTTGCAAAGAATCCCAACGCCAATCACCGCAGCACGCAGGGGCATTGAAGTGGGTCAGGAGCGGGGATAAGGTCGAAGCAGTTGGAGGGAAAACTGATGGAGCCACACGCTTACAGACGGCCAGCACGCGGCGGGCACGAGATGGGGTTGCCCCCTTGGCTGAGACAAACAGTTAAGGGGGCAACCCCATTCCACTTCTGGCCGTTCTACGGGTAGGTTCCGCAGGGCTCCTCGGTCGCCGCAGAAGTCTACCCTTCGTTGTGGACGCGGCGGTTTCCAAGGGCAGACCGGGACGGGGACGAGCAATCCGCATTCGCCGCTGCGGCATGGCTGCAACGAGCCGACAGGAACGGCTCACCTGAGAGCCATTCTAATCCTTGCTTCGTTCTTTGCAGTTTGTCTCATGCCAACTGATGGCACAGAATTTGCCGGGCTCTCCATTCTGGTCACGCCAGTGCGGATACAAGTGTAAATTTCACACACCTCAACGCAAACCTCAATGCACCGGGGTTTTGGAAGTATGCCATTCGCCGCGCCTCCCTCTTCATCCGGGACTATCTTTGCGCCTGCATACCCGAAGCGCCGGACTGTCCTGAGTACTCGAAGACGACGTGGCAGAGGGTTTCTCCGAGTTCCAATTGCCACGGTTGGGATCCGCAGAAACTGGTCACAAACCTGTAGCCATCCTTAACTAACAATACGTACTTGGGCTTGTCCAGATTCATATGTACTACTGGATTGCTATGTGTTTCTTCAACGATCACGATGCGAGGGTGAGACGGCAACAAGGCGTTGAACCGATCCTCAGATGGGTCCTGATCGCTCCACCACCAGAATGGATAAGGAGTATTTGCATAAATATTATGGTCGAAATAGGGCAAGATTCCCACTGCGGGATAAGCGCGCACGCGCTTATCGTTGGGACCACTGATATACGTCACCGCAATGGTTGCGCCTTCCCTGACATATGGGCTTAAGAACTTCGCAGCTGCAGGATCGGGGGAGTATGGATAGTAGTGGTCGTAGAAGAGCGCATAACCTGACCAGAGAATCTGCGTCGCAATCATGATCACCAATGCGATGCGGCCAGCCATCTCAATCTCGCGGGCGACTGTTCCAGGCGCGTGCCAAGTAATCCAAAGCAGGCAGATCAAAAGTGGGATCACGAGTCCGGCATGCCACCAGGCGACTGACACTGCACCGGAAAAGGCGGCAAAAAGCAGAACCGGCAAAAGGAAATAGAGCTTGTGGCGCGCGTGGAGCCACAATATTATTGCGGTCCAGAACGGTATGGATACGACCCACGGTTGGCACGTCGGCCACACCAGCGAAAAGACCCCTCGCAGAAGGTAAATACCGGACTGCCCGCGGACCGAGGAAAGGATAAGATCGCGGGGCGGCCATGCTGTCCAGATCGCGAACGCATAGAAGACCAGAAGGAGCAACGCACCAATCAAGAGTTTTCGCGGGTGGTTGAGAGATTTGTTCTCTCGGTTGCGAAATTGCTCGATGGCATAAACGGCGGCGAGTCCGCCAGAGATAACCGCGGCGTGGAGCGATACATTTGCCAGTAACCCCAGAGCCAGGGCCAGCCTGACTGGACTTTTCTTCCATGCCATTGCGGCGAGAAACAACAGTAATGGCGCGAGTACATAGTTCCGCGCCACAATCGCGTACTGAAATAAAAGAAAGTAAGTGAACGGCAGCGAGAGTTTCAGGTAACGGGAAAAGGGCGATCTGAAAAGAAGAAGCCACACCGCGGCAGTGGCAATCGCTCCGCAAATCCAGTGCACGCCTGCGTAGCTGATATGGATGCGAGTCATCATCCACAGCACGAAATGCCAAAGGCCCGGGGAACCTTCGTAACGAATGTAAGTCTTGAATAGAGATGTGAGAGAAAGACTTCTCGCTAACTGCCACGCCTGGGCTTCGTCAACCCACGGTTCATGATAGGGAATTGCGAGGGCAACCAGCGCCACGTAGAGAAACAGCGTGCCCCATTCCGGCCAACGCGAGCGCGTCGAGTCGGGCACCCCTTCGAGAACCCACGCAAATCGCCGTGGGCGAGCAGATTCTGCTTGCGTGGACGGCTCACGGAGTGGGATGGGCGGCCCTTTCCGATATTGCATACGGCGAAACTCTTGCAGGTGTCAGGTCCGGCTCAACCAGCCAGACCTTCCGGTTTTGGTAGTAATGGATCAACTCTAAATTATCGGCAGCATCTGCATCCCGTGCCCATACGACTTTGGAACCATCGATGTCAGCACGGTTGTAAACCCATTCGTTCCCTGGGTTGTGGTCAGGGCTGTAGCGGACGATCGCCAATTGTCCCCCAGGAAGCTGGCTGAGCCGGGCTTCGATTTGCGCTCGTTCTGTTCCAAAATGCTCCGGGCCGAACCAGGATTCGTTCCAGTCGCTCGGTGGGAATTCGTTCGGTCCAAAATGCAAAGGCGATGCAACCACCCGTATTCCGGCCATCAACACACAGACCACAATCGTGAGCCGCAGCAAAGCCAAACCCATCGGCTTCCCCTCCGGCTTCCAAAACCGCATGTGCCGCATAGCCTGCAAACCGATGGCATAAAAAGCCGCCGTGAAAGGCGCCACATAGTGCGGCAGAAGAAAGATCTCGATGACCATCCCGCCTGCCAGCACAAGCACGCACACAACAAGGAAGCGGATGCGCCGATCCAGAAAGATGCGGCGGACCATAATCAACGGAGGAAACAGCGCAAAACCAGCGTAGAAGAGAATTACAAATCCGACTTTCTCCAGGGTGTAAGGCACAAACCCCTTCACGGAATGGATGTGGTTGTAGAAACTCAATTCGCCTTCATGATAGAAAGCCCGCATCTCAGCATATCTGTACGTAGGCTCCGGCCGCGGTTGCTGCCACACATAATACGGGGCAATTGCGTAAGTATTGCGATCGATGGTGTACGGCGCAGTCAGCGGATTACCGAAGGCGCGATAGTCGTAGTAGCCCATCCAAGCCACAGCAGCAATACCAAACGCCAGCGTCGCCGCGGCCAGGCCCGTCAGTGAAGCAACGCCCGGCCGGTTTTTTCCCTTCCAAATCCAGTTGCCCAGCACAACCCCAACCGGCAGGCAAAGCAGTATGCCTTCGTATGGTCGCGTAAGAACCAATATCGCAACGCCAATGCCCATCAGCATTGCATAGCGAAGCCTTGTCGTTCTTATCAGTCGCGGCAGGGCGCCCAAAATCAGCGCTCCGCCCAGCGCCGCGAGTGAACCCCCGGCGTGATAAGTGTTCGTCCAGTAACTGAATACCCCCAGTCGCAGAACGGCAATCATCCCGCCGAGCAAAGCCCAACTGGCCGGAAGCCACGCCTGCAGCATCCAGCAAAGCGCCGCGCACATCAGCGCGCTCACGATCAACAGGCCAGTCCAGGAATTACCAAAGACGACCTTGCTGGCGGCAAGAATCAGCCCCTGCCCTGGGAAGTACATCGATTGATACGTCGGTTTCATAGTGACGTGGATAGTCTCGAAATGGGTCCACATGGCAGGCGTCAAATTGGTCAGTCTGCCGTGGCCAAAAGTATCACCGGCTAACAGAAAACTGAAATCGTCGGAACAAAACGGGAGCGGAACCGGAAATAGAGGAAGGATGGCCAGGCGCAGCAGCAGTACGCTTAGGGCGACAGAAATAACCGCGAGCCATTTTCTTCGCGCCAGCTTTCCAAACCAACGTTCCATTCGCCGGAAAAAATTTTGCCCGATTCCCGGCCAGCCGAAAGAAATCACGAACATGAACGCTGTCAGGCTGAACTCCAGGATTAGTAGCGTCGGACTGGTGGCATCGGAAGACGACGTCATAATATTGCCTCGCAGTACCGCTACCCTGTGGGCGGCGACCCCAGTCCTTTCAAAGACAGCACGCGAACACTTGCAAGTTGTCCGGCGGCGATCAGTAGGCCGCGATCAGTGAGCGAGTTGCTCAAATCTGGCGATTTGCGCCGAGGTCGCCTGATTCATATCAGCGCCCTGTTGCCAGTTGCGGTACCACTTCATGGTCCATTCCAAATTCGCTTCGATCCCCAGACGCTGCTGCCAGCCAAGTTGCCGTCGGGCCTTGCTGGTGTCCAGCGTCAGAGAGTGGTGCTCGTGCACGCCTGGAACGGAATCGCGTATCCAGCCGGCTCCCTCGCCCCACATTTCCGCAAGTTTTGTCGCGATGCGCTCAACCGGCCACGCATCCTTTTGGCCCGGGCCGAAGTTGAACGAGGAGCAATACTGTGAAGGCGCATCGAGGAGTTTCTCCGCCAGCAGCATGTATCCGCTGAGGGGTTCCAGGACGTGCTGCCATGGCCGAACTGCCTTTGGATGCCTGATCAGCACGGGCTGGCCCGCCTGAAATCCGCGGATCAGGTCCGGAACCAGGCGGTCCTCCGACCAGTCTCCACCCCCAACCACATTTCCGGCACGCGCTGTGGCCAAGGCGACATGGTGCTCATACAGACGGTTCACAGGGAAGAAGGAATTGCGGTAGGCCGAGCACACGATTTCGGTGCATGCTTTGCTGGAGGAGTACGGGTCAAATCCCCCAAGTGCGTCGGTTTCGCGATAAGGCCAGACCCATTCCTGATTCTGGTAGCACTTATCTGAAGTGACGCACACCACCGCGCGTACACTCGAAGTCTTTCGAACGGCCTCCAACACATGAGCAGTGCCCATGACGTTGGTCGAATATGTGCCCAGCGGATCCGCATACGAGCGCCGCAGGATCGGCTGCGCGGCAAGATGAAAAACCACCTCCGGACGAAACTCCGTCATCGAGGATTCCAGCTTGGCGTAGTCCCGAATATCGCCGCGAATGTCATCGAGAACGGCAGCCACGGAAGCGACCGTGAATAGATTGGGTTCCGTTGGCGGGTCGAGCGCATATCCCCTTATCTGAGCTCCCCGGCGCGCAAGCCAGAGTGCGAGCCAGCCGCCCTTAAAGCCCGTGTGACCAGTCAGGAAAACACGTCGACCCCGCCATTGGTCTACCACGTCTTCCAAGGCGCCCTCCCGGAGGTCCACAGTTCTTCAAGCCTTTGCTTGTCTCGCAGCGTATCCATTGGCTGCCAGAACCCATGATGAAAAAAGGCCTGTACCTGATTCCTCGCCGACAGCTTCTGCATGAGCTCTTGCTCAAACATCGAGCTTTCGTCGGGAATTTCGCTCATGACCTCCGGCGAAAGGACAAAAAAACCGCCATTGATCCATCCGCCCTCCCCCTCGGGCTTTTCCCGGAATGCGCTGATGGTTGTTCCAACGAAGCTCAAGCCCCCGAAGCGCGCCGTGGGCTGAACTGCCGTTACCGTCACCAATTTACCGTGACTTCTGTGAAAATCGATCGATGCGGAGATATTCAGATCGCTGACTCCGTCCCCATAGGTCATGCAGAAGTCGCGCTCCCCCTCCACGTACGCTGCAACCTTTCGCAGCCGTCCGCCGGTCCCGGCGTTGTCTCCTGTGTCCACAAGGGTGATATGCCAAGGCTCCGCAACGCTCTGATGCACCTGCATGTGGTTTCCCCGCAGGTCGAAGGTTACGTCGGACATGTGCAGAAAATAATTAGCGAAGTACTCTTTGATCAGATATCCCTTGTAGCCACAACAGATGACGAAGTCGTTGATGCCGTGCTGGGAATAGATCTTGAGGATGTGCCACAGAATCGGTCGGCCGCCGATCTCAACCATAGGCTTGGGACGCGTGCTGGTTTCCTCACTCAGCCGTGTTCCCTGCCCGCCAGCCAGAATAACTGCTTTCATTCCAGTTTCTTAGCATCCTTTGGGCTAACGTTCGCCGCGGCAAATTCACCGCGGGATCCGTTTGTAGATCGTGTTCGCTTGCCAATAGCGTACACCACCGGATTCTGATTGTGTGTATGCTGAGGTTACTAATTGTCGATGACGAATAAAGCAACACATCTTCGGCGGCAAATCCTCGATCTATGCACCGAGTATCTTGCTGAAGCCTTTCCAGCAGCCGAGTTCAAACCCGGCGAATCGCCTGTGCCGGTGTCGGGCAAGGTGATTGACGGCAGCGATTTGAGTTCTGTGGTTGATGCGGCACTGGATTGCTGGTTTACGACGGGGCGCTTTGCCGAAGAGTTTGAGCGAAGGCTCGCGCGTTTTGTCGGAGTCCGCTGCGCGTCGCTCGTCAACTCCGGATCATCCGCCAACCTCCTCGCCATCAGTGCGCTCACCTCGCCAAAGCTGGGTGACCGACGGCTCAAGCCAGGCGACGAAGTGATTACTGTCGCCGCGGGATTTCCTACGACAGTCAATCCGATCATTCAGAATCGACTTGTACCGGTTTGCGTGGATGTTACGGTGCCGACTTACGAGATCGATGTGAGCCAACTCGAAGCTGCCCGCAGCGAAAAGACCAAAGCTGTCATGATCGCGCACACGTTGGGGAATGTCTTTGACCTCGACGCCGTGACGGACTTTGTAAAGAAACACCACCTGTGGCTGATTGAGGATTGCTGCGATGCGCTCGGATCCACGTGGAAGGGACGCCATGTAGGCACTTTTGGCGACATCGCAACTGTCAGCTTTTATCCCGCTCACCACATCACCATGGGCGAGGGCGGCGCGGTGCTCACCCAGCGGCCCGATCTGCAGGTTCTGATCGAGTCGTTCCGCGACTGGGGCCGTGACTGCTGGTGCGAACCCGGTAAAGACAATACCTGCGGCAAGCGGTTCGATTGGCAGCTGGGCAGACTGCCTTGCGGGTACGACCACAAATACACCTACTCGCACATCGGATACAACTTGAAGGCCACCGACATGCAGGCGGCGCTAGGACTCTCCCAGATCGAAAAGCTGCCCATCTTTATCGAATGCCGCAAGGAGAACTTCCGCTACTTGTCGGCTGCGCTCAAACCGATGAAGGACTGCCTGATGCTGCCCGAGGCTACGCCGGGCTCGGATCCCGCGTGGTTTGGCTTCCCGATCGGAGTTCGCGAGGATGCACCGTTTACGCGGGAAGACATCATCCGCGCTCTTGAAGCGAAGAAGATCGCCACGAGACTGCTCTTCGGCGGCAATCTCCTCCGGCAACCAGCTTACGAAAGCTGCGAGGTTCGTGTCGCCGGCCCCTTGCCGAATTCCGATTTCGTGATGAACAACGTGTTCTGGATCGGCGTGTATCCGGGACTGACCAAACCGATGCTCGATTTTGTCGCAGAAGTGATGACCGGCTTTGCATCGAACACAAATCTCCATCGGTTCGCAAACCGCGTCCCGGTTGGGTAGGAGCGCACGTTCAGCGATGCCATGCTGCCGTGCGTCGGATGGCTTCCCGCAGTCCGATTGTCTGACGCAGACCCAGGCAGTTTTCGGCACCGTGGACGTCCGGCACGTACTGCAAACGCGACTCCCCGGCGATCGGTGCCTTCGCAACTTCCACCTTCAGCGAGGGGTCGAGTTCCTCAACCACGACCTGAGCCAGATCGCGAATACTGATTGCCTCTCCAGACCCGACATTGAACACATGTGGATTCGATCCCGGCAGGGAATCATGTAATAGCATCGTCCATAGCCAGATCGCGAGATCGGCTCCGTAGAGATAAGAGCGCATGGGTGTGCCGTCGCACCGGACTGCGATGTTCCTGCCGCCTAGAGCGTCGGCGATAAAGTTGCCGATTGCGAAGTGCTGGTTTAACGGCAGGTGCGGACCAACAAAGGCAAAGCATCGCGCAATGATGAAGTCAATCCCGGATTCCCGCGCATCGAGAGAGCACATCTGTTCGGATACCCGTTTGCCCTCTGCATAGGCCGCATTCGGATCGAGCCACTCCGGCCCTCCGAAGTAATCCTCGGGGATATGGCTCAAATTCTGCGGTTGTCTCCCGTAGACCGCGCCGGAACTTGTCAGGAGAAATCTCTTTGCACCCCGCGCCTTGGCAAACGCAAGCATGCGTTTCGTGCCATCAAGCAGGGTACTCAGCAATTCGAGCGGTTGGCTGGCCGCGGCTCCGGACGTAGGCGCCGCGGCGTGAATGACGTATTCGAACTCCTCCCGAGGAAAGCCGAAATCGCGAACATCTCCCTTGAGCATCTGGATGCAGGGCTCGCTGGCAAGGTGCGGCATTCTCCGGGCGAATGCTCGCGGGTCGCGGCTGAGAACCGTCGCGGACAGGCCGAGCGCAAGTTCGCGATTGCAATAGGCCAGGCTTTCCAGCAGCCATGCGCCAAAAAACCCTGTCCCCCCCGAAATAAATACGCGCCGGCCGCGCGCCTGCTCCCACAGCGGCAGGGTTTGCCCCAAGACATGATCCAGGTCTTCTGTTGGCAGTCGCTTCACGCAATCAGCATAAACCGTGCACTGCGTGGTGCGGAACACGCAGGCGACGAAACATACTAGGTTCCACCTTCGTGTGAGTGTGGTATCTTCGGTAACCATGTTGAAATGAATTTCCGGCTGGGATGCTGTGCCGCCGCCTCAGTCGCTGCCAGAGAACTGTGGGGTCCGCAACACCCGCCTTCGTTCGTTGCGTTGGCGGCCGCTGCTGGGCAACAGCAAAAGGAGTGAATCAACCATGAGCAAGGTCCAGGTCGGCAACAGGTGGGTCGGCGACGATCAGCCCTGTTTCATCGTTGCGGAGATTGGTATCAACCACAACGGTAACATTGATCTCGCCAAGCGATTGATCAGCGTAGCAGTCGCGGCAGGATGCGACGCCGTCAAGTTCCAGAAGCGCACAATTGAGGTGGTGTACACACCTGAAGAACTGGCTAAACCGCGTGAGAATCCCTTCGGTCCAACCAATGACGACCTCAAACATGGACTTGAATTCGGGCAGGAAGAATATTCGGAAAT
Organism: Occallatibacter sp.; assembly: GCA_050015795.1. Classification (GTDB taxonomy): domain Bacteria; phylum Acidobacteriota; class Terriglobia; order Terriglobales; family Acidobacteriaceae; genus Telmatobacter. Next base: position 45,514 of record JBEKAS010000001.1, on the reverse strand, counting down.
CGACAGATTTTGCAAGTCGGTGAAGATGCTTTGGTTTGCCTCTCCCTGGGATGAGGGCTCAGTGGATTTTCTGGAGCAATTCAAGCCCCCTGTGTACAAGATTGCCTCCCCATCGCTCACTGACGACAATCTGCTGCGGTACATTCGCAAGACCGGCAAGCCGATCATTCTCTCTACCGGAATGAGCACCTACGACGAAATCGATCATGCCCTCGAGGTTCTGGGAAAAGATGACTTGATTTTGATGCACGCCACCAGCACCTACCCCGCTAACTACGACGAGTTGAATCTCCGTGCGATCCCAGTCATGGCGGCGCGTTACGGCGTCCCAGTTGGCTATTCCGGGCACGAAACTGGTATTCCAACCAGTGTCTGCGCGGCCGCGCTTGGGGCCTGCTGTGTCGAACGCCACATCACCTTGGACCGCGCGGGTTGGGGCTCCGATCAAGCGGCTTCACTGGAGCCGAACGGCATCACCCGCCTGGTGCGTGACATTCGGCTTTGGGAGCAGTCCAAGGGCGACGGCATTAAGCGCGTGTACGAGCGCGAATTTCCCATCATCAAGAAGCTTCGCCGTGTCGGCGCAGCGGTCTAGACCGGGCGCGATGGAACCCAATACTGCAAACGGCGGCCTCGAACGCATCCGCGCCGTCGTGTTTGATGTCGATGGAGTGCTCACCGATGGCGGGCTCTGGTGGGGGCCCGGCGGTGAAGAGTGGAAGCGCTTCTGCTTCGCCGACATCATGGGGATCTCCCTCGCGCGGCGAGCAGGCTTCGAACTGGCGCTGGTCTCCGGCGAGGATAGCCCGCTGGTGAGCCGTTATGCGGAAAAGATGCACATCCGCTACGTCATAAAAGGTTGCCGTGACAAAGCAACTGCGCTGCGCGAGATTGCGACATCGGCAGGCATCGAGCTCGCGGAAATTTGCTACATGGGAGACGACGTGAATGATCTCCCCGCGATGCAGATTGCCGGTTTCTCCGCCGCTCCTGCCAGCGCGGTCTCAGATGTTCTCGCCCAGGCGAAATTTGTTGCCCGGAATACCGGCGGCAACGGTGCGGTCCGTGAGCTGATCGAAGCGCTACTGGCGGCGCGAGGCCTGCGTGCTCAGGAGGTCTTTTCACGCCCATGACTCACGGCCAAAACCATCGGCGGTTCCACTTATGAAGCTTTCTGACTACGTTGTTCGATTCATTGTTGACCAGGGCGTGAAGCACGTGTTTCTGGTAACCGGTGGCGGCGCCATGCACCTGAACCAGTCGCTGGGAGCAGCGGCGGCAATCGAGCCGGTCTGTAACTCGCATGAGCAGGCCAGCGCGATGTGCGCCGAGGCTTACGCCAAAGTTACCAACCACCTCGGGGTCTGCATGGTAACAACCGGGCCCGGCGGCACCAACGCTGTTACCGGCGTTGCAGGCGCCTGGCTCGACTCGACGCCCATGCTGGTTGTCTCCGGCCAGGTCAAGCGCCCCGATCGGATGTTTGACAAGGATGGACGACCGCTCGGCATGCGCCAGCTCGGCGTGCAGGAGATGGACATCGTCTCGATCGTCAAACCGATTACCAAGTACGCCGTCACGGTTCTCGAGCCGAAGGACATCCGATACCACATGGAGAAGGCTGTTTATCTTGCCCTCAACGGCCGGCCCGGGCCGGTATGGATCGACATCCCTCTCGACGTGCAAGCATCGCCGATTGAAGATCCCACCTCTTTGCGCGCTTTCGATCCGGCTGAGCTGGAAGAACACCCGGGCAACGCCAGCCTGAAACAGGAAGTCCGCCGCCTGGTCGAAAAACTGAACCAGTCCGAGCGCCCGCTTCTTTTTGCCGGCAATGGGATCCGGCTTGCGCATGCCACTACGGAATTTGAAGAGTTTCGCAATTTGCTGCGCGTTCCGACCGTCGCCACCTGGTGCGCCGCCGACATGGTGCCCAGCGACGAACCGACCTTTGTCGGCCGGCCGGGTGCTGTCGCGGCGCGCGGCGCTAATTTCGCCCTGCAGAACAGTGATTTTCTGCTCGCCATCGGAGTTCGCCTCGACTTTGCCATTACCGGCTATGCTCCGCAGAATTTGGCGCGGGAAGCCTGGAAGGCCGCTGTGGACATCGACGCCGCCGAATTGAAGAAACTCCATCCACATATCCAGCAACCCATCTGCACAGACGCAAAAGCGTTTCTTGAGGAGCTGCTACGGCAACAAGACTCCATCAAGATGCAAGACCACACTGCATGGAACGCGCGCTGCGCCGACTGGAAAACGCGCTACCCCGTGGTAACGGACGAGCATCGCAAACCCGACAGCAAGGTGAGCATCTTTCATCTCGCTGAGGTGATCGGCACCGAATCCAATCCCGACGACTTGCTTGTCTCCGGCAGCTCGGGCAGCGGGATAGAGATTTTTCTGCTCGCCTGTCCTACGCGCAACGGTCAGCGCATCTACCACACGGCCGGTTTGGGGGCCATGGGATACGGTCTGCCGATGTCTCTTGCGGTCTGCATCGGTGGCGGCCGCAGGCGCACCATCCTCGTCGATGGCGACGGTGGTTTTCAGTTCAATATTCAGGAGCTGGAAACGGCCTCACGGCTCAAGCTGCCGGTGAAGTTCTTCGTCCTGAATAACGACGGGTACGCGTCCATCCGTGCCTCGCAGAAAGGTTATTTTGGCAAGCCCAACATTGGCTGCGACAGCAGCACCGGCCTTACTGTCCCCAATATGAGCAAGGTGGCCGCGGCCTACAACATTCCATCCGTTGTGATTGAAGATCAGAGACATCTGCGCGACGACGTCAGGCGCGCCCTGGCGATGGACGGTCCCGTGATCGTTGATGTGCACGTTATTCTCGACGAAATGCGCGCGCCGCGCCTCCAGTCGTACCAGAACCCTGACGGATCGATGGTCTCCAAACCGCTGGAGGATCTGTTCCCGTTCCTCCCGCGCGAGGAGTTTCTGGCGAACATGATCGTGAAACCGCTGCCGGAATGAATCATTCGCAGGGATCTACGAGAGGAACCAGTGGGATGAATGCAGAATCTCTTAGCGAGTTACTTCAGGAGCCTCTCGATTCGGTAATGCACCGCGAGCAACACGCGCTCGAAGAACTGCTTCGCACGCGAAACAACCGAGTCGTTCTTTTCGGCTCCGGAAATCTCGGCAGGCGGGCGGCCGGCGCCCTGCAGGGGATTGGTGTAAAGCCCCTTGCATTCAGTGATAACAACCGTGAACGATGGGGTGCGCACGTTGATGGCTTAGAGATCCTTCCACCTGTAAAAGCGGCAGAGCTTTACGGCACCGACTCAGTTTTTCTCGTTACCATCTGGAACGAGTTTCATTGGTTCCGTGAGACAGATCAACAGCTGCGCGAGTATGGGTGCGACCAAGTCGCCCCATATACATTTCTTCATTGGCGGTTCTCCGAGATATTTCTTCCATGTCTGTTGAATGACTTGCCGCACAAACTCTACCAAGAAAGTAGCTGTGTGCTGGCGGCGGAGAATATTTGGTCTGAGTTTGAATCGCGAGCCATATTCAACGCAAACATTCGTCTACGCGCCCGTGGAGATTTAAACGGCCTCCCTGGTCGACCCACCGAAAACACATACTTCCCAAAGGAAATTTTCAGTCTTTCGGATCAAGATCGCTTTCTGGATTGCGGTGCGACAAGTGGTGAGATGACGCAAGACCTGATCCGAAAACGTGGAGATCGCTTTGACCTGTTCTATGCGCTTGAAGCCGACAATGTTTCATTTTCAAGGCTCAAAGCGTATCGCGACATCTTGCCTGAGCCCCTTCAAGCAAAGTTAAGGCTCATTCACTTTGCAGTGGGCGCAACGCGCGAAGTTGTACACTTTGCTCACTCAGGCCAGACTGGCGCGAAGATATCAGCCGAGGGACTTCCGGTAGAGTGTTATCCGATCGACGAGCTCTTCGCAGACACTCCGTTGACCTTCATCAAAATGGATATTGAGGGGGCGGAGTACGATGCTTTACGCGGCGCAGCAAAGGTCATTCGGCGCGATCGGCCCATCCTTGCCATCTGCGTTTACCATACGCAAAACGACATCTGGCGCATTCCGCTCCTCGTCCGGGAGATGCTCCCGGAGCACAGGTTGTATCTGCGCGCTTACGAAGGAGACGGATTCCAGACCGTCATGTATGCCGTCCCGCCCGATCGCTGCATGACGGCATCCTTAAGCGCCGGCTCTGAAACAAATTTCGTAACCGAACCTCGTCAGGTGCACTCAAACTCCGGCCCTTCATTGAAATCGTTCGCGCTCGTCTGCCTTTGGGTTGTTCTCATATTGCTATATGTAACGTTTGCCGCGTGCGTGGTGACCTTTAAAGTGAGGCCTGGCTTCGCTGTGTCGGCGTTTTTCGGCGGCGCAATCCTCTGCTTCAGCTTTAACAAGTCGCGCGTCCCCCACCTGCTTGCGGTAGCAACTCCGCTGTTCTGCTTGGCCGCTTGGTGCCATGTTCAGCCGTTGATTGCTGCGCTCATGATGCTCGGTTGCAGCGGGACGATCGTATTGGCGTTTCAGGCCGCCAGTGGCAGCCAGATCGCCAAACAGAACTTCCAGATTGCAGTTTTGTTGCCCTTGTCCGTCGCATATGCGAACTTTTTCAACAAGCTCGTTGCCAACCTGACTCCAAATCTATTCGACGCTATCTTGCTCAAAGCCGACTTCGGCATCGGGGCGGTGCTGCGGAATTGGACCTTGGCAAACTCACTGCGGCTGGCCGCTGTGAACTGTGTCTATGAAAATCTTCCGCTGATGATAGCAATCGTGTTCGCATACACGAAGGGGAAAGCTCGCGGCCAATTGGCGCGGGCCTTGTGCTTTGGCGCAATCTTGGCCCTGCCTTGTTATTTGCTCGTGCCCGCTGTAGGTCCAATACACGCAGGCGACCCCCACGCCGCTCGCAATTGTATGCCCTCGATGCACTTGGTGTGGGCCGCGCTGTTGTGGCTGAACGCCGGTCCAATCTGGCTTAGGCGCGCTGCATTTGTCTTCACGTTGCTAACGGCCTTCACAATCCTTGCGACCGGCGAGCACTACGTACTTGATCTGCTTGCCGCCGTCCCATTCACATGGATGCTGCAGAAACTGAGCGAATCGGCCCCCATGCCGCTTCGAGGAAATGTCCCTGTAAAAAAGTCTGCTTCAGTCGGGGACGCCGCCTCGCCGCATGTCAAGCCCTCCAACATCCCAAGCCGCCCGTAAGTTGCTGAAAAAAAGCATAAAAATCCTCACTGCCCTTTGCGGAACGACCGCGCAGATAGCCCTTTGTTATCTGAATTTTATTGCGAACCGTAGCAATCGGGAGATTATGCCGCGGTTGAACCACCGCTGAGCCCCACGAAGAGCGTTTCACTGATCTTTTGCGGGGTCCCGCGCATCCGGCCTTGCATCGCTGCATAGAAATTTCGGCTGCAGTTCGGGTTCACGTGATCGTGAAGCTCGATCGCCATGCAGCTGACCTTGTCTAGCCACTCCAGGTTCGAACCCCGGAAAATCGCTTCCTCGCTGCCTTCCACATCCATCTTCACCACGATCTGGCTGTGCATCGTCACGCCATTTCCGGCGAGCAGAGTCGGAATGTCGACACCCTGCACAGAGTCCGCGGTCGCTTCACCGGGCGCGGATTCGCGAAGACGGATCCCCGCTTCGGTTCCCGTTTGCGTCGACTCCTGGTCGAACACCAGCGTGGTATTGCAGTTCCACACAGCGGCATGAATTAGACGAACCCGATCGTGATACGGTTCTAGATTCCTGCGGAACATTTCAATATTGGCGGAATCGGGTTCCACGGCAAGCACGCTCGATCCCGGATAGCGATTGAGGAAGTACCGCGACGTTGCGCCGATATTGGCTCCGAGATCGAGGAAGAGAATCTCCCGCCTGCTGTCGAGATAGCGGTCCAAGGGGGCGTACTCACCACGCCGGACCACGGTGTGCAGAATGTGCAGGTCGGAGGCTGGCCATCGCGCGTAATACACGTACGGATGGCCGGGAATACGGACTTCCACGATTCTCGGTCGAGGCATGATCGCCTTCGCCCAGGATGGCCTGCGCGGAAAGGCCATGCGCACAATGACCCACGCGCATCCCTGGAGGGCTTCGGGCAGCCCTACGGCCCTAGTCCAAAGCCAAAGCAGGCAAAAGCCCGTTGCGATCCATGCGACCATTCTTTTTACCTCAACCAGGTCAGTCTAAAGCAGCGACCGCAATCTGGATAATCGATCCTCGGCCGTGCGCGTGGCGCCCTGGGGTGTGCGTCCCTAATCCCCGTCCAAATGACCGTCGTACCCGCTCTGCATCCCGATCAGGGACCGCTTCCGCACCGGTAAACCCGAACGAATTTATTCTGGATCATGGGAGTATCTTGCCAAACCCAAGTATCTCTTCTATTCCATATGGGATCGCGAGCGTTCACTATCAGCACATTGATGTGCAACGCCTGGCAAATCTTATCTACCTCGGCCTTTGAGGAAAACCTGCCAGCCTGAGGATCGAATATAACTTGTAATCCGGCTTGCACGGGCGCGCACTCGGCCATTGATCCACCGAATGTCGTAATGCAGCCAGGATCTCCAGCTGCCTGCTGATAGCGAGAATAGATCAGCATCGGAGTGGTCAGTTTGCTATCGGGGTTGTATTGGACCACCGCGTTTGCCGGTACCACGCGATCTAACTCCGCGTATGCGCTGCGGAGGGCAAAGGTCTCATCTCCGTTTGCCAGCTGCATAAAATCTGTCCAATGGTACCGATCGCTCAAAAGCGTGTAAACACGGAGCATTCCCAACTGATAGAGAGTCGATGCACCGCCAATTGCCAAAAGCAAGAAGAGCGTCGCGTCGAACAACTGCTGGTCCGACAGGCCCCTGGCCGGTGCTTCTCGATGAGCTGAAAAGCGATTCGTCAGATAGACGGTGGTCCAAAGAAGAAGTACAAACTGCAGAACCATGGAGCCTCTCGAGGCGAGATCGTTGGCTCCGATCACGGTTGACCGAACAAACATGATCATCACGAGGGAAGAACCGGCCATAACCCACAATGCCTTCTGTGCCTCTGAAAGAGTTCGCCATCGGCGCCAATCGCGGTTTGCCTGAATCAGGCCGACCAACATATATACCCCCAGTTCAAGAAAAAGAATGAGGAGGGCAAGCAGAACCCAAAGGCTGAAATTGGCTAAGTTGTTGTGAAAATCGAATACAAAGGGAAGTTGCCGCAGAGCAAACGCAACAAAATGGCTGCTTGCTCCGCTGGACCCGCTAGCGCTCGTTCCAGGGCCGAGAAGATCTCGAATGTAACCGACTGAGAACAGCAGAGCCAGGGTGCCTGCAGCACCATGAATAACCGCGGCGGAAAACTTACCTCGCATCAGCAGGTATGCCTCCCATGTGACGATGAATCCCCCGAAGGCGAACGTGACGTAAACGGAAAGCCCAGCGGCACTGGTGAAGCCAAGCGCAGCAAGCGCAATGAGCCAAATCCGTGTCGAGGAGTCTGCTTTGCATGTGGCCTTCCAGAGAAACAAATACGCCGCCAGGCAGGCCACCAGCGCCGCTACATGATGAGGTACCCAGATCGATGCATCCAGCCACGATGCGATCTCGCACGGATCCCACCATTCCATATCGGCAGGCAGATGTACATGCGCAAAGGCAATAATCCCAAGGGTCGGAATCAAATCCAGGCCCGTCACCGAAAGTATTGCAATCCCGACGAGAGATGCGGTGCGCAATTTGGAAGATTGCTCGAGAAAATGCTTCAAATAGATGGGAATCATTGAAGCGAGAAGCAGGCCGCTCCATATGCAACTGGCGTAGAGCGTAACCCGGGCACTGCCCCGCGACATGAATGCCGGCAATGCGCATAATACGTTCCAGTAGTAGTAATAGCGCGCAGGTACGGAGTGTCCCGGATAGAAAAATGGACTAGCAGGCGGAGCACCAGTGCGAAGCGCCGAAGCGATGAAGGGACTGCGCACCGAGTAGTCCCAGGTCGCCGCCGCAGAGTAAATTTTCTGTCCCAGTTGCATGTCCGGCAGCGAGATGAGGCAAACAACAATCCACACAGAAACCAAACAGATGGCTAGCTTGGTAGTCCTATGTAAATCAATATGAAACACGTAATTGCTGCGTCTCCATTCAAGCAGAAGCCTGGCCACGAACGCGACACCGAGCAAAAGGTAAAGCGCCGATACAATTCCGACAGAGAAAAAGCGGCATAAAATGTTGATCGCATAAGGCGACACTGCGGCTGAGATCGCGATGGCCAGCAGCAATCGCTCGGAGAAGCCCCTTCGCCTGAAGTCCAGGACATTCGAAGCAAAGCCAATAAGGTAGCCAGGGGCAATCAGGGCCAGCGAAAAGAAAGGAAGGACTATGAGGATTCCCAGCACATCTTGAACCGTAAAGTTGCTAGCCAAAGTGTTCTTCCTTTCAAACGAGCGCGGCCGGATGTCTGCATAGGCTAGGCCGCGCTTTCAATGTGTCCGGCAGTTTGACGGCACCTGATTCCGGTACAACAGCTCGGGCGATCAGATCGGAACCCTCCACTTATGCAGGCGGCACTTCGGAGTGCGACTTCGCACCTTCTTCGATCTGTTTCTGCCTGAACGAAAAATTCTTGTGGCCAAAGAAGCTGAACAGCACGGTCACCATCATTAAAAGGGCCCCTGCAATGTACGGGGCCTGTTCCGGACTGTGCAGCACGTGGCGCAGAATTGGAACCAGAATGGGCAGGCCGGCCAAACCGATGAGCGCACTGCTCCCGTACACTCCAAAGCAGCGTATCCATTCAATCAGGTAGTTCCCGCGGGTTCGAAAAACGAACCATTTGTATCCTAGATACGCCATGCTGATGGCGATCACATTCGCCAAGACTGCCGCATACATGTAGTTATAGGAACCCAGTCCCCTGAACGACCAGGTGAGCAGCGCAAAGACGCCATAGCCGAAAACAGTATTGAATCCCCCAACCACGATGTATCGCACAAATTGCCCAACCGACTTGTGCGAATGCGGCTTCACTAAGATCGAGATCCTTCAGAAGTTGATGCGTTCTTTCTCAGTAACCAGGGGGCGATTCAGCACAAATGTGTGGATGGAGCCCACGTATTCACCGATGATCCCCAGCGCAATCAACTGTACCGAACCAAGAAAAAACAAGCCGAGGACTACTGGAGCGACGCCGACAGAAAACCTGCTCCAGAATACAAGCTTGTACGCGAGGTAGATCATACCGATCAAAAAGCTGATTGTGGCGGAGACGAAGCCGCACCCGATCACCAGGCGCAAAGGCACTTTGGAAAGGTTGGTGATGCCCAGCATAGCAAAGTCGTAAAGAGAGTAGAAGTTGTTCTTGGTGTTGCCGCGCTCGCGGCGCTGCTGATTGTAGAGAACTTTGGCACATGGCAGTCCAAGCTCCGCAATCATTCCCCGGAAGTAAGGATAGGGGTCTCGGAAGTTGTTGCGGATATGCTCCACAACGGAACGATCATAGAGCCCGAAGCCTGTAAAGTGCTCCAGGATCTCTACATTGGTGAGGCGCGAAACCAGGCGATAGTAGGCGGTGCGCACGCGGTACATCAGTCCGCTCTCATCGCTCGAGTTTTTGATTGCGGCTACGATCGGACAGCCTTTTTCCCATTCGCGAATCATTTCCACGAATAGCTCGGGCGGATCCTGCAGGTCGGCAGCTATCGATCCAACCGCATCTCCCTCCGCCTGCAGAAACGCATGCATTCCCGAGCGGTCGGGGCCAAAGTTGCGTGCGTTAACGATCACTTTGACGCTGGGATCTTCGGCAGCCATCTCGCGCAGTACGGCAACTGTACCATCCTTTGATGCATTATCAGCAAACAGATGCTCGAAGCGATATTCGGGAAGCTGTGCCGCCATTGCCATCACACGCCGATGAACCTCCCGCACATTGAGTTCTTCGTTGTGGCACGGAGTGATGATCGTAATCAACTTCTTGGTCATTCCAATCCTCTAATCACAGAACGCCTAGGAGACTCCTAGAGGACCTGAGCAGCAACTCGGCAATCCCATTGATGACAAGTTCTTGCATCGGCCAAGTCAGCCCTGGATAAGCGCTACTCAAGCCCGAACGCCACAGTCCAAAGCCGGTATTCTTGGGACCCCAAGCCACACCGTGCCTAATCTTCTTATATGCCGAATTGCGCACCGGATTGCCCCAAAATAACGGACGGGTATCTATCTGGTCTCCCCGAGCACCTGCAACAGAGCGCCAAACCTGAACGTGCCTCTTCGGCTACGAGTATCGCAATGCTTTTGGGGAACTCCTCGCGTCAGACATGAACCGCGACCCATCCTCCGTCATGAAATCTACGGGTAGGTGCGACCACGCCGTCGGCATGTCAGGATTGGGCCAACACCAAGGCGGTTTACCGCTTCTTTGGCAACGAACGGATCAGCGAATCCAATATTCTCGCCGGTTATTTTGCCTGCACGCGCGAGAGATTTTCCGCTAGCCGTGGCTTTCCCTTTCTGGTTCTTCACGACACGACGGAGTTGTCTTATCGGCACGAAGATACCGCATCGATCGGAATCCTGAAGAAGATACCTGCAGGCCACAAAGGGCGTGCGGGGCTTTACACGAGTTGCGGCATCATGCCGATTCTAGGATCATACCGACCTGCAACTCCGCATCCATACAAGAGGCGCTCGAGACGTATTGTGAATCGGCATAATCAGAGCCTTTCCAAGAAGGCCAAGCAATTCTTCTCCTATCGAACAGTGCGTAAACACTGACGAATTGCTTGTTCCCGCAAGGACGGGAACTCCCCTCAATTCTGAGAAGTTGGGTAGGAGCTTTTCGGAGGACGTTTGGCTGTGAGCGCGGCCTTGGAGCTGATTCAAATTGTCGAGTTGGCTGGCGGTCGATTCATGATCGATGGCGACCGGCTGGGGATCGTTCCGGCAACCGCCGCCGCGCCCGTGATGGGAGAGTTGCGCCAGCATAAGGCGGAACTGCTCGCCGAACTTGCCCGCCGTCCGGCCATGCCTGCCGGTGTGCGGCTTATCTCGTGGTCCCCGAAGGATGCCCCGGTTCGATTATCGGAGTGCTCAACCGCCACAAATACCGAGAAAATCATCCGCACGACGCTGATGCAGTTGGCCGCCCGATTGAGCGGGGAAAGACTGGCTTGCTGGGGGCTGGGAATTGTCGGGCCTGCTCGACCGTCTGGAGGCTTGCGGCTGCGTTGTGGCGCTTGACGATCCACTGAAGGCACTGCAATGACCGCCTCCGAACAATTCCCCATCGGCGCAAAGGTGCGCTTGCGCGGCTGTGCCTTTGGGGAACCCGGCACGGTCCTGCGAATCGAGCAGCGCAAGGTGGTTAGCCGCGTCCATACCAACGGCCTCGAAAACTTCTGGAGCCTCGTCAAGCGCGGAATCAGTGGCACGTATGTTAGTGTTGACCCTACAGTTCAAGTTGTGAGGTATTGAGAAGCGAACGATATGACAGGTTCATAAAGAGGAAACGCCACCTGGCGATTGGGGCGCTGCTCGACACGAACTGAAGAACTGCGATGGCAGAATCCTGATCGGCTGTTATAATCCAGGACACTATTATGTCCAGTGCGACAACCTCATCCTCTTTGATGCGGGCGCAGGGGAAACTTTGGCCATACTTCGCGCTCTTTTTTGTGTCGGGATTTCCTGCGATTCTGTACCAGACAGTGTGGCAACGAGCGCTTTTCACGATATATGGCGTGAACGTGGAATCGGTCACGGTGATTGTGACGGTGTTCATGCTTGGTTTGGGCCTTGGCAGTCTCGCCGGCGGACGACTTTCGACGATGCGCCGCGTGGCCGCTTTGACAGCCTTCGGCGCAATTGAGACTTCGATCGGCGTATTTGGATTTTGCTCCCTGCCGCTTTTTCGTTGGGCGGCAAGATTCACAGCGGGCGCTTCGACTGCGGAAACGGGCGCGATCACATTTGCGCTTCTGCTCGCGCCGACTCTCCTGATGGGGAGCACATTGCCATTGCTCGTCGCGTACCTAGTGAAACATACAGATAATGTGGGACAGTCAGTGGGTTCGCTCTATTCCGCGAATACTTTTGGCTCCAGCGTTGCGTGTGTGATGGCTGCCTTGTTTCTCATGCGCATCCTTGGAGAGTCAAGCGTGGTTCGATTGGCGGCGTGCATGAACCTGCTTGTGGGAGCGACAGCATTGTTTCTCGCTTACCGAAGTGGGCCGAATTGGAAGGGGGAGAGATTTGAGACTGCTCCCAGTAGCAATGAGCCAGGTCAAACCATTCCCTTCGCATTGGGCATGGCCCTGGCTGCCTGCACGGGCTTCATCGCGCTTGCATACGAAATCATCTGGTTTCGCATTTACTCGTTTGCGGGCGAAGGAAGGGCTCCGGTCTTCGCAAGTCTGTTGGCGTACTATCTGTTTGGAATTGCATATGGAGCGTTTGCCGTTCATGAGGAATGCAAGCGAAAACTGAAGAACGAGGTGGGCCGAACGCTCGGGGCTGGAGCAACGCTGGTCTTCCTAGGTTCGATCGGAGCGTTTCTTGTTGGCCCGGTCTTATCTCTTTGGGTCCTGCGGCTTCCCTACGAGATTATGTACGCGCTGGTGGCTGTCGCCGCAGGTTTACTCGGTGCATCGTTCCCGATCCTGTCTCACGCTGCAATCGGCCCGGCGGAAGAGGCGGGGAAGAAGCTCAGCTATCTCTACCTGAGCAATATCGTGGGATCGGCGCTGGGAAGCTTTCTTGTCGGCTTTGTGATTTTGGACCATTGGTCGACCGGTGCAACGTCGGTCACGCTTCTCGGCTTTGGAGCAGCGATTGCTTCCATTCTCGCGCTAATGGCAAAGCCAAGGCCGTCGAAGATTGCTGTAGCGTTCGCATGTGTCATTTGCGTTCTGGCGGCGGTGTTATCGCCAAAGCTTTATTCGGGTATTTATGAGCGATTGCTTTTCAAGAGAGCTTACCATCACGGCTTGTGGCTCGTTGATGTTGTGGAGAACCGTAGCGGCGTAATCGCAGTAGACAACCATGAAACGGTTTATGGAGGAGGAGTCTACGACGGGCATTTCAATACCGATCCAGTGCGCGACACGAATGGAATCTTCCGCTGCTATGCGATTCCGGCGATTCATCCCGCGCCGAAGGAGGTGTTAATCATCGGTCTTTCGTCTGGGTCGTGGGCGCAGATATTGACCAATGATCCGATGGTGCGGGATGTGACCATTGTCGAGATCAATCCGGGATACCTGCCGCTGATTCGAAAACGGCCTGAGGTTGCCAGTCTCCTAAAGAATCCGAAGGTGCACATTGCAATCGACGATGGCCGCCGATGGCTTGTTGCCCATCCCGATCGCAAGTTTGACTTCATCCTGATGAATACGACATTCAATTGGCGTGCGAACGTTTCGAATCTCTTGTCAGTCAATTTTCTCGAGCTGATCCGGGCACACCTGAAGGCCGGCGGCGTTGAGTATTACAACACAACGTCGTCCGGAGAAGTGCAACTAACGGGCGTCACCGTTTTTCCGTATGCATTACGCATTGCAAGCTTTCTCGCCGTCAGCGACAGCCCAATCGTATTCGACAGTGAGCAGTTGAAATCGACGCTGATGGCATATCGGATTGACGGCCACCCGGTTTTCGATTTGTCAAAATCAACCGACCGTGCCGCGCTGGAACAGATTGTCTCCTTGCCGGATTTGAAGAGAGTGGTTGGTTGGAATGATAGCAACTCTCCCGTCGAAGGGCGCGAGAGCCTGATCCGCCGCCTCAGTGGTATGCGCGTGATTACTGACGATAATATGGGCACCGAGTGGCAATGAAACCCACATGAGCTCTTCTTGCCGTTGCTCCGCCTTCGGCATTCGCCTAGTGCAGAAAATAAAGAAATCTCTGGATAGGCGCAGAGCGCACCATGTGACCCAAAACCCGAAAACTAGGCCGTTTTGAAGTTGAGAGATTGCGACCTTTCGTGGTCCCATGAAGAGGGGAGGAGACCAGGAAATGGGCAAGCGCGGACACAGTGAAGAGGAGATTCTGCGGGTGCTTCGCGAAGCGGAATCGGGCGAGACGGTGGTCGAAGTTCACAGCCAAGCACATTTCTCATGGCACGTGGCAATGTGACGGAGCACGGTCCACTCGCGTAGTTGGCAAATATCCATATGCGCTTCCCATCTCCCGAACGGATGGAGACTTCCACTCCCGCAGGAGGGTCGGGCATGATCGTCTCTGCGCCGCTTTTGGTATCTAGATCGCCTTGCGGTGCCTAACTTCCAGCCTGATTATTTTGTGAGACTGCTTCCGGGGTTTGATCCCGAGAACAATCTCCATTTCCCACTCTGTCGCGCGGCGTCGCGCGATAATCCCCGGTCGAGAAACAGGCAATTGGGCGGCGCGCGGGATATCTATGCCGATTCGCCTAACTAATACCTAACTAAACGATTAGAGCCACCCGGAGGCGGCTCATTCTATTCAACTTAGAATCTTATGGTGCCGAAGAAGGGACTCGAACCCCCACACCCTTGCGAGTACGTGGACCTGAACCACGCGCGTCTGCCAATTCCGCCACTTCGGCACGGGAGACCGCTCAGGCAGGATGCGCTGAGCAGGCAGCAACTTTGAGTCTCGCAAATGCGGAACGTGGTGTCAAATACCGCCAGCATACTCAACGAGTTGCGACCGGGGCCTCTCGCCCCGGCCTCTCCATCCGATCCGCGCGTGCGCCAGCCCCGCGTCTAAACCAATTTCGCGTCGAGCGTGATCTCCGTGTTGTTCGCAAACAGCTTCGAGATTGGGCAGCCGGCCTTGGCGTCGGCAGCCGCCTTGTCGAAAACTTCCTTGGTGGCGCCGGGAACGCTGGCGGTGGTGGTCAGCGCGATCTTCGTGATCGCAAAGCCCGCATCCACCTTGGCCAGGGTCACGGCCGCCTGAGTTTCGATGCTGTTGGGCGTCAGGCCCGCGCCGCCCAGTTGTGCGCCCAGAGCCATTGAGAAGCAGCTCGCGTGAGCCGCCGCAATCAGTTCCTCGGGGGTGGTGCCGCTGGCAGCGCCCTCAAACCGCGTGGCGAACGAATAGTTGGCGTTGTTGAGCACGCCCGTCGCCGTCGAGATCGTGCCCTTGCCTTCCTTCAGTGAACCTGTCCAAACCGCACTTGCCTTGCTTGCCATAGTCCCTCCTTGGGGGATTCAAGAATCCGGTGGTTGTGTTGGGGCGTTCGGCGCGGGTTCTTCGGGGAATACCGGGGCGCCGTTCTTGCTGTTAAGGCAACTCCACAATAGCTATACCCATCGCATCCGTGCCCCATCCTTTTCGCGCTTTTTGCGAAAAGGGTGGGAAAGCAAAAAGCCTGGGTACATCGATCCTGGAACCGGCTCAAGCTCTCGAACGCCTGCCCGTATCGCGTCGCGCAGGCAGCTTCATCTCTATGCTAATCTGTCCCCCATGTTACCGGAGCGGCCCCGCGCCCTGATTTCCGACTTTCCCGCCGATTCCGCATCGGAAATCTCACAAAGTGGTGTGTCCGGCTCCGCCCCGCCCGGCGCGGACCCTCCCCTCGCCGGCCCCCACGCCGGCATTGACGCGACTGACGCGCAACCCGCCGACGCCCCCGTCGATGCCCGTATCGATCACCACTGCCAGGTCTGCCCCACCTGCGGTCATCGCCTTACCGGCCACCGCTGCAAGCTGGTCTGCACCCACTGCGGCTACTACCTCAGCTGCGCCGACTATTACTGATAAGCCCCTGCCGGATCCCGATCCATACACGAAGGCCTCTTCCTTTTGAGAAGAGGCCTTCACGCACAGGCTTAAGGTTTGCGGCAGTCGCCGTAAACCCTTAGAAGACGATCTTCCCGGCCACCTGCAGCTCGCGCGCCGGAAGCGCTGATGAGATCACGCCGAAGCTGCCGGTCTGCCCCTGAACCAGCGCTGCCCCCGTATCCGGCACTTGCGTATTCGGATCGCCGAAATTGGTGTGGTTGAAGAGGTTGAACGCCTCGGCCCGGAGCTGGAAGTGGGATCTTTCCGTGATCGCGAAATCCTTGCTCAGGCCCATATCGACATCCCAGTAGTCGTATCCACGAATTGCATTCCTCGGCATGTCACCGAAACTGTTGTAAGTGATGCTGCCGGCCGGAGGCGCCGTAGGCGGGGCGCTGAAGCTCGTCACGTTCAAGTACTGCAGGTAGGACTTGTTCGACGCGATGGCGGGACCGCTTATGTTAGGCCGGTAGGCGTTGCGGCCGTCGACAGGGGTAAGCGGTGAGACCGACTGGTCGCTGGTGGGGCCTGGGCGATAGTCAAAATCGAGCGGGTCGCCGCTGCGCCCCGACACGATCCCGGTAGCCTGCCAACCGCCGAGAATGGTATCCAATGCACGGTTCGCGTTCGGCAGCAGCCACTGGCCCTTGCCGACCGGCAGCGACCAGACCGCTGTGGTGGTGTTGACGAAGGGGTGGTTATACGCTGAAATCCCACGGTCGGCCCCGACGTTATAGATATTCTGCACCGAGGGAATGCCGTTGCCGCAATTGTCGCAATTGCCGCCGCCGTCGAGAGCCTGCGGGGCGATGTCGATAGCCTTGGACCAGGTGAAGGATTCCAGAAAGTAAAGCCCGTTCGAGAATCTCTTCTCCACCTTGGCTTGCAGGCCATCGTAGTCGGAATAGGCCCAGGGCAGGATGCCGGCGATCATGCTGAAGTTTGCATACGGAACGCGCACCGGGTACGTGGCCACACCGGCCTCCGCGGCGAGGTCGAGCGGAAGCGCACCGCCAGTCGGGGCCTGGTTGATGTCGTTCACAATGATCTCGTTGAGTCCGTAATTGCCGACGTAAGAAAGATCGACCAGCCAGCTGTGAGTCAGGTCGCGCTGCACGCCGAAGAACCAGCTGCGGACCTGCGTATCGGGCGAATTGGGAGGCATGTATTGCAGCGTATCGAACGCCGGGTTGTAATTCGTGGGGCTGACCATATTGGCAGGAAAGCCGCTTTGAACGTTGTTGTAGAGGCCCGTGCCGGGAATCGACACCTGCAGCGCGACCACGCCGTTGGGCGGGTTCATGCTGAGGTAGTTGGAGCCGACGCGGTTCCAGTGCGAGTAGCTGATGCCGTAACCGCCGCGTACTACCGTCTTGTCGTCCACTTCGTAGGATGCGCCAAACCGCGGCCCAAAATCCGCAGTGTTCGGATTGATCGTATATCTGTTGCCCGAGGTCGCCGGCACAATGGATTGGGTTGTGGGATTAAAGTTGGCGAGTTGATTGTTGGCTTCGTAGATGGGTGTGTTGAACTCGTAGCGCAGGCCCATGTTCAAGGTAAGCTGGCGGGTCGCCCTCCAGTCGTCCTGCAGATAGCCGGCCCAGCCCCAACTGCGAAGTTGGCTGACGGTGGGGCTGGCGAGGCCCATTTCGGCCTGGTAGCCGAGCAGGAAGTTGGCATAGTCGAACATGCGGGTATTCTCAGATGTCACAGGTCCGGTAAGAGGACCATAGAGCTTGTTGTAAAAGCCATAGCCTGCTCCATAGGCTGGCTCGGTGTAGACGTTTCCGCCCATCACAGGATGCAGATCCTGTTGAGCCACGTGCAGCATCTGATACTCGACGCCGGCCTTGAGGCTGTGACTCCCAATCAGCCGCGTGTAATTGGCCTTGGGATCCCACATGGTCGGGTTTTGATACTGCGGGCTGGTCCACAGGCGGCCCAGGCTGGTCCATCCGCCATCGATGAAGTATTCATAGGTAACGCCGCCGGTGTATTGCGGATCGGTGGGCAGACCGGGGATGTTGAACAACGTCTGCATCGAGGGGCCGCCGGCCTGGATCGGCTTCTTTCCGGCCAGCATCTGCGAGAAGCCGAAGCGGGCTTCGAGCACCGACACCGGGTTAATGGTCCAGGTGGCTCCGGCGTCAATCGCCTTGATGGGCGCGTACACCTGGCCGTCGCCATTGTCGCCGGCTACGCCGGGGATGCTGCCCTGATCGACGACGTTCTCGCGGCTTTGCGAGTAGCGGACAAAAAGATGCATCTTTTCACTTGGAGTCCAGTCGATCTTGGCATCGCCTTTGTCTTTGTCGTAGGTCTGAGGATCAAGAACGATGTAGTTGTATGGGAAGGAGCTGTTGAACGAGTTGGTATTGGTCGGGCTGGGCAGGTACGACAGAAGCCCTCCGTTCGACGATGCGGCAAAGGGAATCACGGCTGAAGCCGGAATCTCGCCGTTGAGGTACTGCGTTCCGCCTACGGCCGCCTGATACGCGGAACCGCCTGCGCCGAGGCCGAGACCGAAAAAGGTCGAAGAGTTGCACGGGTTCTTGCCCGCATTGTAGTTACAGGGGTTGCTAACCGGCAGATAGGGCGCGCCAGACGGATTTGCGGTTCCCGTGTCGGTATTGTCGATCAGATAGTAGCCCAGCGCCGCGCCGCACGCCGTGGTGCCGGCCTGGCCGCGTTCCGCGCACGAGGGCAGCTGATTCTGGTCCGTGGAGGATGAAGTCTGGCGATAACCCTCGTAATCGAGGAAGTAGAAGAGCTTGTCTTTCTTGATCGGGCCGCCGAAGTTGCCACCGAACTGGTTGCGGTGCAAGGCCGGCTTGCCGCCCACGTCAGGCTTGAAGAAGCCCTCTGCGTCCAGATTCGTGTTGCGCAGGTACTCCCAAGCGCCCCCGTGCAATTCGTTGGTGCCGTACTTGGTAACCACGTTGATCGTGGCCCCGCCCGCGCGGCCATACTCCGCGCTTTCATTGTTGGTCACCACGCGGAATTCAGCTACCGAATCCGGCGCCAGCTGCACCACCTCGTTGCTGAAGCCCTGGTTCGAGGTGCCGTAGAAGTTGTTGTCCACGCCGTCGAGGAGGTAGTTGGTGTACACGCTGCGCAGCCCGTTGATGTTGAACGCGCCTTCACGAGAACCGTAGCTATCCGACAGGTTGCTCGGGCTCGGAACCACGCCTGTGGAGAGTTCGACTAACTGAGAGTAATTGCGGCCATTGAGCGGCAATGCGGCAATCTCCCGCGCCGCCACCACCTGGCCGTGCTCGCTCGAATCGGTATCGAGTTGCGCGGCTTCCGCCGTGGCTATCACTGACGTGCTCACCGTGGCCAATTTCAGTTGCACATCCACGCGCTGCCGCGCGCCCACCGTCAGATCGAACTTGGCTGCAGCCCCCTGAAACCCCTGTGCCGTCACTTTCAGCTCATAGGAGCCAATCGAGACGTCCACGAACCGGAACTCTCCCCGGTCGTCGGTTACGGCCGTCTGCTCCACCGCCGTTGCCGTGTTGTGCAACACCACATTGCCGTGCGCAACCACTGCCCCGCTGGGATCGGTCACGGTTCCAAGAATGGTTGCTGTATCGAATTGCGCCCTGGCACTGGCCGCCAGAACCATCAAAAGAAAGCAGATCGCGAAGCGACGCATGACAATTTCTCCTCGGATCGAAATTAGGCTCCTCCTCGCATGCGCAGCGGCGTGGCTGCGCTGAATGTCACCGTTCATGAGCGGGTTGGGGGTCGCGCCTTCGCGAAGACATGCGATGGAGGATTTGATTCTTGCAAACAATCTATGTTGCGCACGTCAATTGTCAATAGAATTCACGTAAACGCTTTGTTTAGATGCAAAGTCTTGTGATTTAGATCACCAGATCATGCAGGCTGGGTTTCTGGGCTGTATCGACATATAGAATCCGGCTCGGACTTTGACCGCATGAAGAGGAACCTTCCCGTGCCCCCATCCTTTCGCCAAATTTTTGGGCAAAAGGGTGGGAGAACACGCGATTCACACGCACCGACCGTTTTCACCGTATCTCTTTGGCTGCACTCGGCGCAAAGCTATCCAGCGGCGGAGCCGGCAACAAATGCGCGCGCGTCAGCACCTTGCGCGCCAGTCCCGTCAGCGCCATCCCTGCTGCTTCGCGCAGCGGCACCCAGCGGCGCTCCCCGCCCGCCATCGTCATGGACTCGTTATCGTCCTCAAACACCGTCCGGATGCGCACGTAGTAATTCACCTGCATGATGGCGTGGCGCAGCGTCATGCGCAGATCCTTCTGCGGCACGTCAGAGCGAACAAGCATCGGCAGCTCCCACATGCCCGGCATCACCGTCTGCTGCGCCGGCCGCTGCTCCAAAAGCACCTCGCGCCCACCCGGTCCGCACTGCTTTCCCGCTGCCGATTCCGTCCGTACCGAAAGCGCGTAGCCCACGGCGCGGCTCATCATCGGCGCCCGCCGCGGTGTCTTGTGCTCGCCGCGCGTTTTGCAATCAACGGCCAGCGGGCACACCGGGCATTGCGGATTGCGCGGCGCGCACACCGTTGCGCCCAGCTCCATGATGGCCTGGTTGAAATCGCCCGGCCGCGCGCGATCGAGCAGCCGCCCCGCCAGATCCACAATCTTGTGCCGCAGTGTTGCCCCTCCGCCCTTGCGGCTGCCCGCCTCCCAGCCCGCCAGCCGGCAAAGCACGCGATCCACGTTGCCATCCACCACGGCCACCGGCTCGCCGTATGCAATGCTCGCCACCGCCGCGGCGGTATACGCACCAATCCCCGGCAGTGCGCGCAACTCCTCCGCCCGCGCCGGCAAATTCCCTCCCATGTGCGAAGCCACAAACTGTGCGGCCTTGTGCAGCATGCGCGCCCGCCGGTAGTAGCCCAGGCCGCTCCACAGCGCCAGCACATCCTGTTCGGGAGCCAGCGCCAGCGCGATCAGCGTCGGAAACCGCTCCATGAATTCCTGGTAGCGATCCGCGACCACGGCTGCGCGCGTCTGCTGCAGCATGATCTCCGAAACCCAGATTGCGTAGGGATTCGAACTCTGCCGCCACGGCAGATTGCGCTGATGCTGCGCGTACCACTCCAGCAATCGCCGGCGTAGCGCGGCAATTTTCGCGGGATCCTCTTCAAATCTCGCCATGGAAAAAGACTACGGCATCCGCGCCAAAGATCAGCACTATCCCAGCAGTTCGCCCACAATTCCCGGTGCGGCCTTAAGCGCCGCGTCAATTTGCGCCTGATCCTTGCCGCCGGCCTCGGCAATCTCCGGCTTGCCGCCGCCCGATCCACCCACCAGCTTCGCCACCGCACCCACCAATTTCCCGGCTTGAATGCGCTTCGTCAGTCCCGGCGTCACGCCCGCGATCATCGCCACCTTACCCTCCGGCTGCGCCGAACCCAGCACCACCACGCCCTCGCCCAGCTTCCCCTTCAAGTTGTCCACCAGCGTCCGCAGTTGCCCGCGCTCCAGCCCATCGGCGCGATGCGTCAACACCTTCACGCCACCAACATCCACGGCGCGCGCCACAGCCTCATCGAGGCCCCCGGCCGCCGACTTCATGCGCATCTCTTCAATCTCGCGCCGCAGCCGCTTCAGCTCGTCCTCCTGCGCCGCAAACTTCGCCTTCAACCCCTCGGTCAAATTCTCGACAGAAGGCACAAATTGCCCCGCCACCTGCGCCAGCTCAAAGTCGCGCCGGAACGTATCCAGCGACCCCATCCCGCTGATGGCCTCAATCCTGCGCACCCCCGAAGAAACCGACTCCTCGCCTGTCAGCTTGAACAGCCCGATCTCGCCCGTCGCCGCCGTGTGCGTCCCGCCGCATAGCTCCGTCGAAAAACCATCCGCCAGCCGCACCACCCTCACCTTGTCGCCATACTTTTCGCCGAACAGCGCCATCGCGTGGTACTCACTCACCGCCACGTCGATCGGCACGTCTTCCAGCGTCTCGACTTTGGCGTTTTTGAGAACTTCGCGGTTCACAATGTCCTCAATCTCCTGCAACTCCTCGTCCGCCACCTGCGCAAAGTGCGAGAAATCGAACCGCAGCCGATCCGGGTGCACCGCCGAACCCGCCTGCTTCACGTGCGTTCCCAGAACCTGCCGCAGCGCCGCGTGCAGCAGGTGCGTGCCCGTGTGATTGCGCTTGATCGCGTCTCTCCGCTCTCCGTTCACTTGCGTCGCCACCAGGTCGCCCACGGCCAGCTCTTGTTTCAGAATCGCCTTGTGCGCCCTCACGCCCTGCACCGGCAGCACGCAGCCAACGATTTCGGCGACCGTAGAATTTCCGTCCACCGTCAGAAAAAGACCTAAATCCCCCACCTGTCCGCCCGAGTCTCCATAAAAACTCGTGTGGTCGAGGACGACCTCCACTTCGTCGCCCGCCCTGGCCGCCGGCACGCCCACGCCGCCCTTCACAATCGCCAGCACTTCGCAATTCGTCGAAGTCAGTTGCCGGTAGCCCACGAACACCGTCTTAGGCAAATCGCGAAACGCCGGACTCGCCGTCTTCTGGCTCCCGCCCTTCCACGACGCCCGCGCCCGCGCCTGCTCTTCGGCCCGAGCACGCTCGAAGCCTTCTTCGTCAAAGTGGACCCCGGCGTCACGACATGCATCCTGAATGAAATCTCTAGGTAGACCGTACGTTTCATACAGGTGGAAGCATTCATCGCCAGCGAGTTGCGGTTTGGAACCTGCTCTGTAGCGAAGGTCGTCCGGAAAGGCTTCGAACCGCAGCTTCGCGTTCGCGATTGCTGAATCGAGATTTTCCGAGCCGACTTCGATCACACGCGCGAACTGCTTCTCCTCGGCTTCCACAACTTTCGCAACGCGCGTGGCCGAGTCCGCCAGCTCCGGATAAGCGCCCTGCATCAGATCCCGCACCGCAAACACCATCTCGAACAAAAACGGCTTCTCCTGCCCCAGCAGCCGCCCATGCCGGATTGCCCGCCGCATAATCTTGCGCAGCACATACCCGCGTCCCTCGTTCGACGGCACCACTCCATCATTAATAAGGAACGTCGCCGCCCGCGCATGATCCGCAATAATCCGCAAGCTCGCATTTCCCAGCAACCCTGCCAACTCGCCAACTTGCCAACTCGCCAACTCGCCAATTCGCTGACCCGCCGACTCGCTAATTCGCTGACTCGCTGACTTGCTCTCACCCAGCACCGTCAATTCCGCCGCCCTCTCAATCAACGGCGTAAACAAGTCCGTCTCAAAGTTGCTCACCTTCCCCTGCAGCACCGCCGCCACGCGCTCGAGCCCCATCCCCGTATCGATCGATGGCTTCGGCAAAGGAGTCAATTTATACGCCGTCTTGCCCGCCGCATCCGCCACGGCCGAGCGCTCGAACTGCATAAAAACCAGATTCCATATCTCCACGTACCGCGCATCGTCGTGCCCAAATGGCTTGTCCACTCCGGGCGTCTCCGCAGCCTCAATCCCCATGTCGTAGAAGATCTCGCTGCACGGCCCGCACGGCCCCGTCTCGCCCATCTGCCAGAAATTATCTTTCAGCCCGTACTCGCCGATGCGCTCCTTCGGCACGCCCACTTCCAGCCAGAACTTCTCGGCCTCGTCGTCGCGCGGAACCCCCTCCGCGCCCTCGAAAATCGTCACGTACAGCCGGTCTTTCGGCAGTCCAAACCACTTCTCGTCCGTCACCAGCTCCCACGCAAACTGGATCGCATCGCGCTTGAAGTAGTCGCCAAACGAAAAATTCCCCAGCATCTCGAAGAAAGTATGATGCCGCCGCGTAAAGCCCACGTTCTCCAAATCGTTATGCTTGCCGCCCGCGCGCACACATTTTTGAGAAGTTGTCGCCCGCGTGTACTCCCGCTTCTCCGCGCCCAGAAAAAGGTCTTTGAACTGGTTCATTCCCGCGTTGGTAAACAGCAGGGTGGGATCGTTGGCAGGCACCAGCGAGGAGGAGTGCACCCGGCGGTGCCCCTTCGTCTCAAAGAAGCGCAGAAACAGCTCGCGTATCTCATTTCCCGTGCGAAATTGCATAGCTCTCTTAGTGTAACGGGCGCAAGTGTAGCGGTGTAACGAGCGCAGGTGTAGCGCCGGCCTCCAGACCTGTGTACCGTCGCTGCGCCATGTAGCGCCGGCCTCCCGGCCGGCTGTGCGGCCGGCGTCCCCGCCCGGCCGAATGTGCAACGGCCCCCGTCTGACGGCAAGCTAGGAGCTAGCAGCTAAAAGCTGCTCTTCGTCTCACTCCTCGCCCCGTTCCGCCTCCAGATTCTCCAGCTCCGCCAGCTCCTCCACCGGCACATCCCACCGCCGCAGAATCTTGTAGATCGTCCCTGTCGCGAATCCCGCCGCCACCAGCCGCCGCACCACGCGCGCCGTCTCTTTCTCGTTCTCCGGCTTCTTGATCCGCTTCCGCTCCAGGTGTTCCCGCGCCAGCACCTCCTCGTTGGTCTCGCCGTAGCGCGCGCCCACGGCCTCTTCAATCACCTCGGCGCGAACGCCCTTCTGCTGCAGATCCTGTCTCACCCGCCGCGCGCCCAGCTTCTCGTTCTCCTGCCGCAGCCGCGCGTAGGTCTCGGCAAAGGACTGATCGTTCAAATAGCCGTGCTCCCTCAGCCGGCCCAGCACCGCCCGCACCGCCGCCTCGCCGCGCTCCCCCGGCTCCGCCCGCGTCGCCATCAGCCGACGCAACTCCACCTCGGACCGCATCCGCCGCCCCAGCGCCTTCACGGCATACTCGTACAACCCCGCTTCGCTCAGCGCGGCTCTGGGTTTCGCGGGTTTGCGGCCGAACGGCATAACCATCAATCCAGAGGAATCAGCAGGTTGAAGGCGCGGTTGCGCCGCCAGCGATAGTGCTTGAAATCGCCGTCGAGCGTAAGAATATCGCCGGTCCCAAGCTGGTTAGCCATCGCAATCAAACACGCATCGGCAAAATCGGCTGGCGTGTCGCGGTACCTGCGCATCAGTTCACCAACCGAACGCACATGAAGGTCGAGTTGGAAAGCGACCTCCAGCGAACCTTCTTCGACGCTTGTAAAAATGGCATCTACTGGCGCGCTTGCATGGTCGAGGATGTGGAATACCTCTGTGATGCAGGCTTCGCAGGTGACCAGTTGGGAGTCCAACCCATCGTAAGCTTCAACGCAGCGAAGGTGCGCGGCCTCGCGCTTGTTGTAAAGCGCCACAAAGAAACTCGAATCGACCAGAACGCGAGTCAATTCGCACGATCTTTTGGCCGGCGCCAGCCCTTGCCCATGCTCTTCACACCCAAGTCCTTCAGGTACTTCTTGTTGGTTGCCATGTCACCGGGGCCAAAGTCAACACACCCGATTCCAACAAGCCGCGGGCGAGGCTTTGCCGCAGTCTGTTCATAGACGCGAAGCACGCACTCCCGCAGCGCCTGCGAAGTGGTCCAGCCGTTGCTGCGGATCAGCTTCTTCAGCGCCGCCTCCGCCTTCGTGTCGAACCGTGCCTGCACCATTGTTCCCATAAACTAAGTGTACTACAAATCCGCTTTCCTGTATTACACGGCCCGCACCGGAAGCTTGTGTCCCTGTTCCCTGTTCCCTGTTCCCCGTTCCTTAGTCCCTGCCCTTCGTCCACTCATCCACCCAATCATTCACCGTCTTCCACCAGAGCTGCGAGTTCTTGGGCTTCAGCACCCAGTGGCCCTCATCGGGGAAATACAGCATCTTCGACGGCACGCCCAGCATCTGCAGCGTGTCAAACAACTGGAACCCCTCGCTCACATCCAGCCGGTAATCCAATTGCCCGTGCACCACCAGCGTCGGCGTCTTAAAGTTCTTCGCATAGAGCGACGGCGACCACTTCCTGTAGGGATTCTCCGCATCCGGCTTGCCGTAGTAGTCCCACGGATGCCCCTTGAACTCCCAGATATTGAACCAGTCTTCCTCCGTCGTCCCAAACGCCGACTCGGCATCGAACATCCCGTCGTGGCTCACAATGCACTTGAAGCGGTTGGTATGTCCCAGCACCCAGTTCGCCATGTATCCGCCGTAGCTAGCGCCCAGCGCGCACTCGCGGTCCTTATCAATAAATGGGTAATGCTGTTCCGCGTAATCCAGTCCCTCCATCAGGTCGGTAAACGGCTTCCCGCCCCAGTCACCGTTCACGCCATCCACAATCGCCTGCCCATACCCTGTCGACCCGCGCATGTTGATCATGATCACGACGTACCCGTTCGCCGCAAACAGCTCCGGATTCCACCGGTAACTCCAATCGTCGCCCCAATTCCCCTGCGGCCCGCCATGAATCAAAAACTTCACCGGATACTTCTTCGTAGCATCAAACCCCGGCGGCCGGATCAGGAAACCCTCCAGCTTCGTCTTGTCCGCAGCCGTAAACCAGAACGACTCCATCTTCGGCAGATCGAGTTGAGCGAGGAGGGCGTCGTTGAGGTTGGTCAGCGGAGTTGTCTCGACGTTGGTGTTGTTCGTGACGATGTCGTATCCGCGCTCCTCTGCATAGTCCCATGAGTACGCGATCTTGACTACCTCAGCCGGGGCGTCCACTGCCATCTTCGACGCGAGAATTGACTTCCCGTTCGCAAGAGGATGTAGGTCACTCAGTTCTCCCGAAGAGCTCACCCAATTCGAGTGCCCTTCGATATCAGCGATGAGAACTGGAGTTTCACCCTTCTGCTCCGAGGCAAGGAACAACCGCCTCGAATCTGGTGCCCACGCAAACTCATCCACCCAGTTATCGAAGTTCGGTAGCAGGTCCCGCACCGTCGGCCAGCTGACTCGCTGACTCGCTGACTTGCTGACCCGCTCCAATAGCACTAACCGAAACTTATCGCTCTCATACCCCGCCCGCGCCTGGCTCCGCCACGCCAGCCACTTCCCATCCGGCGAATACGCCGGATCAAAGTTCCCGCCCGCCGATGTACTCACCTTCACCGGCTTCGCCGCCGGGTTCGTCAGGTCGAGCGTAAAGACGCTCACGCTCGTCGAGATCGCCGGCACCGGATCAGGATTCTCCGTGAACGCCAGCTCTTTCCCATCCGGCGAAAAATCGCACCCGCAGCCGCTCCCCTCCAGCGAGAACGGCGGCACATCGTGCACATCGCCAGGATTCAAGTCACGCATCGCCTCGGTCCCGACCGAAACCAGAAACAGATGCGACCGCTTCTCTCCCGTGTAATGGTCCCAGTGGCGATACAAAAGGTGCGTCCAGATCTGCGCCTTCACCGGACTCGCGGCTGCCGCCTTGTCGCGGCCGGCGTTGCATTGATTCCCCGTCGCAAAATCCGCCGTCGAAATCGCCGGACAATCCGGATAAACCGCCGACGTAAACACAATCGACTTCGAGTCCGGCGACCACTTCGCGTTGTCCGCCCCCGTCGCAATCGCCGTCAGCTTCCTGGCGTTGCCTGACGCGCCCGTCGCCGCATCGAAATCGGCGATCCAGATTTGCTGGCCATTCTCTCGGCCGGAAACGAAAAGCACCGAGTGCCCGTCGGGAGCAAACTGCATGCCGCTGTCGCCCGGCTGCCCCACCCCGAGCTTGAACGGCGCCGCGCTCTGGTCCGAAGCGCCCCCAATCGCCTGCAGCCACAACTCCGCTGTCTTCGTGTTTTTTTCAAGATCGACCGTGGTCACGGAGTAAGCCAGCCATTTCCCGTCCGGCGAAACGGCCGTATCGCCCAGCCGTTTCATCTGCATCATGTCCTCAAATGTCATCGGCCGCTTCGCGGAAGGGCTCATGGGCCGCTCGGCGGGCGCGGTTTGCAACCCCGCCGGCAAAGACCCGCCCGCAGGCGCTGCGTTTTGACTTGAACTGAAGCCGGGCAGTGCGAAAACCGCCGCTAAAACCAGGAGAGCAGAAGAAAGACGCATGGAAATCCTCATCGCGCGGAGCAAACCCTCAACTTCGCGAAGAGAAAGTGTACACCGGAAGGATAGGTCGTAGTTCGCAGTCCTCAGTTCACAGTTGCTTGCACGGCACAAGGACTGCGAACTATGAACTGTGAACAATGCACTACGAACTGCCGGCAGCTCACCTATTCTCATTTCCGATCAGCCGAAACGTAATCGTTCCCCAGAAGAGCCGCGCACGCATCTGCACTGGCAAATGCCGCTCGTCGTCCGTGTACCAGATCCAGATGTTGCCGCGATTCTTCACCACGCCTGCATCCGCGGTCGGCTGCACACGAAGCGTTTTGAACGTGCCGAGAGAGGTCTTGATCTCTTCGCTTCCCTCGATTTTCATGGTCACCAGCACGGTGCGCATGGCATCCACTACGGGAATCACGAAGTTGTGGCCCAGCGCCATCGGCTGCGACGAGGCGTAGAACACGCCGGTAAGGAGATCGGTGAGGCAGCCGTTCACTACCGCTTCAGCATGCTTGGCCTGTCCTGTCACCTGGTTCTTTTCATCCAGTATCGACTTCCCATTCGCATAGTCCAGCCTTTGCGTGGAGTTGATCTGCCGGCGTCCTTCCACAGTCTGCTTGTCGAAGTCGTAGGTGCAGCCGCGCTGGCGGTCAAAGTCGGACTGGAAGCGGTCCGCCACGTGAAACAGCAAATTGATGGCGCCGCTGGTGTCGGCAGAGGCGGCGATGCGCTCGCGGTCGCCTGCTGCCTCAAAGTGGATCACCGCTGTGCCCGCGGGGAACACACGCCAATCCACGGCGTAGGTGAGGGTTTGCTTCTGGGGAAAGCTGTAGCCGGGACGCGGCGGCGCAAGCGTAGTGGCCTGCTGGCCATAGGCCGCTGCTGCCAGGGCAAATGCGCAAAAGAGGCTGACTGCGTTCGCGCGTGTCTTCAATGTTCGGCACGGCTCCTTAAGGGTTAGAGCGATCCTGTTTTGTTGGACTCCGCGGTTGCGCAAAGTGCTTACCGGTACCGGTCCAGGAGCGCCTCCAGCACCGGCCGCAGATAGAGCAAACTCAAGTACAGCAGTGCGGCCCCTATTGCAGCATTGTACTCGCGATGCTGGCGGTAAAGGGCAAAGGAGAAGCCGACGTCAGGCGCGCCGGCGGCCAGTGCATCGCTCGGAACTGCCCGACCGTCCAGGGCTTTGGCCGGAGTGAACCGGGGCAGAAGTCTGGGAACCCGTCGGCAATAGTCCTCGAAACCCGGAAAAGTGTCGCGAAGAAATTGCTCCTCCGCGGCGATCACGGGAATGTAGATGACGGCGAAGCCTGCCGCGAGGAGCAGCGCCAGCGGCCAACTGAGCAAGGCCACGGCAAAGCCCGCGGCCATCAGCATCGAACCCAGGTAAAGCGGATTGCGCGTGTAGGCGTAGGGACCGGTGACGGCGAGCTCGCGATTCTTTTTCACCGTGCCAGAAGCGGCGGCGCGCAACATGAGGCCTGGCAGAACCAGCACCAGGCTCCACGCGATGGCTCTCGTGTGCGCGGGATGCCGGGCAACCTCAAAGACATAAACCGCGGCAGTAACAAAGCCCAGCGGCACACGAATGCGCCGCGCCAGCCATTGCCACCATTGCATCGAGCCGACCTTTGGAGGAGCGGAGTGCTGAATCATTGCACGCGCTCCTCGGCCAGCAATTCATCCGTCGCGCGCAGCACGTCTTCCGGTGCGATCGTCAGCAAGCCCGGTTCGGGTGCATCGCGGCGGGAGTGGTCGCGGCGGCTGTCGGGGCTGCGCAGTACGCGGGCTCTTGTACCGTACGGCCCGTTGCGGCTGGGATCGGTGGGTCCGTAGATGCCCACCACGGGCCGGCCGAGAGCTGAAGCGAGATGCAGCGGCCCTGTGTCGCCGCCGACGCAGAGAGCGATGCGGCGTGTGAGCGCGATCAACTGCGGAAGCGTGGTGGTGACGGGAACCGCGGCGCCGCCCGCCGTGATGGGCGCGGCCAGCGATTCTTCTCCTGGGGGAGCGTTGACCAGCACCTGCATGCCGCGGTCTTTCAGGCCTTTTGCGACGGCCGCGTAGCGCTCGGGCGGCCAGCGCTTGGCGCCCCAGCCTGCTCCGGGAGTGATGAGCGCCAGCGGCCACGCTCCGGCTGGAGCCACGCGCTCCGCGAGCCAATCGCCACACCAGCTTTCGGCCTCGGGGTCGACGGGCAGTAAAGGCTCCGCGGCCGTAAGAGGATCGCCGGCCACGGCCGAGGCCAGCTCCACATCCTGCTCAATCACGTGCGCGCCGTGCGTAACAATGCGCTCGGTGAAGAACCATTGTGCAGGCCACTCGCGCGGCCGCGCCTCGCCAATGCGGCGCACGCAGCCGGCCATGCGTCCAATCACGGCCGAGCGGATGGCGCCCTGCAGGTCGAGCATCGCGTCGTACTCAGCGGCGCGCAGCTCGCGGCGCAGCTCCTTGATCTGGCTTAGGGTCTTGCCGCTCAACGGATGGCGCTTCCAGGCGCGGCTGGCAGCAAAGTGCAGCCCGTCAACAACCGGCATGGCACTGCCGCGGGCCTCGCTGATCTCTGATCTCCGATCTCTGATCTCTGCAGCCAGCAGCGCCTGCCAGCGCGGCTCGACAACCCAGCCGATCTGCCACGCGGGATGCGCCTGGCGCAGCGCCGTCACCGCGGGCAGCGCGTGAAGAATGTCGCCCATGGCGCCCAAACGGACCACGAGCAGGCGAAAGCTGGACTGCATGTGCAAGGTTCAATTTTCGCACAAGGGAGACGGGAGACCGGTTCGCGCGGCAGGGCTCCGAGTCAGCGAATCCGCGATGTCTTACCCTGGCAAAGCCTGGTTAGCGCCCCCACGATTATCCTGAAATGTGACTGCCAACCCAACCATACCTCCGAAAACGCCGCGTCGGAAGGTTCCCCTGCGCTCGATTCTGCTGGGTCTGGTAATCGGTGTCGTAGGTTGCTGGCTTCTGGCCGCGCTGACCTTGGTCGCCGCCAAGTGGGTCGATCCGCCCACCACCGCGGTCCACATGGAGCGGCGCGTCGAGGCCTGGATCCACCACAAGCCCTATCGCCTGCGCTACCAATTCGTTCCCCTGAGCCAGATCTCGCCCGATTTGCAACACGCCGTGATCGCCGCCGAGGACGGGCGCTTCTACCAGCACCATGGATTCGATTGGCACGCCATCGAAATAGCCGCCGAAGACGACATGGAGCGCGGGCGCCGCATCCGCGGCGGTTCCACCATCACGCAGCAGCTGGTCAAAAACCTGTTCTTCGGGACGGGCCGTTCGTTTCTGCGCAAGGGTGCGGAGTTCACGCTGGTTCCGGTGGCCGAACTGGTGCTCGGCAAGCAGCGCATTCTGGAGCTTTACCTCAACGAAGTGGAATGGGGCCCGGGAATTTATGGCGTGGAGGCGGCGAGCCGCACCTACTACGGAACTTCGGCGCAGAAGATCGACCGGGACGAGGCGGCGCGCCTGGCCGCGGTGCTGCCGTTGCCGCTCAAGCGGCGTCCCGAGCGCATGGATCATTACAGCGAAATCATCCTGGACCGCATGCGGCAGATGGGGTGGTAAAAGCAGGGACCAAGGGATCAAGGGAACAAGAAAACGGCACCGCGCCAGCGCTAACCGTGCCCCATCCTTTCCGCGCTTACACGTAGCGCCGGCCTCCCGGCCCGGGGCCCCCGCGGACAGGTCTTCGTCCGTGGGCTGGTGGAACGGCTGTAACGCGGACGTCCCCGTCCGCGTTCGAGCGTGCCCCATCCTTTCCGCGCTTACACGTAGCGCCGGCCTCCCGGCCGGCTGTAACGCGGACGTCCCCGTCCGCGTTCGAGCGTGCCCCATCCTTTCCGCACATTTTGCGGAAAGGGTGGGAAGTGCGCGTCTACACCCTATTGACTACTCCCAAATCCCTGTCTTCTCGGTCCCTCGATCCCTTGTTCCCTTGTTCCCTTGCTCCCTCGCTCCCTGCTTTCCTTCACCTCTGGAACAGGTCGATCGGCTGCGTAAAGTCCGTGACCCGGATGTGCTCGGCGAGCGATGGGTGCTGACGCTGCAGGGCTAAAAACATCTCCCAGGCCACGCGGCGGTAGCTGAAATGGCCGGCGGGGCCCGAACGCAGCTCCGTGATGTACTGGGCCTCGGCGAAATCCATCTTGAAGAGGGCGCGGATACGCGTAGCCAGCGGGAAGAGATACTGCGCCGATTGCGCGGCCTCGGGAGCGGGGCCGGCGGCGATTTGAGCGGCGGCGCGGTGCGCGGATTCGACGGCGGAGCGGTAGTCGGCGAGAACTCCGGACGCGGCCAGAATGTCGAAATCGCCTTTCGAATCATCGCCCGGCCCGGCCGGCAGATCGCCCGCGCCCGGAGTCTCGTATCCGTGCTGCGAAGTGAATCCCTGGATAATTTGCGTGCAGCGGCGATGGCGGTGCATGTCGCGGAAGCCGCCGATGTCCATAAGCAAATCGAACCGCAGCACGGCTCCGGCTTGAAAAGCGCGCAGCGTCTCGTCGTGGCGGCCGCGGTGCTTCAAACCGAGTTCTGTGATCTCCGAAACTTGAGAGCTCGGAAGCCCCGAAACAAGATCGCGAATCGATCGATAGGGGTGGTGGCTGGCTGAGTAGAGAAGGGTTGCGGTGAGCTCGACTTCCAGTGATTCCGTGCGCTCCACCAGGTCGACGAGCGGCGCCGGCGCGATGGGCAGATTCTTCAGAACCTCCGCCGCAGCCTGCGCCAACTCGGCCTGAGCTTGGATGAGATAAGGATTGGCCTGTGCGTATTTGACCAGCGTCGGCGCGGTCCGGATCTCGCGGGTGAAAAGCGCGGCGGCTTCAGCGGCTAAAGAAGAAAAACTTCCCTCAGGGGCTACGCTCCGCGCTCCCTGATGGCTAATCCCTAAGTCCCTAGTCCCTAGTCCCTGTTCTTCCGACCCCTGACACCTGAAACCTGACACCTGTTTTTCAGCGGCTGAGAGTTTGTCGATGAAGGCCTGGGCAGCGCGGGCGTTCAGGTTCCAGGCGGGGCCAATGGCGGCCTCGCGAAGTTTTTCACCCAGCAGGCGCACCTCGGCAGTGGGGCTTGAGAGCAGCCGCGAGACCTGTGTTTCGAGGGTGCGGGCGCTCACAATTTGCCCAAGCGACGTGTTGGTGGCAAGCGGCAGCAGATAGCGGGCCACGTCGAACGCGCGGGCGCGGAGCGTGCGCTCATAAGCTTCGGGCTTGAGCGTCTCGGGGCGGGCGACGCTGCCGCGGAGCAGATCGAGAACGGCGGCGGAAACGCGCTGATAGGCGCCGAAAAGATTTTCGACGGTTTGCGAGTAAAGGTGGGCTGAGGCAGAATCTTCACCAAAACCAGGAAAATACCAGCCGGATTCGAGGAAATTTTGATAACGTGTCGACCGTTCCTGGCCGTCCCAGCGGGCCTCGTCGACGAGGACGACGGCGGCCAGCAGGCTCAGCCGCTCCACGGCAAAGGCGATGTGGGCGAGGTCGGCGATGGAGCGATGGCCGTACTGGAAGTAGAAGGTATTCAGGAACTGTTCGGCGCGCTGGGCGCTGATTTCGGTCAGGGACTCGCGCATGGAGAGCGCGGAGCGCGAGTATTTGGCCATGGCGAAGGCGAGGATCTCGGGATCGGCGCCATGGACGGCGAAAACTTCGGATTGCGTACGGGCGCCGGGAGGCAGAAAAGTTTCACTGGACATGAGGATCGTCTCGCGGACAGAATACGTCATGAGGGAGTGCCCGCGCGTGGCGGGGTCTGTTTCCCTCGAATGTGTGATTCACTTTGGCGCCTGCGAAGGTGAACAATAGAGCCGTAGCCGGAAGGCGAAGCGCCGCAAGAGCGTAACCCCGGAAACGCGCGGGAGCGCCGATCCACGCGTCTTGGGACAGGAGTTCTTCGTGCGGGAGTTCTTAGTGCGCACATCGCACAAACCGCGGCCTTTGCCGCCGGGACGCTGGGCCATGACCCAGCGCTGGAACGATCTGCTCTTTGCGCACTGGCCGATTGCGGGCTCCGTGATGGAGGCGTTGCTTCCGGAGTGGCTTGAAGTCGATTCGTATCAGGGATCGGCATGGCTGGGGGCAGTGCCCTTCTGGCTGGACCGCATTAAAATCCGCGGCGTACCGCCCATTCCGGGGCTGCGCAGCTTTCCCGACCTGAATTTGCGGACCTATGTGCGCGACCGGTTCACGGGAACGCCGGGAATCTACTGTTTTTCGGTCGATTCCAGCAATCTACTGGCGGTGGCGGTGGCGCATGTCGCCTATCACCTGCCCTACAAGCTGGCGGAGATGCGCATGGAGCAACGATCGGAACGGGAGTTCGCGTTTTACAGCCGCCGCCGCTTCACGCGGCCGGAAGTCATCTTCAAGGCGCGCTACCGGGGACTGGGACCGACCCATAAAACGGCCGAGATTCGGCCGGGATCGTTCGAATATTTCTTTTCCGAGCGCAATTGCGTGTTCAGCATCAACCGGGCCGGAGAGCCGATCCGCGCCAATCTGCACCATGTGCCCTGGCCGCTTGAGGATGCGGAGGCGGAGATCGAGCGCAACGATCTGGGGACGGCGGTAGGCATCGATCTGCCGAATCAGGAGCCGGTGCTGCACTACTCGCGGCGGCTGGCGGTTTATATCTGGCCGGCGGAGCTGGTGCACTCCGCGTTGGTGACGAGGCCGGTCACGGTGGCTGCGACGCCGACGTGAGAAAAGCAGGGAACGGGGGAACAAGCCGGCAGGGAATCTACAGTCAGTCACCAGAAACCGACATACCCGCAACGGGCTCACGGCCGCAGGCGGACGGTTGACGACAACAATCCGACCTGCCTCCGCCAATATTATCTCGGAATCGGCGAAAGCGATGTATAGCGGCCCGTCATCCGACGACCCACTTTTCGGAGCGGATCATATCGAGGAGGCTCTTGCACTCCACTCCGAAGGCGGCGCACACGTCCGGGATGTGAGGCCTGCGATCGCTGCCCGTAAGTTTCTCCTCGGTGACGACCGTCACCCCTTGGACGAGCGCGAGGGCGATCACGAAGGGGTCCGCCGATGTGCTAAGTTTTTTATCTCCGACGAGGCGCGGGAACCTATCCAGGACGCTGGCGGCCGCCGTCTGCACGGCGTCATCGAGTTCGCGGAAGACATCGGCCTTACGCCCTTTCAGCCACCCATGCAGCTCATCGGAGCGCTTTTTGGTCTCTAGGAAAACATCGACAGGCGAAATCAGCCTTTTCTCCTTAATGAGGCCGTCAATGCGATCCCAAAATTTTGGGAAATTCTCGATTGGGTAGCGTTCCTGCCATGCCGCGATCAACGAACTTGTATCAACACAGTAGATCATCTTGAGCGGAGCTATTCCGCTGTCTGAAACGCTGCCCTTTCTAGCGCGGGAACATGCTTCACCTTTGCGCCGAGATAGCTGGAAACGTCATTGAGTGTAATGCGTTGATCGTAATAGCTTCGCAGCACAAGGCGCGTGAAGCCTCTTCCGTTCCAGCTCATCAGCAGAATCGGGCGCGGAATCTTGACTTCCTTCTTAGGAGCCAATGCCTTTGCTGTCGCACCCGCTTCGTAGTCATCTCGAAACTTCTTCCGGCGGCCCATGTAGAAAT
The DNA here is from genome assembly GCA_050015795.1 of Occallatibacter sp. Classification (GTDB taxonomy): domain Bacteria; phylum Acidobacteriota; class Terriglobia; order Terriglobales; family Acidobacteriaceae; genus Telmatobacter. The sequence continues at coordinate 10,279 of JBEKAS010000001.1, read as the reverse complement.
CCCAAGATGCCCGTCGCATTGTGACAAGCCGTAGCAGGAATGCCTCGCGGCTTACGCCTATCGCGTTTGCCATAGTCCGCAGCTCGTCGTCGTTCCACTTCCGCTCGCCGGACGGCTTCACCTGAGCGAACGACAACATGAGGTCACGCGGCATAAGGGCAGCAGCAGCGACCGCATCGCAGAAGCGTTCAATCATTTGCTCCTCGGCCGTCCCGCCGTCGCCATTCGTAAGGGCGCTTTCTCCGAGTAGAACGTGGGCTAGCTCATGCAAAAGGGTGTAGCACCTGCCGCCTGGACTATAGTCCCGGCCATTGATGACGATGACGGGGATCTCATTGCGGGCGATGGCGAAGCCGCGCATTTCGTTCGTATCGACGGTGTTATGCGGACCACCGATGACGAAAACCAAAATGTCCTTTTCTTCAAACTTCCGCCGCCAGAAGTCGAACCCGCGGCCCTCTCTTGCAGCCTTGCACTGATCGGCATCTGTTACGCCGAGAAATCTACGAACCTCTTCACCTACAACTTCGGGCGAATCGATGAGAGTGGCTCTAAGCCGGAACGGCCGCGCCGGTTCGCCAAGTTCATCGTGCAGCTCCAAGGCAAGCTCTCGCCTTTGCTGGGCGTTACGAATGTGCAAGGCTAGTTCTGTGCTGATCGTGCGGTCGTTAGCATTCGGCAACCGGCGGAAGTCTCGTAGGGGTGTGAAATCCGTAGGGGGTTTCGATAGGTAGAAAACAGCCAAGGGAAAGTGATATTTTCCCGCGAGGTTCCGCAATTGGCTGATGGTCGGAGCGCCGTCTCCCGCCTCCCACCCTTCCAGCGTTTCGGGCTCTACGTTGGCCACCTTTGCGGCGTCATCGACTGTGACCTTAGCGCGATCGCGTGCCCAGCCGAGTAACTCGGGTTTTATCAATGCCTTGGGGCTAGCCACTGTGATTGTCAGGCGTCAGAGCACCCGCCTCGGAAGTCCCACTTAGCGTATAGGAACAGGCTGCTTGGCGCAATGTCACCGGAGACGCCATGTCATACCACATTAGAAAGGCTGGAATCTGCATGTCTGCGCGGCCCGTTTATAATCAGCCGTGGAAAGGCGCGGACTTCTCCGCGCAGAGGTCAACAACAGACATGGGTGATTTGCAGGGAAGAATTGCGCTGGTAACAGGCGGGGCGCAGGGCATTGGGCGCGCCATTGCCGAAGAGCTGGCCGCGGCGGGCGCGGTGATCGTGCTGGCCGACGTGAACGAGGCCAAGCTGGCGGAGACGGTGGCCGAGATGAAGGCCCAGGGCATCGATGCCTCCGCGTTCACAGTGAACGTGTCGAGCCAGGAGTCGATCGAGGCCGGAGCCAAGGCGATTCTGGAGAAATTCGGCAAGGTCGAAATTCTCGTCAACAACGCCGGCATCACGCGCGACAACCTGATGCTGCGCATGAAGCCCGCCGATTGGGATCTGGTTTTGAGCATCAACCTGACGGGAGCTTTCCTGCTGACCCAGGCGCTGCTGAGCCCCATGCTGAAGAACCGCTGGGGACGGATTGTGAACATTGCCAGCGTGGTGGGACGCGCGGGGCAGGCGGGCCAGGTAAATTACGCGGCATCAAAGGCCGGTCTGATCGGGCTCACGCGGTCGCTGGCTCGCGAAGTGGCCTCGCGAAACATTACCGTGAACGCGGTAGCGCCGGGATTTATTGAAACCCCCATGACGGCGGTGCTGAGCGAAGAGGTATCCAAGGCCATGCTGGCCACGGTTCCCCTCGGCAGGCGCGGCACGCCCAGGGATGTGGCGCAGGCGGTGAAGTTCCTGGCCTCGGACGCGGCGTCGTACATTACTGGCCACGTGCTGGATGTGAACGGAGGCATGTTCATGGGCGGGTAGCGGGGCTAGCGGAGCTAGGTTTCTGACCGCTTGAAGAAGAACCTTCCCGTGCCCCATCATCTCGCCCGTTTTGGGGGCCAAGGGGTGGGACAGCACGAACCGCACACAGATGCATTTCCGGACAGCTTCTCAAGTGAGTCTTGCAACCCGCCGATAGACGTTTCGGAGGGGCACGCATGGCAGCTCACGCCGAAACACCTTTCAATGCCACGCCCGTCAGCGCCTTACCGGAACCGGATTTGGCGATTGGCATGCGCTACGTGGCGCGCCAGCCCATCCTCGATCTGCACGGCAAGGTGCACGGGTACGAACTGCTGTTTCGCGATGGCCCGCGCGCGATATTCCGCGGCGACGGCGACTTGGCCACCCGCACCATGATCGACAACACGCTGCTTTTCGGGCTGGGAAGGCTGAGCGGCAATCTCCCGGCGTTCCTGAACTGTACCGAAGAGGCGCTTACCGGCCGATTGCTGCATGTACTGCCCGCGGGCATGACGGTTCTTGAAATCCTTGAGACTCTCGACCCCTCACCGGCACTGATCAGCGCATGCCGGCACCTGAAAGCGTCCGGGTTCCGGCTGGCGCTGGATGATTTCACGTGGAAGCCCGGCATCGAGCCGCTGGTGGAGATTGCCGACTATATCAAGGTGGATTTTGCTATTTCGGATGAACAGAATCGGCGCGAACTGCTGCGCCGGCTGAGCGGCGTGACAGTAGCGCTCGTCGCAGAGAAAGTGGAAACGCAGGAGGAGTACCAGCAGGCGCGCGATGAGGGCTTTACGCTTATGCAGGGCTACTACTTTTGCAGGCCCGTGCTGATGAAGAACTACAAGGTTCCTGCCAACCGTCTGCAGCACGTGGAGATCCTGCGCATGCTGCAGGACGAAACCATGGACCTGCACGAGTTGACGGGACTCGTAAAGCGCGACACCTGCCTGACTTACCGCCTGCTTCGGCTGGTCAATTCGCCCATGAGCGCCATGCGGCAGGAGGTGCAATCGGTGCAAGCGGCGCTGATCGCCGTGGGCGAAGAGAACTTTCGCCGTCTGGCAACGCTGGCTATTACCAGCGAGATGAACGCGGGCCAACCCATGGAATTGCTGCGCATGGCGTTCGTTCGCGGGCGCTTTTGCGAACTGGCCTCAGTGTTTTGCAATCTGCTGCCCGCAGAGCAGTATCTGCTGGGGCTGCTGAGCCTCCTGCCTGCAATGCTGCGGGTGCCCATGAACGATCTGACGCCCTTGCTGCCGCTGCGAGACGGGATCCGCCGGGCATTGGAGGGCGAGAAGCTGCCGGAGCGCGCCTTGCTCTGCTGGCTTGAGGGCCACGAACGCGCCGACTGGTCGACCTGCGATATCGTGACGGAAAAGCAAGGCCTCAACGCCGGCGATCTGCTGGTGTGCTACGAAGAAGCCTTGCATTGGGCTGAAGCTGCGCTGCATCTCGTATGAAATTCGCCGCCCGCAAAGTTCCTGCCGCGTGAAAACGCATCTCCACTACGAGCATTGTAAGAAGGGCACGCAGACGGGCTTTGTAACAAAGGCACGCCTTTAGCCGGGTCGCAAGCCGCTTCTTCACACTGAGTTTTGTAACAAGGCCACGGCTTTAGCCGGGCCGAAGTCGTCGCAAAGAATAAGCCGGGGATTTAGCCCCTGAGGGATGATTTTCTTCGAACTGATCCGCGGCGTATATCTGCGGCCAGCGACGCCCGCGTATACTGGCGCGTGGCCGGCAAGGCTGCGTGAACGCACACCCAACCAGCCGGTCGCCACGGGGGAATCATGTCCACTCTTCGCCACGCCGGAATGTGCCCACTTGCGCTTCTTGTTGCCACTGGATTTCTGAACGCACAGTCGCCCGACAATGCGGGCGCGGCCGCGGCTACGGTGACATCGCCGAACGGTCAGATCACGTTGCGCCTGTTTGCGGGGGACTGGGCCGGCGGCACGGAGAATGCCGGCGGCACCAATGTTGACCTGCGCTACACGGTCGACTTTCACCGCCAGCCGCTCTTTGTCGCGTCCAGGCTGGGGCTGGACCTGATAGGGCAGCCCTCCATGGGGCCCGGCATGCGCAAGACCGGCGAGCACGCGGAGAGCGCCGACGACACCTACACGCTCCCCGTGGGCAAGACGCGCGAAGTGCACAACCACTACAACGGCGTGCGTGCGGATTTCGCAGATGCGACCGGTCGCAAGATGTCGATCGAAGTGCGCGCTTTCGACGACGGCGTGGCGTTTCGCTATCTGGTTCCCAAGCAGCCGGGGATTGGCCAAACCCGCATCGCCCACGAGCTGACCGAATTCACCTATGCCAAAGACGCTTCGACCTACCCGCTGATCCTCGATGGCTATCAGTCGTCGTGGGAGGACGAGTATCAACTGCGCAACGTGAGCGGGCTGCACAAGGACTGGCAGATCGGGCTGCCGTATCTTGCCAACGAGCCGGGCGTGGGTTGGGTCGCGATTACCGAGGCGGACATCGAGCATTACTCAGGCATGTACCTGCGCAAGGCAGAGAGATTCGCGAGCCGTACGGTGCATGCCGATCTCTCGCCGCATGAGGATCGCGCCGGCAACATCGATCCCACTTATGCGGTGGAAACGGAAACCCCGTTCTCGAGCCCGTGGCGCGTGCTGATGATCGCCGACCAGCCGTCGAAGCTGATCGAGTCGAATATTGTGCTCAATCTGAATCCCCCGCCGCAGATTGCTGACACCTCGTGGATCAAGGCGGGCAAATCGGCGTGGGACTGGTGGAGCGGCGACGCCGCGCCAAGCCTCTCGGTCAAGCCCGGCGTCACGACCGAGATCATGAAGCACTACATCGACTTTGCGTCGGCGTCGGGCTTCCCGTACATGCTCATCGACGCGGGATGGGAAGCCAAGGACCCCAACGCCACAGGTGCGGAGCCACGGCTGGCCGATATTACGCACGTATCGCCGAACATCGACATGCCCGAGCTGTTGCGCTACGCAAAGGAAAAGCACGTGAAGCTGTGGCTGTGGGCGCATTGGACGTCGGTGGACGCGCACATGGACCAGGCGTTTCCGCTCTTTGAGCAGTGGGGCGTCGCCGGCGTGAAGATCGACTTCATGAATCGCGACGACCAATGGATGGTCGACTGGTACCGCAAGGTGGTGGCCGCGGCGGCCGAGCATCATCTGATGATCGACTACCACGGCGCGTTCAAGCCGGACGGGCTGCGCCGCACGTATCCCAACCTGATGACGCGCGAAGGCGTAATGGGCAAGGAATATCTGAAGGGGACGGCGCGGGTGACACCGGCGCATAACGCCACGCTGCCCTTTACGCGCATGTTGGCCGGGCCCATGGATTACACGCCGGGCGCATTCAACAACTCGAACCTGGAGCACTTTGTGCCGCGGCCCTTTATGCCCATGGGACTGAACACGCGCGCCCAGGAGTTGGCCCTCTACGTGGTCTTCGAGAGCGAACTCGAGATGGTGTCGGATTTTCCGGAAGCCTACGCGGGGCAAAAGGAATTCGATTTCATCAAGCGGGTTCCGTGCACGTGGGACGAGGTGCGGTCGATCGGCGGCATGCCCATGCAGTGGATCACGCTGGCGCGGCGCAGCGGGAACGACTGGTATGTGGGCTCGCTGACCAACTGGGACGCGCGCGACGTGAAGGTGCCGCTGAGCTTTCTGGGCGAGGGGAAATATGTAGCGGAGATTTACGCCGATGCGCCGGACGCAGCCGAGGAACCAACGCACACGGTGTTGACGAAGCAAACTGTCGACCGCACGACGGTGCTCGACGTACACATGGTTTCCGGCGGCGGCAACGCCATGTGGATCCATCCGGCGGACTAGCCCGACCTACTCCGGATGCCATTGAATCTTTGAGGCCAGAGGCGCATCTGAGAAAATAATGGCAGTGAATCCACGGCATCATTTTGACTTCATGCGAATCGCGCCTGCGTTCCTTCTCCTGATTTTGGCGGCGATTGGAGCCGGCGCGGCGTTGGCGCAGGGGCAGAACCCGACGTCGGCGGCCAATCCCTTCTACGGCAGCGTGACCGCGCAGCCGGTCGCGAGCGAGCCGCTCAAGTTGTCGCTGGACGACGCCATCCAGCGCGGCCTGAAAAACAACCTGGGACTGAAAGAAGCCGAGAACGGCGAGAAAACGCTGCACGGGCTGAAGACCGAGGCGATGCAGGAGTTCTTGCCGACCATCTGGCTCACCGGCGACACCGGTTATTACATGCACGACCTGGCGGCGCTCGGATTCGGCCCCAGCGTGATTGCCGAGTTCTCGTCGTTGTTTCCCGGCGGCAAAATACCGGCAGGGCTCTCGAACATTACGCGCGACGATTTGACCGAGGGGCAGATTCACTTTAGCCAAATCCTGTTTTCCGGCCCCGTCATCCAGGGCTGGAAGGCGGCGGGCGCGGCGGAGCGGTCAGCGTATTTCAACAAGATGTCGGCGCGCGGCGAGGTGGTGCAACAAGTGGCGACCGCGTATCTGCGGGCCATTGCCGACGAGAGCCAGGTGGAGAACGCAAACGCCCTGGTGGCGCAGGCGCAATTGCAGCTGGATCACGAGCATGCGGCGCACCAAGCCGGGACCGTGGCAAATCTGGATGAATTGCGCGCTCGCGTACAACTTGAGTCGCAGCAGCAGGCGCTGATTGCGGCCCAGAACCAGCAGGCGAAGGATTTGATTCTGCTCAAGCGCGAGATCGGCATCGATCCCGGACAGGAGATTGCCCTCACCGATCCCGCGCCCTACAGCGACCTGGCCGAGCAGACGCCGGATGAGGTGCGAGCGCTCGCCTACCGCAGCCGCCAGGACTACCAGAACCTGCAGAACCAGGCGGTGGAGTACAAGGCTGTGCACGCGGTGTATCGCAGCGAGCGGCTGCCCACGCTCAGTTTTAAAAGCTACTACGGCACCAGCACAGTGAATGGCGCGGGCACGCACGGCGATTGGTCCGCCATCGGGACGCTGAACTTTCCCATCTTTCGCGAGGCGCGGCTGCGAGGCGATGAGGATGCGTCAAAGGCGGAGATGGACTCGATCGATGCCCAACTTGCCGACCTGCGCAACCACATCGACGAACAGGTGCAGGCGGCGCTGCTGGACGTGAACGCGAACCAGCAGCTCGTCGACGTGGCGCGATCCAATGTGGACCTTGCCACGCGTACGTTGAGCGACGAGACCGACCGCGTGAATGCCGGCGTGGACGACAACCTGCCCCTGGTGACGGCGCAAGCCACCCTGGCCACCGCCGAAAACAACCTCGTGGAGAGCCTGTACCAGTACAACGTCTCGAAGCTGATGCTGGCGCGCGCCGCCGGTGTTCTGGAGCAGCAGTACCGGGCGTACCTCGGACGGTAGAGACAGGTTTTCAGGGCCGTCCGCGGCCTGGAATTCATTGGATATCAGTCCGGTATCGTCGATATAGGTGATAAGAGGACCTTATGAGGACCACCGTGCGACTCGACGACGAGCTAGTGCGCCAGGCGCAGGATTACACCGGAATCACCGACAGGACCGTTCTCCTGCACGAAGCGTTGAAGGCGCTGATTCATCGGGAGGCGTCGCGCCAGCTCGCCGCGCTTGGCGGCACCATGCCGGAACTCGAAGATATCAGGCGAATGAGAGTCGACCGGTAGTGATTCCGGAGATGCGACGAACTGGATCGATCGTCTGCGCCGCTGCATTGCGCAATTGTGAGGAGTGCTCGACGGTAGGGCCGGCCCACGGCGTATCATTCCCACAAATCATTTCAAGCGAACTGCGGCGATTTGAATCGGTGCGTTATGGATTCATTGCCGTTCCGCGTGGAGAAGGGTGCTGGTATGCGCAGATCTCTGGCTTTGGCTGCGACGTGTCTTTTTGCTTTTGCGAATTCTCTTGCAGCACAGACAAGACATGTTGACGACAAAGATCTCAGTGCCTATCTTGCGGGGGTGACGGAGCGGGGTCGCGCACTCTACGCCTACGATCAGGCTGCATGGCACGGAACCGACGCGTTTTTCGCGCTGCATCCCGACACAAATGGATTGACTCACTACATCTGCATGAAAACACCCGTGGGCTGGGAGGTGGTGTTTCCAAAGTGGAACGAGACGCACGACCGGCTGCTGATAGCCTACGAAGCGAAACAAGCGGGAGGGCCGGAAGAGTACACGGCCGTGAAATACAATCCGCCACGGGAAGGCCCGGACGATCTGGTTGCGAAAGAGCGGGCGCTAGAGCTGGTGATCGGCGACTTTGGGACGCCGAATCGTCCCTACAACACGGCGATTCTTTCTGCCGAAGACGGAAATCTGTATGTGTATCTCTATCCGGCGCAGACGAAAAGCACCGTTTGGCCATTAGGTGGCGACGTGCGCTACACGATTTCGTCGGACGGCAAACAGATCCTTGAGAAACGTCAATTGCACAAGACGATTCTCGATTTTCAATTCGATCCGAAGCTCAAAATTGTGGCCGGCAACCACTCCCATGTGTTGAGCGATGCTCCAGAGGATACCGATGTTTTGTATGTGCTGACGCGAAGGCCCTCGATTCCCGAATACATTGGCACCGCGAAACATGTGTTCGCCATCAGCATTGACGGAAGCATTCAAGTGGTGAAGAAATAGCGCCTGCCCGGCCGCGCAACGCATCCATTTAGCGTAGAAGCCAGAGGACGATTCCCCATGCCTCAACAACTGAAGATTGTCTACTACGTCGCGCCCAATGCCGCGGCGCTCGCCGCGCGCGCGGCGCAATATTTTGTGGAGCAGGCAGAGCGCGCCGTAGCCTCGCGCGGCCGCGCGAGGATTGCCATCAGCGGCGGGTCGACGCCCAGGGCGACGTTTGCGCTGCTGGCCGATACCTTACAGCCGTGGCGGGCGCGGATGCCGTGGTCGAAGCTCGACCTGTGGTGGGTCGACGAGCGCTGCGTACCGCCGGATGACCCCGATTCGAACTACCGCTTGACGCGCGAGGCGATGCTGGATCACGTGCCGCTCCAGCCAGAGCAGATTCACCGCATGGAGGGCGAGCTGGAACCGGAGGCCGCCGCGGCGCGTTACGAGTCGGAATTGCGGAATAGCTTCCGTCTGGAGGGCGCCGAGCTGCCGCGGTTCGATGTCGTGCAATTGGGTATGGGGCCAGATGGACACACTGCGTCTCTTTTTCCCCACACTCAAGCCCTCTTCGAGCTGGGCCGGCTGGCCGTGGCCAACCATGTCGAGAACAAAGACTCCTGGCGGGTCACGCTGACCTGGCCAGTCATCAACCGTGCGGCTGCGGTCTTCTTCCTCATCGGCGGAGCGGATAAGGCGCAGATTCTGAAAGAGGTATTTACGGGGCCACGGGACATGGAGCGGCTGCCCAGTCAGTTGATCCGCCCCGTGGACGGTATACTGACGTTACTCCTGGACCGTGCGGCGGCGGCGCTGTTGCCTGAGCCGGGCGCACAAGGCTGTGGAGTTATCGAGAGGATGGAATGATTCTGGCAGGCGATGTAGGCGGCACCAAGGTTCACCTGGCGCTGTTTGACTTTACCGACGGCAACCTGAAGCACGCACGCGACAAGCAGTTCCCGGCCAGGGAATACTCGGGGCTGGAAGCGATCGTGAAGGAATTTGTCGTTTCCGAAAAAGTGACCGCGGCGTGTTTTGGCGTGCCGGGACCGGTGCGGGATGGGCGGCTGCGGCTCACCAACCTTCCCTGGACGCTGGACAGCCGCGAGCTGGCACGCAACTTGAAGATTGATTACGTTTTTCTTATCAATGATTTGCAGGCGAACGGGTACGGTATCGCCGAGCTCGGCCCCGAGCAGATTTACACCTTGAGCGAGGGCGATGCCCGGCAGGTGGGAAACCGCGCGCTGATCTCGGCCGGAACCGGCCTGGGCGAAGCGTTTCTGGTGTGGGATGGGCGCGACTACGTTCCCTACCCTTCGGAGGGTGGCCACTCGGACTTTGCGCCGCGCAACGAAGACGAGATCGACCTGCTGCGCTTTCTGCGCCAGAAATACGATGGACGCATCAGCTTTGAGCGCGTGGTCAGCGGGCAGGGGCTGACCAACTGTTACGAGTTTCTGCGCGAGGTCAGGGGCATGGAAGAGCCGGCGTGGCTGGCCCAGCGCATGACGACGGAAGACCCGAATGCCGTGATCACGGAGCTGGCGCTGAAGGCCAAGAGCGAGCTCTGCGAGAAGGCGCTGGACATGTTCGTTTCGGCCTACGGCGCCGAGGCCGGCAACCTGGCGCTGAAGATTTTGTCGGTGGGCGGGCTCTACGTGGGTGGTGGCATCGCCCCGCGCATTCTGGAAAAGTTGAAGGACGGAACGTTTATAAAGGCCTTCACCGACAAGGGCCGCCTGAGCCAGTTGCTGGTGAATACGCCGGTGCGTGTGATTCTGGAGAGCCGCACG